>JBBRED010000217.1:0-14330 GCA_038203335.1 Haliangiales bacterium | reverse complement strand
CCCCTTCCGGTCATCGGGGTCGACCACTCCAAGGAGTTCGCGCAGCTCAGCTCCGCGCACCCACTCGCATTGCTTCCCGTGCGCCTCGAGACGCGGTTCGCGGGGTCCGACCTGAAGGTCCGCATCTATCCGGACCAGATTCATCTCGACGAACACCGGCGCACGCTGACGACCGCCGAGGTCGAGCTCGGTCGCTCGTACTGGACGTACAAGCTCGCCGCGACGACCGGCGAGGAGATCACCGCCGCGAATGCATGGCTCGTCGAGCGAGTTGCGGTGCGGCGCGCCGCGTTCATCGCGCGGACGATGCGGCCGGTGGTCAAGACGGACCGCGCACCGGCGTTCCCGCAGATCACCGGATCGGACGCGCCGTTCGTGACGGTTGCAAACGCGCTGCCGGATCGCTGGGCCATCGTCGGCTGGGTCGGCGGCGTGCAACGGTTCGTGACGTTCGGGAGCCACGCGGTCACGCCCGGCCTCGCGTTCGCGCCGACCTTTGATGCGATGCCGTGGTCGACCGAGCCCGGCGCACTCCCCGTCGATTCCGCGCTCGCGTGGATGATCGACTACGACCGCGCGGTGGTGGCCGGCATGGGCGTGACGATCAAGCTCGCGGCACCCCTGCTCGCCGACATCGAGAGGGCCGGTGTGACGCTGCTCGCGCTCGGCATCAGCGCCGAATCGCCGGCCCTGGGGGCGAAGCGTCTCGAGGAGCTCCTGACCGCACACCTCTATACCGATGGCCTCGGGCTGCTCCCGCAGGGGACGGCCACCAACAACACCGACGAGGCGGTTGCGGGCTGGACCGAGGAGATCGACGACGTCGATGACTGGTTCGCGCGCGAGCTCGACGGTGCGCACGCAGCGACTACGGCAGGCTCGGACGGCATGAAGCTCGGCGCGGCCCTCGGATTGTCGAGTGCGTCTGCGCTTCCTCGCCTGCAGCACGCGACCGCGGAGACCGATGCCGGTGCCGCCGCGATGAACCGCGCCTTGTGGCCGGTCACCTGGGGCCGCTACGTGACTGATCTGCTTGCACCGATGGGCGGAACGAGTGTGGTGCCGGCGAGCTCGATCACCGTGCTTCATGACTGGTTCATCGCGAACGTGCGCGGCGGTGCGCACCTCGCGACGCTCGCGATCGGCGCGCAGCCGTATGGAGTGCTGCCTGTGCGCCGCAGCGTCGTGCACGCGGCACCGGTCACCGGGTTCGCGACACTCGAGCACACGCTGCTCACGCTGCGCGAGTGCTGGCGCGCATCGGTGACGTCGGTCCCGCGGATCGATCCGGTGGCCGGCAGTGCGATCGGAAGCGACCCCGAGGAGGATCTGGTCGCGATCCTCGGGAGCTTGCCGCATCCGGGCCGGTTCATCGTGCGCAGGCTGACCTACCAGCATGATCTTCGGCTGCTGTTCTGGAACATGATCTGGCTGGAGCTCGCCCGCGCGGGCAGTCCGCTCGAGCCGATCGGCGACTGGTACAACGCGCACTCCACGTCGATCCGCGACATCACCTCGCAGCTCGCGGTCCTCGAGCAGCTGCACGACGCCATCCCATCGCTCGTGTCGGACAGCAGCGCGCGTGCGGATGCCACGACGGTCGTCGACGGGATGATCTCGATGGCGGAGGCGCACCTCGCGCGTCAGGACCCTCATCAGGAGCTGTTCCCGACGCTGTCGTCGGGCATCTTCAACGAGAAGGTCACGACGGATCCGAAGCTGTTCTGGTCCGGCTACGGAAACGCGACGGCGGATCGGGTGTTCACGCGGCCGCTGGTCGTCGCCACGGATGCCGGTCCAGGAGCACGCCCGGTGGACTATCTCGCTGCGCTCGGCGGAGAGACGCGAGGGAAGGCGGTAGCGCTGACGGAAGTGTTCCACGCCAACGAGCCGCTGCTGTACCAGCTGCTCGCCTCGGTCCACGCGACGACACCGGCGATCGGCTCCTATCATGCGGCGCTCTCGACCCTGCAGGGAACGCCGGCGGCCCAGCTGGAGCTGCGCCTGCGCGAGACGCTCGGCCTGACGACGCATCGGCTCGACGCGTGGATCACGTCGCTCGCACGATCACGGATCGATCAGATGCGCGCTAACACCGCGGGGATCCAGATCGGCGGCTTTGGCTGGGTCGAGGATCTGCGCCCGGATCGGAAGGGGACCCGCGAGTCGCAGGGCTTCATCCACGCTCCGTCCCTCGCGCACGCGACCACGGCAGCGGTGCTGCGCGCCGGATGGGTCTCGCACGGCAGCACCCCGACGTCGCCGATGGCCGTGAATCTGCGTTCGGATCGCGTACGCCTCGCGAGCTGGCTGCTCGACGGCATGCGCATGGGCACGCCGCTCGGCGAGCTGCTCGGATGTCGGTTCGAACGCATGCTGCACGACGACGGGGCATCCGCGCGAATCGACGATTGCCGGCGCGCGGTGCTCGCGAGCCAGAGCATTGCCGGTGATCCGCGCGGACCCGTGGACGGTGTGCCGCTCCTCGATCTCTATCGCGCCGCCGGGGTGAGCCTCTCGGGTGTGGCCCTGACGCCGACCAGCTCGCCGACGGCAGCCGACCTGGTGATCGTGAAGGCCGCGCTCGACGATCTCGAGTCCGCCTTCGATGCCATCGCGGACGTGACGACAGCGGATGCCGTGCACCATGTCCTGCAGGGCAATCGCGATCGCGCGACGGCAGCGCTCGACGCGATCTCGACCGGCGAGGTGCCGTCGCCCGAGCTTCGGATCGCGACGACACCACGTGCGGGTGTCGGAATCGCGCATCGGGTGCTCGTCGCGCTCGGCAGCGACCTCGGCACCTCGTCGTGGGGCAGCGGTGCGCGCACGGACGCCGCGCCCGGTCTCGCGGCGTGGTGTGCGGCGATGCTGGGCGAACCGGCGAGCATCGGCTGCACCGTGCGATTCCCCGGCGACGCCATCGCGCCGCTCGAAGTCACGTTCGCCGACATTGTCGCGCAGCAGCAGGTGTCCGCGCTCGATCTCGTGTTCGAGGTGGCTCGCGCCGGAGACGATACGTGGCGACGCCGTGTGCTCGCGTGTGTTCTCGATCGCGAGGGGATGGGACAGTTCGAGGATGCACTCTCGTTCGACCCGTCGGTCGCATCGGGGGTCTCGTTCGACGAGGCAGCGGACCTTGCGGGTGCGTTGCACACGACGATCGCGCGCTCGCGTCCGCTGGATGCACGTGATTACGCTCTGCCGTTCGCGGACGTTGCACCCGGCTGGAACCTCGCCGAGGCCGACGATCGCGTGCGATCCGCTGCGGCCGCCCTCCAACAGGCGGTCGAGCGTCTCGCAGCGATCCTGCCGGCGCCGAGCCCCGACGACCTCTATCCCGTCGGCGATGCACCGCTTCATCAGGTGCGCGCGCGCATGCGGATGCTCGCGGGATTCGGGATCGCCGGTGCCATCGCCGATGCGGGATGGAACGAGACCACACGGATCGCTCTCCACGCGCAAGCGTGGGCCCTTCTCGAGCGTGCGCGTAGCCGCACAGCCGAGCTCGCGCGGCTCGACGCCGCCGTTCTGGTATCGCCGACGGATGCGCAGAGGATCGCGCGCGCCAGCGAGCGCCTCGGACTCATCTTCGGCCGTGGCATGCCGTTGCTCCCTCAGATCGCGCCCGCCGATCGCACCGAGGCGATCGCCGCGTTCGCGCGCGGACCACTGCTCCTCGGCGATGATCCCGAGGCCGCGCTCGGGTGGCTCCGGGACGTGGCGAAGGTGCGCGCTGCGACGGCGGCGCTGGACGAGGCTCTCGCGCTCGCCGACCTCCTCGCCGCTCGCTCGCTGACGGCACCGGTGGTCGCGCAGCTTCCGATCGACGAGCGCGATCAATGGGTCGCCCGCGCCGTTCCGGCCGATCCCACGCAGGGCCGCGTGTTGCTGTTCGCGATCGATCACGGGGGCCTCGCGGCGCTGCGATCGGGTGCGCCGTTCTGCGGCTTCATCGTCGACGCGTGGGCAGAGCGTATCCCTTCGAGCGATGTGGTGACCGGCGTGGCGATGCACTTCGATGCGCCGTCGTCGCGGGCGCCGCAAGCGGTCTTGCTCGTCGTTCCACCCGATGGCGAGATGTGGTCGTTCGATCTCGTCGTCGATTCGATCAGCGAGACGATGGAGCTCGCGCGGCTTCGCGCCGTCGATCCGGACATCCTGATGGGCTACGGCCACCAGCTGCCCGCGATCTTTCCCCCGACGTCGCTCGACGTCGGAGCCCAGCCGGAGGCGTGATGGACACCTACTGGGATCGCATCGAGCCACACACCCGCAGCGACGAGCTCGAGGAAGGCTTGCAGGCGCGGATCGCGGATCCGCTGTGGTTCCTGGCGCGGCAGTGGCAGCTCGGCGAGCTGCGCGGCGAGGACGCGGCATCGCCGATCCATCTCCGTGTCGATGTGGTGGACGCGAAGCTGCGCAGCTTTCGCAACGAGGCGGTCGCGGGCGCGTCACCGGAAGCGTTCCCCACCGCGCGGCCCCTCGAGGCACGCGTCGAGGCGGAGGTCGTGTCGACGGGCCCTGGCGCGCTCCAGCTGGCCGCCGAGGCGGGCCTCGCATTCCTGCGGCGTCTCGACGGGGCAGGGCTCGGCGCGCTGCGCGAAGAGCTGCGCCGGAGATTCCCGCTCGATGTCTCCGCGATCGCTCTGACGGGGCTCCCCGTGCGGGAGGTCCGCCGGATCCAGCTGCTCGGGCGGCGCGCGCTCGATGGGCGTGCGCTGCTCGCCGCGCCGCGTGCCGGTCTCGTCGAGCTGGCACCGCCTGCCTCCCGCGACTCGTTCAAGCGCGTGCTCCAGCACTGGCACGGCGAGATCGCCGGCCGGTTTGTCGAGCCGGGTGGATCGGGCGACACGTGGGTCGATGATCGCCTCGAATATGCGTTCACGGTCGCCGCCTCTCCCGGCGACACCGATCTGGTGCTCTCGGCGCGCGAATATCCGGGCGGTCAGCTCGACTGGTATGCATTCGACGTCGACCCGGCTGCGTCGCACGAACTCGGGCGCGGCGGCGTGACGCGCCAGCAGCTGGAGGTGTTGCCGGTCCCGCTCAGCTACGCCGGCATGCCGTCATCGCGCTGGTGGGAGCTCGAAGAGGGCACCGTGTACTTCGGCGGGATCGAGGCGGGGCCGGCGGATCTGGCGCGTCTCCTCGTCGCCGAGTTCGGCACCGTCTACTCCGACGATTGGTTCGTGATTCCCGTGCGGCTACCGGTTGGAAGCGTGGCGCGGATCCGCGGCATCGACGTCATCGACACGTTCGGTGGCGTCCATCACGTCAAGTCGACAGCGGTGCTCGATCACGCGACGGGCGCGGAGCGTCCGTGGGCCTTCTTCGAGCTCGCCGGAGATCCGTCGGTGGCGGCCGGCGCCAATCCCTGGCTCGCGCTCCCGCCGACGCTGAACGGAGCGCTCGACGGCGAGCCTGTCGAGCACATCTCGTTCGTTCGCGACGAGGCCGCGAACCTCGCGTGGGCGATCGAGCAGACCATCGAGACGGCGACTGGGCGGCCGCTGTCCCGCCGCCTGCACGTCGGGCTCGCGCAGACCGACGGTTCGCCCGCGGCGGTGGACGCGGATGCCGCGTGGCGATACCGGCTGCAGACCAGCGTCCCTCCGTACTGGATCCCGCTGTTGCCCGAGCGCGTCGCCCCGGAGCTTCCGGAGATCCGGCTACGGCGCGCACGGCTGCTCGCCTGGGAGGAGCTCGATCGCGGGATCGCGGGGGCGAAGGGACGCATCCTCGCGCCGGAGCGCGCGCTGCGCCTCCACGAGGAGGAGATTCCGAGCTCCGGTGTGCAAGTCACACGCGGCTGGCAACTCGCGCGCGGTGTCGACGGGCGCCCGTATCTGTGGATGGCGCGGCGCAAGCGACCGGGGCGCGGCGAGCGCGGATCGGGCTTGCAGTTCGACACGCTCGCGCGCTGACGCAATTCGTGTGAGCCATCGCGGCTTGATCACAACGGTCGAGCGCATCGTCCCACCGTCCACCGGCGATCACGATCCCGCCGCCGCCAGAGCAGGCGTCGGCGAGCTGATCGCACGGCTGTCGTCACGCATCCACGCACCATCACGCCGTGCTCAGACAACAGGGTTGCCGACGGCTCAATCCGCGCGCTGTTCGATCACGGCGTGAACGCCCTCGGCCGCGAGTGCCGCGCGCAGCTTTTCGATCACGACCTCTTCGACGCGCGCCTCGAGGTCGACCAGCGCGCCGACGACGTTGGCGACGAACCAGCCCTTCTGCTGCTCGACGACGTCCTCGACGTTGGTAATCTTGATGGTGATCATGGTGCGGGACTGCACCACGTTCTGGCACCACGCGCATCATCGTCGACGACTGAACGCGGTGCGTGACAGGCGTCCGGTGGGCGACGAGCATCGTGCGAGCGGCGAGCGTGAACGACCGTTCACGATGGCCGCGACATCGACGTCGAGCGCCCCAATAGATGCCCCTTCTCGAAGCTTGGTGCGTATTTCCGGTATGAAACGAACCTGGTCGATTCTTCTCGTGTTGACGGCGTGCTCCCCGCGGGAGGAGGCCGCGAGCGATGCGGCCGTGCCGCTCGCGGATGCGCCGCGAGCGAGCGATGCGCCACGCGATTCGGTCTCGACCGATGCCCCGCCGAGCGAGCTCTGCTCGTCTGATGGATGGTGCGCGGCGAATGGCAGCCCGAACTACGCGTGGGCCCTGTCGGTCCCCCCCGGGGGGCAAGCCTGGACCGTCGCCTATGGCGCGACGAGCAAGCTCTCGATCGGCTGGCAATTCTTCGACCTCGGATGGGCGGATCTCGTGGATCCGTTCGTCCGCCACAACGAGCTCTACACGGTGCACGCTGTATCCCCGACCGATGTCTGGGTCGGCGGGCAGCAGGGCTACGTGGGGCACTTCAATGGGGGTTCGTGGACGGAGTTCCGACCGGCCGCACCGTGGCCACAGGGGATCTGGGGCGCTGCCAGCGATGACGTCTGGGTGCTCTACGACTCCGGGCTTCGCTATCACTGGGATGGTGCGACGCTCGGGAGCAAGCCGACCTCCACCGTTCGCTACGCGGGTGCGTGGGGCCGCGGGGCGGCCGACGTCTGGGGCTTCGGCGAGATCGTGATCAGCGGTCTGTACAAGGCCGCGATCGATCACTTCGATGGCACGACGTGGACGAGCACCGTGGTGCCCGGGGGCGGACAGGTGATCTCGTTGTGGGCTGCCGGGCCGACCGACATCTACGCGGTGGTGAGCCTCAACACCACGACGCGCGTCGTGCACGGTGACGGGGCTACGTGGACGACGATCGCCGATCCAAGCGTTGTCCAGATGTTCGGTGTGTGGGGCCGCGCCGCGAATGACGTGTGGCTCGTCGGTGCGCAGGGGCGCATCGCGCACTGGAATGGCACCACGTGGAGCGGCGAGTCCTCGGGTTCGACCAAGTCCCTCGCGGACATCAGCGGCACTGCGACGACGATCTGGATCACGGGCGACGGTGTGGCCCTCCATCGACCGTAACTCCTCGCTACGACAGCCCGAGCGCCTTGCGCAACTCGGCGCGGTGGCCGCGCGCCGATGTGAAGGTCGAGCCATCCGTGAGCGTCACGAGGTACTCCCCGCGGAACAGTGGTTCGATCGCAGCGACCCTCTCCACGCGGAGCACCACCGAGCGATGGACACGGACGAACGCTGAATGGTCTAGCTGCGCCAGGATCGCGGAGAGGGTGGTGCGTAGCGAGTACACACGTCCGCGGGCGCGCAGCTCGACGTAGTTGCCGCGCGCCACGACCGCGTCGAGATCGGAGACGGCTACGAACACGAGCCGGCCTTCGTCGCGGACTGCGAGCCGCGCGGGTCCGGCGGACGGCGGGGCGGGCGTGGGCAGCTTCGCGCGGACGCGTGCCAGCGCCAGACCGAGCCGTTCTCCATCGACCGGCTTGACGAGATAGTCGACCGCCCCCGCATCGAACGCGCGCACGGCGTGATCGTGCCACGCTGTCACGAACACGACCGAGCACGTCGCTCGAGGCAGCGCCGCCGCGACCTCGAACCCGTCGTGGCGCGGCATCCGCACGTCGAGGAGTACGAGATCGGGCGCGAACCCGGCGACCTCGGCCATCGCGCGCCGTGCATCGCCGAGCTGCGCGACCACCTCGACATCGGGATGGGCGCCGAGGAGGCGCGCGAGTCGTGCGCGCGCGAGCTCCTCGTCATCGACGATCACGACGCGCATGCGGTCTCCCACGGGATCACGACGCGCGCCTCGACGCCCGCTGCGACGCCGGGGACCACGATCACCTCGCCACGCCCCGGGTACATGCGTTCGAGGCGCGCGCGCACGGTCGATAGCCCCACGCCGAGGCGTGTTGCCGGCGGAGCCTGCGTGAGCCCGACTCCATCGTCGACGACGGAGACGACGAGCTGCTCGTGGTCCACGTGCGCCGAGATCACGAGCGTGCCGGGGCGACCGCTCGGCCACAGGCCGTGCTTGAGCGCGTTCTCGATCAGCGGCTGGATCGTGAGCCGAGGCACGAGGACCTGCTCGGCACCCGGATCGACGTTCCACCGCACGGACAGCAGATCGCCAAAGCGGACCTGTTCGAGTGCGAGGTAGTCGCGGCCGAACGCGAGCTCTTCGGCGAGCGGCACGATCGGTCGCCGATCATCGAGCAGCCGGCGGAGCATCGCGGACAGTTGCACGATCATGCGATCGGCGGCGTCGGCATCGCGGTGCACCATCTCGGCCACGGCCTGGAGCGTGTTGAACAGGAAGTGTGGGTGGAGCGTCGCGGCGAGCGCAGAGAGCTCCGCGCGCTCGAGCGCCGCCTGGAGCTGCGCGGCCATCCGTTCCCGCTCGATCGCCTCGCGCGCATAGATCACCGCGTGGGCGACGCCGACGAATAGCCAGTACTGGAACAGGTTGTTCTGGATCGCGTGCACGAACACCTGCCCGAACGGCGGCGTGGCGTCGTACCAGTGCATCCATGGATCGAGCCCGTAGATCCAGGTCGCGCGGAGCAGTACGACGAGGACCGCCGTCCCCGCGTGAATCGCGAGCGAGCGCACCAGGTGCCCGCGGCGAAGCCGCACCACGCGGCACAGCTGATGGATGCCGATCGTGATCACGACCCACGGTGCGCTCGCGACCATGCTATTCGCGATCGCATGGCGCCACGCGGTGCCATCGAGGCCGACCTGATTCGCCGCGCTGACGAGCGCGACCAGACAGCACCAGACCACGGCGATCCCGAGCACCACCGGCCACCGGTCGAGGCGTTGCTCGTCTGTCATCCGCCGATTCTACCGGCGCGCGCTGAACCGTGGCGGCCGTTCGTCCGCGCCAAAGCACCATTGGTCCCAGCCACGATCCGTTTCGTCCCGTGGAGGCTGCGATCGAGGACCACGTCCCTAGCATCGGCCTCATGCAACCCACCCACCTCGTGATCCTGTCAGCCGCTCTCCTGGCTCCTGCGTGCGCGCTCACGTCACCCGAGACGATCGATCTCGAGACCGCCGTCTCCGAGCTCGGTGGTCCCAACTGCACCGCGACCAAGGTCGAGCCGGGTCTGTTCTCCACCGACGCCGACGAAGGCCGCCTGGTGTTCTCGCTCGACGGCCGCGATGCCTACTTTCACCGCGTGATCTCGGGCCTCGGCGAGCGGCTGTTCGAGAGTCACCGGAGCGGCGGCGCGTGGTCATCTCCGGTGCAGGTCGCGTTCTCGAGCGGGTACGTCGAGTTCGATCCGTTCATCTCGCTCGACGGCAACACGCTGTACTACGTCTCGTTCCGTCCGGTTCCCGGCAGCGTGCTGCCGCGCGGCGATGGCGATCTGTGGAAGGTCCAGCGCACGGCGACGGGCTGGGGCACCCCGACGTACCTCGCCGACGTCAACAGCGCGTCCAACGACTTTTTCCCTTCGGTGACGGCAGACGGCACCCTCTACTTCAACAGTGATCGCCCGGGCGGTGCGGGCGCCTGGGATATCTACACCGCGCGTCGCCATGGCGGCGGCTTCTCCGGCCCGACGCCGCTCCGCGGTGCGGTCAACACGGAGATCTGGGAGTACAACCCCTCGCCATCGCCGCTCGGGACCGTGCTCGCGTTCGCCTCGCTCGATCCCGATCCAGCCGCGCCGTACTCCGACGTGTTCTTCTCGGTCCGGATCGGCGGTAAGTACTCCGCTCGCGTTGATGCCGGCCCATGTGTCAACACGCTGGACGAGGAGTATCACCCGACGCTGGACGTCGCGCGGAACCGACTGATCTTCGTGCGGCGTGATCCGTTCGATCCGACGTTCAACGGAGATTTCTATCAGGTCCCGCTCGTGGGCTCGCTGTGGAGCCACTAGCGTTCGCGGGGCCGATGCCGCAGGCGCGGCGAACCGCTTTCGCGCGGCTCGACGGCCGGCCAAGACAGTGTGGCTGTGTCTGCGCAGGGGCGCGTCGGCGACAAGGGAACGTGCAGGCTGACGCGCACGGATGCCCCGGATGTCCCGCATGTCCGCATCCCGCGATCATCGGCTCGGTCGACGTGCTGACCAACAACCTTCCGTCGCTGCGCGCCGACGACTTCGGGACACACGCGGCGTGCTGCAACACGAACACCTGGGTTGCGACGAAGGGCGCGCAGACGGTGTTCATCAACACCAAGGCCGCCGGAAGGAGCGGAGGTGGTGTGCAGTGGGGCAAGACCTGCGTCTTGCGTGCGCTCCGTCACCGCATCCCGGCCGCGGGCTTCCGGCTGACCTACTGTTGCAATGCCACCCTCGGTCGCCGCGACTCCCATCGCCAGCTCTGTCACGCCGTCGGACTCTCGCCCGTCGCCACCGCGGGGAGCCTGTTCTACGCACTGAGTCGCCACGTCGAGCAGAGCGCCGCCGAGCGCGTGCACCCCGTGTGCAGGCATCCGTCGCGAGCGTCGCGCTATCCGGTGGTGCGCCGGTCTCGCTCGTCAGCGAGCCCGATCTCGCCACACCGGATGTGTCCAGTGCTTCACTCGTCAACGGCCCTAACCGGTTAGTAGAAGTACGCCATTCCGGCGTAGCCCTCGTAGCTCTCGACCTCGAGCTCCGTACCTACGTAGTGGCCGTACACCACTGTGCGACCGCAGTGGAGGTTGACCTCGTTGTGAAAGCGCTGCTTCATCTTGTCGGTCGTCACCCGCAGGATAAGTGGCGCTTCGAGATCGCGGACGAGCTGGAATCCACCATTGACCTCGCGCAGATCGCCCATCGCAGCGTCGCGATCGACCTTGGCGGTGCCGTTTCGCACCTTCATCGAACGGAACACTACGTGCGTCATCTTGCCGGCACCATCGAACAGGATCTGAACGCGTGCGTCCTTGAAGCGGCTGGAATTGAGGTTCATCGACATACCACCTGCGTGCTCGAGCGTGAGGACGGCGCCATTCGCGATGTTGACCAATCGCGGCGTCGGCATCGGGCGAGGAGGACCCGTTGTTGGACTCCCGAAACAGGTCACGCTCGCGACGTCCACCTGTGGCCCCGTTTGGGGATCGACGAGATAAATCGGGGATTCGATGCATCCCGGCGTTGCAACGCAACCCGACCATCCGCTCGCGCTGTACGTCTGCGAACCCTTGCAGCTCGGGCTCGGGTCGCATACGCGCGTCTCGCCGTCCCGCGGGCACGTTCGCGCGGGGACACACTCGCCGCTTGGGACCCAGCTCTGGGTCGAAGCATTGAACAGCGTTGTCTGCGTGCCGGCGGGGCATTCGGCGCGACGTGGATCGCAGGTCGCCTCTGACGGACCGCATACGGCGGTCGAGCCTTGGACCTGCCAAATCGCCGAGTTCACGTCGGTGCTCACGCAGTAGTTGAACTGGTTCGCGGCGGACGGACACTCGCGAAGCTCGCTTGCGTAGCACGGGCACGTGGACTGCGGTTTGCGCTGAAAGTGACACTTGCCGTCGATACACTCGGCAGTCGCTGCGTCCGCGCACACGGGTAGCACCGAGGCCTCCTGACACTGGAAGCTCGATGCGCAGGCCGGTGCTGCGGCAAGCCAGCGCGATCCGACATTCGCGGTTACCGGAACAGGCGAAGCACTGGATTCGAGCGCGCTCGCGGCGATCCAGCCTGGGCCGCCGCAGTAGTCGGTCTCGTACCAGACACCATCTTTCTTGAACGTGCGCACACCACCGGCTGACTTGCACAGGATGGACGCCGTTTCTGATTTCGCGCTTCGCACCGGTGTGCTCGCGATGCGAACACGCATCGTTGTGTACTGCTTGATCTGCGACGAGTGGATCCAGCCGGGTGTGCCGCAGGCGTCGGTAAGGAACCAGACGCCCTGCTGGCGCTGCGTCTTGATCGACTTGTTGCGCTCGGTGATGGAGCACAGTATCTGCGAGCTGCTATTCGCCTGTGTGCGCACGTTCGACGGCGGATCGAACACGAGCGCCGTGCCATCTGCACGCGCAGAGAGATGGACGAGCATGAGGGCCAAGACCGAAGCACTAACAATCCTCATTGATACTCTCCAACACTGTCAGGGTTGTGGATCGCGGGCGCAACGGAACCCGACCGTGTCGTCGCGCATATCCGACGGGAAGCCGCTGCGGATCGACGTGATGATCGCGCCGGCGACGCTCGCATACGATCCGCCCCGAACGCCGCGCGAGGTTGCCGCGGTGTGGTTCGCGCAATCGACGCACGTGTCGGTCGGATACGGCGTTACAAAGTTGTCGAACACCCACTCGTTGAGGTTGCCCGCGAGGTCCGCGTGACCGTAGGAACCGTTGCCGTTCGGGTGGCTGCCAGGGGCGCTCGGACCCGAAACGCCACCGTACACAGCGTTTGTCGCGCCGATCGCAGTGCTCGTCGCCGGGACTGACCACGGATAGACGCGTTGCTGGTTGCCACCGCTCGCTGAGAAGTTCCACTCGGCCTCAGTCGGCAACCGCCCCTGATCCCAGATGCAGAATGCTTGCGCGACGTACCAGGTCACGCACCGCACTGGTGCGCTAGCGGCTTGCGAGGTAAGGCCATCGCAAAGCAGCGAGGACTGCAGATCGGTCTTTGCTGCGGGCAGGAGTGGTGTCCACTCCGACTTCCAGCCGATGTCGACAGCGTCGCGCGGATTCTTGCCGGTGCCGACTGCCGGCTTGCTCGCGGGATACGCGTCGATGAACTTCTGAAACCGCGCGACCGAGACCTCGTACTTATCGAGTGTGAAGGCGGTCAACGTCGCTTTGTAGCGATCGTCGGTGAAGGTCGTGCTCACGCCATCGTAGCTGCGCGAGAACATGCCCCCCGGCACCGGAAGCGACGCACAGCACGTCTCGCTGCCGTTGCCGCAGATCGCAACGCCACCACCGCAGCTCGGCGGCGTTGCGCAGCCGCCGTTCGTGCACAAGTTGTCGCAGGTCTGGATGGGGGTGAACGCGCCGCCCTGACACTTCGTGACGCTGTTGCCACTGCAGCGCTGCTCGTTCTCGGTGCATGCCGGTCCATCGCTCACCGTGTCGGTCGCGCCCGTATCGCGACCCGCGTCATCAATGGACGGACGGAATCGTTCGTCTGGGATCGAACAGCCGGAGACGACGATCAAGATCGCGAAGAGATGGCGCATCAGAACGTCCCCACAACTGCCGCGCCGGTGACATCTCCAACCGTCGGAGCGACGGCGAACTGCGACTCCGGCGCCCCGGTGAACCACAACACTCCACCTGCGATGACCGCCGCAGCTGCAACGCCGAAGGCGACGTTGGCGTACAGCCCATGTCGCCGCGCCTTGTCGTTGATCGACTGAGCTCTCGCCGCTTCATCCACCGTGCAGGCTGCAGGCGGGCAGGTCATGACGGCGTCGTCGCGCAGGCTTTGCGCGTCGAGACCGAAGTACACCGCGATGCCTCCGGCACCGACGCCAAGACCCACGATTCCGAGTGCGATGACCCGCTGGCGTGTGAACGGACTCGTTGGTCGCGGTGCCGGGGGACGCACTTCGAATGGGGGCGCCGCCGCGACCGCGGTGGGCTTGTTGACCAACTCGGGTAGTGCTTTGAACCTCGGAACCTCGACGGACCTACGATCCGTCTGCGGTGCCACCACGACGGTCGTCGACCACGTCTCGTGGCCGGGAGCCTTACCGGCGATCACGTGGCTTCCACCATCGATCGGTATTGCCCGGTTCCATTCGGCGAGATCGACTGGCACGTTATCGCGCGTGATCGCGAGATCGGGGACACCTGAGACATCCCCTCAAATCACGCCGAACACAGCGCGAAAAATCTCGTGCTGCCGAACGATGTGGTCGAACGCTTTCATGAGCGGCGCGAGCTTCCCGTCATCCATGTACGGGATGGCCTCGTAAAGGTGAATGCCTTG
>JBBRED010000216.1:0-14350 GCA_038203335.1 Haliangiales bacterium | reverse complement strand
GGCGCGGCTGACGTGCTACCCCTTAGGCCATGATCCAGCGCGCGTTGCTCGTCGGCTCTCTGCTTGTCGGAGCCTGCTCGTCCACCCCCAGCGGCCAGACCACGCCGCCAGGTAACACCGCTCCTCCGAAGGCGGCTGACTACACCGCGACGGTCGCCGATCCGCTCGGCTTCTTGCCGGTCGATGCGGAGCTCGTGATGAGCCTCGACGTCGATGCGCTGCGGAGCTCGGTGCTGTGGGCGCCACTGGCTTCGCGCATCACCGCTACCGCGGGCGCAAACCTCACGGCGTTCCAGCAGATGTGCGGCTTCGATCCGATGGCCACCGTCCATCGCATGCGGCTCGGCCTCAAGAACCTCAAGGCCGAGAAGCCCGAGGGCGTCATCGTGATCACCGGGCTCGATCGCCCGCAGCTCATGAGCTGCCTCGCGAAGGCGAGCAACGGCTCCGCACTGATCGAGGGCGACTTCGTGACGTTCGACGCCGCGAAGACCGGTGGCCCGCAGGCCGCGTTCGCGTTCGTCGATGCCTCGACCGCGGTGGTGGCGCTCGGTCCCACGGCGAACAAGGCGCTGGTCAAGACCGTGCTCGCGTCCGGCGCGCCGCTGCGCTCGTCGCCCGCGTTCACCGAGCTGCTCGGCAAGACCGATGTCGAGGCCTCGCTGTGGGGCATGATGAACGCCAACTCGTCGATCTTCGATCAGCTCGCGGCCGGCATCGGCAGCAAGCCGAAGGCGGTGTTCGGCTCGGTGCGCCTGGCCGGCGGCATGACAATGAACATGCACGTGCGCCTCGATACGCCCGCCGCCGCGACCCAGCTCGCAGGCATGGCGAACAGTCAGATGGGCATGGCGCGCGGCTTCGTGACGAAGCTCGACGTCACCACCGAGGCATCGGACGTCGTGATCGCCGTCGCGATGGACGATGCGCAGCTGAACGCCATCATCCAGCTCGTCGCGCCGTCGCTCGGCGGGCCCTGAGCGCGGTGACGAAGAAGCCGGCGAAGGGATTCACGAGCGACGAGCGCGCGGCGATGAAGGAGCGCGCGAAGGAGCTCGAGGCCAACGCCAGCAAGGCCGACGGCGAACGCGATCTGCTCGCGAAGCTCGCCGAGATGGCCGACGCCGACCGCGCCATCGGCGAGCGACTGCACGCCCTGATCAAGAAGACGGCGCCGGATCTGGTCCCGAGGACCTGGTACGGCATGCCCGCGTACGCGAAGAACGACGAGGTCGTCTGCTTCTTCCAGAGCGCGGCGAAGTTCAAGACTCGCTACTCGACGCTCGGCTTCAGCGACAAGGCCCAGCTCGATGACGGCGTCATGTGGCCGACCGCGTTCGCGCTGAAGAAGCTGACGGGCGCCGAAGAGATGCGGATCGCTGCGCTCGTGAAGCAGGCGATCAGCTGATCAGCGGGGGATGTCGGCGATCGCGATCGCGACGCCGGGGAGGCGGCTCGGGCGCAGCGTGCGGTCCGCGCCGTAGGTCTCGATGCGGCGATAGCCGCGCGCGGACGGCTCGGTGTAGACCTCGACGACGAGCTCGGCGGTGGTCAGGTCGACGACCCAGTACTCGGGCACGCCGGTCTCCGCGTAGAGGCGCGCCTTGATCTCGCGGTCGCGGCGCAGCGATGACTCCGAGACCTCGATGAGGAGGAGCGCAGCCGAAGGGTGCTCGTGCTCGCTGCGGCGGGCGTGCGCGACAGAGATGTCTGGCTCGGGCTCCGAGTCCTCACTCGATGCGAACGGACTATGTGCGCGGACATCGTACGAATCGTCGAGAGCTCGAACCAGGCGCTGCTGGAGCCACGCCGTGATGCCCGCGTGCGCAGCGCCTTGCGGGCTCATCGCGCACAGCACCCCGTACAGCAGCTCGAGGCGTTCGTCCTCGAACATCCCGAGGCCGACCATGCGGTCGTACTCGAGCCGGGAGAGGCGACGGATGCCTGCCGGCGCGAGCGCGGGGAGGTCGAACATGGGATCGAGGATAGCATTGTGAATCACCGGAGCCGACGCGGTAGCGAGCCGCGTGCCACCGGTAACGGCGCGGATCGATGTGATCGACGGACGCCCGAGTCCGAGGGGCGGCCGGACGTGTCCGACGGGCGGATGGGGCCGGACTCGCGCTAGAGTTCACGCGTGGGTGAGATCCGGTTCGGCGAGCAGGTCGTGCGGGTGACGAGCGCGACGCTCGACCTGTATCACCTGTACTCGGCGCGGCCAGGCTGGGACCTGGAGGTCGCGCTCGACGGCGCGGTGCCGGAGCTGGTGCTGACGGGAACGGGGGCGCGGCCGGCGCTGCCGGGGCCGAGCCCGCTCGAGGTGGCGTATCTGGATCGGCCGGGCGTGGTGACGGTGGAGGGCAAGCGCGGCGCGATCGTGCCGGTGAGGTCCGAGCTCGAGATCGTGGAGCTGGGGCAGGGCAAGGTGCGGATCACGGGGACGCTGCACACGCGGTGGACCGCGCTCGGCGAGGCGGAGGCGATCCGCGAGTATCCGATCGCCGTGGATCTCGAAGCGGCGCTGGTGACCTGATGTGGACCGAGGAAGAGAGCGCGTCGGCGGTGTTCGTCACGGGGGCCGTGCTCGCGGGGCGCACCACGACCGCACAGCGGCTCGGCGAGATCGTCGAGCCCGGGTTCGACGTTCGGGTGATGCCGCTGGACCGCGCGGGCGGCTGGCGCTGCACGATCGCGAATCGCGCGCTGGTGCTGCGACCGCAGTGGGTCACGGACCGGCCGGTGGATGCGTTCGCGCCGATCGTGACGGAGCCGCGGATGGTCGCGGAGCTCGCGTTTCTGCGAGGGGCGTGCGCGATCGTGTTCATCGCGGATGCGCAGGAGGAGCGGCGCGCCGCGAACATCGTCGCGCTGGCGCGACTGCGCGAGCTGCTCGTGCACCTCGGGCGCGAGCCGGATGGGGTGCGCATGCTGATCGCGCTCAACAAGCACGACCTGCCGAACATCGCCCCGGCGGAGGCGCTGCGCGGCGAGCTCGGCTGGAAGAGCGCGCGCTACGTGGAGACCGCGGTCACGCAGAGCGTCGGGTTGCTCGAGCTGCAGGTCGGGATCGCCGAGCTCGTGGGCTAGAGATCGACGAACGACCAGCTCTGGGTCGCGGCGAGATCGAGGAACGCGCGGGTCGCCGCGGAGTGCAGGCGCGCGCCAGCGTACACGAGCTGGATCGGCAGCGGCGGCGGCTCGAACCGCGGCAGCAGCAGCTCGAGGCGACGGGCGCGCAGATGCGCGACGACCTGGTACGAGAGGACCGAGGCGATACCGCCATCGCGCACGGCGTGATCGATCGCGGCGTCGACGCTGTTGGTCAGAAAGCTCGGACGGATCGGCACGCGCCGCTCGACGCCGGCGTGCACGAACCGCCACTCCGCGGCGGGCGCGAGCGGCGTCAGCTGGATCAGCGCATGACGCGCGAGGTCCTCGGGGGACCGGGGCCGCTTCATTCGCGCCAGGTACGCCGGGCTCGCCACCAGCACGCGCCGCGTGGCGCCCACGGCCCGCGCGCGCAGCGAGGAGTCCTCGAGGGCGCCGATGCGCACCGCGACGTCCACGCCTTCCTCGACGAGGTTGACCACGCGGTCCGCGAGGATCAGCTCGCCGGTGACGGCAGGGTAGGTCCGGAGGAACGCGCTGACCAGCGGCGCCACCTCCCGGCGCCCAAACACGGCGGGCGCGGTGACCACGAACCGGCCGCTCGGCTCGGTGCGGGCCGCGCGCGCCGCGTCCTCGGCCTGTGCCACGTCGGCGAGGATCCGCCGCGCGTGCTCGAGGTACCGCGCGCCGGCATCGGTCAGCGTCACGGACCGCGTGGTCCGCTGAAGGAGCTGGATCGACAGCGTGTCCTCGAGCCCGGCCACGAGCCTCGTCACCGCCGGCGGCGACAGCCGGAGGGTGCGCGCGGCCGCCGCGAAGCCACGCAGCTCGGCGACGGTCACGAACGCGGTCATGGCGACGAAGCGGTCCATGTCAGTATTCCAGATAGTGAAATAGTGACTTGCGAAGTGCAAGGATTGTTGCAGCCTCCATCTGGCCCCACCATGACGTCATGGCGAACCCCACCAGCGACGTCGCGTTCACAGCGGCGGTCAAGGCGATCCAGGCCCGCAAGGGCTCGCGGACCGGCTATGCGCGCATGGAGCAGCGCGGCGGATGGCGCACCGACATCGACGATGGCCTCGCCGCGTTCATCGCCGCGCAGACGAGCTGGTTCCTCGCGACCGCGAGCGCGGATGGCCAGCCGTACATCCAGCACCGCGGCGGCCCGCCGGGGTTCTTGCACGTGTTGGACTCGCACACGCTCGCGTTCGCGGACTTCAGCGGCAACCGGCAATACATCACGCAGGGCAACCTGACCGAGAACCCGAAGGTCCAGCTGTTCTTGATCGACTACGCGAATGCCGAGCGCGTGAAGATCTGGGGCGAGGCGCGCGTGGTCGAGAACGATCCGGAGCTGCTCGCGCGGTTGATGCCGGCCGGGTACGCCGCGAAGCCCGAGCAGGTGATCGTGATCCACGTGACGGCGTGGGACCAGAACTGCCACCAGCACATCCCCCAGCGCTTCGAAGCCGCGGACGTGGCTCGCGTGCTCGCCGAGCGCGACGCGAAGATCGCCGCACTCGAGGCCGAGCTCCGGGCGGCGCGGGCATGACCGCGCACGAGCGCACGGCGAGAGCTACGCGCCGCACCGTGCCATGGCGGGTCAGGCGGTGGTCGCGAGAAACTCGGTAACCGGTCCGATCGAGGGTCGTAGAGCGGCCATGCTCAAACTCACTTCGATCGCGATTGTTCTCCTCGGCGCCTGTGCCAGCGACGGCATGGACGGCTCCAACGGCTCCAATGGAACCAACGGCACGGATGGTACCGATGGCACGAACGGCACCAACGGCACCAACGGTGGTGCCGGAATGGACGTCACGGAGAAGGCACCTCCCGCCGTGTACACGCTCGCCAATCAGGCTGCGGGCAACCATGTCGCGGTGATGTTGCGCGGCGAGAACGGCAACCTGACCCGCGACAACGAGTACGCGACGGGGCACGCCGGGACGGCCGGTGGACTCGGCAGCCAGGGCGCGCTCGTCTGGGACAAGGCGTCGCAGCGGTTCTTCGCGGTCAACGCGGGTGACAACACGATCTCGATGCTCGCGATCGACAAGGACGGAGTTCTCACCGCCATGTCGTCGATCGCATCGGGCGGCACGAAGCCGATCAGCATCGCGGTCCACGGCGACGAGGTCTACGTCCTCAACTACGGCAACCTCGCCGCGGCGCCCGCGGTCAACGGCAACATCACCGGCTTCAAGATCACGGGCAACGCGCTCGTCGCCATCGCCGGATCGACCCGCCCGCTGAGCGGCACCAACGACGTCCACCCGACGGACCTCGTGTTCACGCCCGACGGCAAGTTCCTCGTCGTAGCGGAGCGATTCGGCACCACCGCCGCGCAGATCGGAAAGCTCGAGACGTACGCCGTGACCAACGGCGTCGCGCAGCCCGGCAACTTCCAGCCCTCGGCCGGCAACCAGCCGTTCGCGATCACGTTCTCACCCGAGGGCTACATGCTGGTCGCCGAGGTCGGTAACGCGATGCCCACCGGCTCGTCGGTGAGCTCGTACTCGATCTCGAACACCGGCGTGCTCACGCCGATCACCTCGGCGCTCCCCACGCTCCAGGGCGCGGCGTGCTGGATCGTCTCCGCCGGCGGCTTCGCGTACATCGCGAACACCGCGACCGCGACGATCACCGGCATCACCGTCTCGACGACGGGCCAGCTCGCCCTGCACGAGGCATCGGGCATCACGGCGACCAGCGGCATGGGGCCGATCGATCTCGCCGTCTCGCCCGAGCGCGGCTACCTGTACTCGCTCGCCAGCGGTAGTCACACGGTCAACATCTACTCGATCGCGTCGGATGGCTCGCTCACCGCGCAGCCGCCGCTGTCGGGGCTCGTCGCCGGCACGAGCGGTCTCGCGGCGCGCTAGAGCCCGAAGCGCACGGCGAGCCACAGCCCGGCGAGCAGCACGCCCGCGATCACGGAGATCCACAGCGGATCGCCGACGACGTACGGGAACGCGCACAGCACGATGCCGACCACGATCTGCGGCACGCGCTGCGAACGCTTGCCGTACGTGAACACCACGAACCCGATCGCGCTGACGATCAGCGACGCGATCAACGCATTCGGGTCCATGTCCATATGGCTACTTGACCACGAACGTCGTCGAGGTCGAGCCCACATTGCCGGCCGCATCGGCGACGCGCACGGCGAGCGTGTGCGTGCCGCGCGGCAGGCCAGCGGGCAGGTCGATGCGAAGATCCTCGCTGAGGTCATCGAACAGACCATCGGCGGTGGTGCCCAGCTGCCACGTGTCGTCGTCCACGGAGAACGCCATCTCGGCGATCGTATTCAGGCCATCGGCAGCGCGCGCCTGCGCCTTCGGATACGTGACGGTCAGCGCGTCGATGTTCGGGCGCGTGTTGTCGATCGAGAACATCGTGGTCTGCCCCATCGAGGTCAGCGCGCGGTCGGGAGAGTTCGCCGCGGAGTCCGAGGCGGTGACGCGCACGCGGTACCAGCCGTCGGGATAGGTCTCCGTGTTCCAGTCCCACGTGATGGCGGTGAGCGGCGCCTTGCCAGTCGATACCGGCCGCCAGTTGGCCTCGGTGTCCTTGCGCGCCTCGATCGTGTAGACGGTGTCGTCGGTGTCGGGGTTCTCGATCTTCCACTTCAGCTTGAGCACCGGCGACCGCGGCTTCGCGGCGGAGTCCTTGAGGGTGGGCAGCTTCTCGGCGGTCGCGGGCTCGACGGTCACTTCCTGGATCGTGGTCGCGAGGTTCTGCGGCACGTAGTACGCGCTGACCTTGCGAACACGCGCGGCGTCGTCCTCGAGGGCGACGCGGAACTGCAGGTAGCGACCGGGCAGGCTGGCGATCTTTCCGCCCTCCGCGCCACCGCCGAGCTTGCCGGTCTGCGTGGTCGACTGCCACTCGCTCCAGCCCACGCCGGGCTTCGCGGTGTTGCCACTGCGGGTCTCGACCTTCGTGCGACCGCTCGTATTCCACGTCAGCTTGCCGAACCGCGACACGGCCTTCGCATCGAGCACATCGCTCATGTACTTGGCCTGACCGGCGCGGCCGGTGGTGCGGTACGCGGCGGCGGTGTCGTCCGTCGCGAACGAGATGCCGGCCTTCTCGGCCCACACCTGCGAGACCGAGCGCTCGTCGACATCGAACGCGGTCGCGACCGCGCCATCGGGGTCGACCATGTAGACGCGGCCCTTGTCGGCGGCGCCCGCGAACACCGAGCCGTCGGCCGAGACCGCGACCGAGGTGAAGTACGTCGCGGTCAGCGCGTGGAGCTGTTCGAGGCGACCGTCGCCGCCGATCCGGAACAGCGCGCCCTTGCCCTTCTTCGCGCCCTTGCGGCCGAGGTCGGCGACCGGCGGCGGATCCTTGTCGGCGCCAGGCTTGGTGCCCGCGTCGGGGAGCTTGGGCACCTGACCCTTGCCGGCCGTCGGCTTCTCCGCGGCCTCGACCTGCGCTGGCGTCTTGCCCTGCGCGGGTGGCGTCTCCGCGAGATCATTCGCCGCGGCGACCACGCCATCGCGATACGGCGCGAGCGAGCTCACCTCGTTGCCGGCGAAGTCGGCCATCGCGCGGCCCTTGCCGTCCTTCGGATCGAAGCGGAACACGATCGCGCGCTCCGAGGTGCCGAGCCAGATCTTGCCGTCCGACGTCGTGGTCAGCGCGGTGATCCGCTTGTCGTCGGTATCGAACACTTCCTTCGCGCTACCGCCGGTGATGGCGTAGAGCTTGCCGGAAGGACCGGTGCCTGCGTAGACGGTATTGCCGGCGGAGGTCAGCGCCCAGATGGTCTCGACCTCCTTCGCGTCCTTGCCAAGCGTGGGTCCGGCGGTCGCCTTGCCGCCGTTGACGTCGATCTTGTAGAGCTTGTTGCCGGGCATCGCGCCGGCCCACACGGTGCCGTCGGTGGTCTGGGTCAGCGAGACCACGGCGATCGCCCCGGGGATCGAGACCAGCTTCTTCGAGGTGTCGCCCTGCACGCGGAAGATCGCGCCGCCGGCATCGGAGCCGAGCAGAACGCTGCCATCGGCGAGCTTGAGCGACGACCACACGGCGTCGCCTTCGAGCGCGGTGCGCTTGGTATCCCAGCCCGGGCGAACCTCGCCCGTCGACGTGATGAACGCGTTCGTGGCGTCACCTGCATCGAACTGCTGATAGGTCTCCACCGTCCACGTCGCGGTCACGACCGCGGACGCCGGTGAGACGAGCATGGCGAGCCCACCGAGTGCGAGGCCGGCAACAAGAGTCTTGCGAGCAGCAGAATTCACGAGTCCCCCAGAGTGAAAGACGAGAGCTGATCAGCGAGCGCGGACGCGCACGAGCACCGTGGCCGAGCCTTCGACGACGCGCTTCGACGCCGCCGTGGTGCGTGCGATCGGCTTGTAGGCCTGCGCGCGTTGCGTGTGCGCCTGCGGGTGGAGCTTGTCCAGTGCGCTCGCGGGGAGGTCCCGCACGAGCTTGCCGTCGAGCGCCACGCCTTCGTCGGCCGGATACAGCGAGACCGCCCACACGTTACCGGGCAGCAGCTTTCTGAACGCGGCGAGCAGCGACGGCAGATCCACCGGCGGTGCGGCATCGAGCTTCGCGGAATCGCCCGAGGTGACCTCGAGCGTGACGATGCCGCCGGCGAGGTTCGCGGGGACATCGACGGGAACGTCCTCGAGGATGTCCTTGCCGTCCCACGTGCTCATCAGGACCTTCAGCGTGTTGCGCTGGCCGGCGATCAGCTCGCCGGTCGGGACCTTGATCTCCTTGATCTCGCCGAAGTTCGCCTCGAACGTCAGGTCGACCTTCATGTCGACGCGCTCGATCTGCACCGGTGCGAACGGGTTCAGCATCAGCGGCACGAGCACGCGCAGGCCGCGCACCGCGCCCATCACGGAGCCGGCGCCGTCGTTCGCGTGCATGTAGTCGACGAACACGATCGGCTCCACACCCTTCACGCGCACGGTGGACTCGACGCGCGCCGTGACATCGTCGCGGTCGGGCAGGTAGTAGTTCACCGCGTTCATCAGCGCCGCGCCGGTCAGCGACGGCGTGAGGAACTTGTTCGCGAGAAGCTCGACGTGGAACTTGCCGGTCTCGGTGTGCTTGCCGGCGACGCTGGTGATCGAGATGTCGACGGGGATGGTCGGTGTGCGCAGGCCGGTGTCCGCCATGATCGCCGACTGGCGATCCTGCACGAGCGAGCCGATCTCGTTGACGGGGCTGCCCATCACGAACGCACTCTGCGCCGATGGGATGACCGTGTGCACGTAGACCGTGGACACCGGCGCGTAGGTCTCGCCGGTCTGGAACATCGGGTGGCCGAACGCGAGCACCTTCTCGCCATCGACGTACGACACGGTGCCGACCGCCGCGGCCGACATATCACCGCGGATCAGCTCGACGGCGATCGAGCCGCCCATCACGAACTTCGTGGGGCCGCCCTCGGCGGAGCCCGCGCCACCCGAGCTCGAGCCGCCCGAGCGCACGGGCACCAGGTTCGAGTCGCCGAACATCCGCTCGAGCTGCGAGAACGCGGGCGCCGAGAATCCCGAGATCGAGAGCGGGACGCTCGCCTGCATCACGCCGCCATCGATCATCTCCGGCTTCGCGATCGGCTGCGGCAGCGGCGCCGAGAGCAGCCAGCTCTTGTGCTTGGGTCCCAGCGCGTCCATCGCCTCGGCGACATCGAGGTTCGGCGTCAGCCGCTTCCAGTCCGACATCGTCGAAGACGTCGCGGGCACGATCATCTTCGGTCCGCCCTTGCTGGCGGCCTGCACGGGTGCGTTGCGGCGATACGCGTCGCCGTCCTTCTTCATGTACTCGATCGGCGTGCAGCCACCGAGCGCCACCTTGTTGAACCGAAAGCCGTACGAGAACGCGCACAGCAGCTTGTCATCCAGATAGAGCGGGCTGCCCGACATGCCCTGCCAGAAGCCAGACACCTGGACCTTCGGGTCATCGGACTTCACGAGCACGATGTCCTGCTTCGGCAGGAAGTTCTTCACCACGCTGACGACCTCGAAGCTGAAGCGCTCCGGCGTCGTGCCCTTGAAGGTGGTCATGCCGTATCCGGTCTGACCCCGCTGCACCTTCGAGAGCGGGTACGTCTCGATCGGTCCGGCATCCGCGGGCGCGGCACCCGAGACGGCCGCGAGTGTCGCGCACAACCCCGCGGCGCAAAGCCGCACAAATCCACGCATGTCTCGACAGGATACTGGCCGCTGATGGCTTCTGCCAGTGCGACTGGTGCGCGACGCCCATGACGGCGGCAGGTGGCTGACCCGGTGCGGCAAGCTTGCGACAAGTGTGTCAGGTTTTGCGTCAATAACCGTGGTTGGTGGTTGACCTCCGTCAATCACCGAGCCCGGGATCGCTCGCTATCCACCTGAAAACGCTCGTGTTCGCTGACTGGTCCGACCTCGGCACAGCCACTGCACAAAGCATCGAGCACACGGAGGATATGCACATGTCGAATTTCGTCGAAACCTGGAAGGGCATCGCCACGGCACTTGGTCGCTCGGAGCGCTGGTGCCGCTACATGGCCCGTCGCGCGGGCGATCCACTTCCGGTCTTCAAGGTTGGCGGCATCGTTCGCCTGAACCACCCCGATCTCGAGGACTGGCTGGGTCGCCAGCGCGATCGCTCGATGCGCGTCTCGGTCCCTGCGGTGACCGAGGATCTCGGCCTGCGTCTCATCGCGTAAGGCTGAAATTGGGGGTATGAACCGGCCCCAATGACTCGGCCCCTCTCGGAGTTGCGCGGACCGGTGCGCGCGTTGTTCTCGGACATCGATGGAACGATGACGTCGGGCGACCGGATCGAGGCTTCGACGTACGAGGCGCTCGAGCGGCTGGGCGAGGCAGGGGTTCCGGTGGTGATGGTCACCGGTCGGCCCGCGGGCTTCGGCTACGCGTTCATGAAGATGACGCCGGTGCTCGCCGTCGTCACCGAGAACGGCGGCGTCACGTTCGTGCGCGAAGGGCGCAAGCTCAACAAGATCTACGGCGTCCCGCCGGCCAGCCTCCCCGAGTGGAGGCGCCGGATGAACGACGCCGCCGTGGACGTGCTGAGCAAGGTCCCGGGCGCACGGCTATCGGCTGACTCCAAGTACCGCGAAGTCGATCTCGCGATCGACTGGAACGAGGAGTGCTCGCTGTCCAAGGACGACGCGGATGCGTGCGTGCGCATGCTGTCGAAGGCCGGGTTTCTCGCCGCGCGCTCGAGTGTCCACATCAACTTCGGTCCTCCGCACTTCGACAAGCTGTCGGCGTGCATGACCGTGGTCCGTCAGGTCCTCGGCGGGGACGGCAACGATCTCTCGCAGTACGTGTTCGTCGGTGATGCCCTCAACGACGCGCCGATGTTCGGCGGATTCCCGACCTCGGTCGGTGTCTCCAACATCAAGGCGTGGTGGGACGAGCTCGCGTTCAAGCCCGCGTTTCTGACCGAGCGGCCCGAGGGCGCCGGTCTGCGCGAAGTCATCTCGCACATCATGTCGCTGCGCAGCGCGCGCTAGTCAGGTCGCCTTCGGCTCGTCCCGGGCGAGAACCGTCATCGGGCGGCGCGCGTGGTAGGTTTCCGCCGATGTCCCCGCGCACGGACGTGTTCGCCCAGGCGCTGCGTGCGCTCGACGCGGGCCGCGGGGTCGCGATCGCGAGCGTGATCGGCGCGCACGGGTCCACGCCCCGGCACCTCGGTGCGCGCATGGCCGTGGCGAGCGATGGTGAGCAGTGGGGGACCGTCGGCGGCGGGCGGATCGAGCAGCTCGTCGTCGAGGCGGCCCGCGAGGTCGCCGGCGGTGCGGCACCGCGCGTGGTGCGACAGCACCTGGTCCGCGATCTCGCGATGTGCTGCGGAGGATCGATGGAGGTCGTGCTGACGCCCGCGGCGTCGTCGCGCGCCACGCTCGCGCAGCTCGCATCGCTGAGGCCGCAGGTGCTGCTGACGCCGGTTGATGGCGAGCCGCTCGCGGTGCGGCCGCCGCGCGCAGGGGATCCCGCGCCGCACCAGCCGGCGATCATCGACGGCATCATGGTCGAGCGCGTCGGCGCCACCGAGCGCGCGATCGTGTTCGGCCTCGGCCACGTCGCGCGGCACCTCGGGCCGCTGTTCGCGAACCTCGGGTTCACCGTGATCGTCGCCGACGACGGCGAGACCGGCGCCACCGGCGATCGTCCCGCGTGGGCGAGCGTGGTCCACGAGACGTTCGACCCGGCGGAGGTCGAGCGGCTGGTCGGAGGCTTCGGTCCCGAGGACCACGTGCTCATCATCACGCGCGATCACGCGATCGATCAGAAGCTGCTGGAGACGCTGATCACGCGCGAGACGATCGGGTACCTCGGCATGATCGGCAGCCGCGGCAAGGTCGGTCGGTTCAAGAAGCGGCTCGATGCGCGCGGGCTGCTCGACGGGGAGGAAGGCGCGACGCGGTGGGCGCGACTGCGCGCTCCGATCGGGCTCGATCTCGGCGCCGAGACGCCCGAGGAGATCGCGGTCGCGATCGCCGCGGAGCTGGTCGCACGCCGGCGGAGCGCGGGCAGGGTCGGGGACTGGTCCCCACGTCGCCGCTCGCCGGAGGAGCCATGAGGCTCGGCGCGGTGATCCTCGCGGCGGGGGCGGGCTCCCGGCTCGGGGGCGTGGCCAAGGCATTGCTGCGCACCGGCGAGGAGACGTACCTCGCGCGGATCGCGCGCATCGCGCAGCTCGCGGGCACGTCGAAGCTGGTGACCGTGGTCGGGCGACCGCATGGCCAGCAGGTCGGTGATGCGGCGCGCGCGCTGGAGCTCGGTGTGGTGGTCAATCCATCGCCCGAGCGCGGCATGGCGAGCTCGATCGCGCTCGGCTTCGCGGCGATCAGTCACTACGACCTCGACGCCGCGTGGCTGTGGCCGGTGGATCATCCGAACGTCGAGCTGCGGACGCTCGAGGCGCTCGCCGCGAGCCTCGGGACGAGCGAGGTCGCGCAGCCGCGATACGACAGCCGCGGTGGCCACCCGCCGCTGATCGCGCGGGCGTTATGGGCGAAGCTCGCCGCGTGCGGAGGTCTCCCGAACGGCGCGCGCGACGTGATCGCCACGGCCTCGGTGGTCCGCGTCGCGGTCGACGATCGCGCCGTGGTCCGCGATATCGATACCCCGAGCGACCTCGCGGAGCTTCAGTGAATCGCCTCGCCACCATCGCGCTCGCGGTCGTGCTTGGAGCGTGCCCGGGCAAGCCCGCGCAGAACACCACGCCGCTCGCGGATCCGGTCTCCGGTAGCGACGGCAACGTGATCGCCTCGATGATCGCCGAGCTCCAGGACGACGTGCTCACCGCGTACGAGCGCGACGAACCGCCCGAGATCGAGACCGGCATGATCCCGCCGCAGATCGGCGGCGCGCGGATCGGCGTCGGTCCCGGCGACGTACTGATCGCCGGCGAGCTCGAGCGTGCGCCGAGCCGGTGGCCGCTGCGCGTGGATCGCGAGACGCCGACCGAGGTCCACTCCAAGCGGCTCGAGACCCACCTCGCACAGGATCTCTCCGCCGCATGGGTGGCCGACGAGCTGTCGTGGCGGATCTCGTTCTGCGGTCGCACCACCGTGATCCCGCTGCGCATCACGATGCTGTACGCGCGCGACGGCGATCGCTGGGTGCCGGTGTACGAGCACATGTCGTTCGGACACGCGCCGGCGCCGCACCACGACGGTCAGCTGTTCGGCACCACGATCCCGGCGGCCGTGATCAGCGGCGATCTGCGCGACGAGCTGTCGCGCGTCGCCGCGCCGGTGCTGTTCGACCAGATCGCGCGCGATCCGACCGTCGTCGCGAACGGTCCCGAGGCAATGCTGCTCGGGCCCGACATCAACGCGGAGTGGCACGGTCCGGATACGGCGCACGCGCACCTCACGCCCGGCCGGATGACCGCCGAGGAGCGCCGGATCGGGACCGTCGGTCGCACTCCGGGCACGTCCACGATCGCGTACTGGATCGGCAACGTCGTCGCAGATCTTCCTGCGCGTCCCGGCGTCGCGGCCGGCAAGGCGCGCCTCCGCGCGACGATGGTGTTCGAGAAGCGCCGGTTCGTCACCGTCGAGCCCGGCAAGAAGCTGGATCCGAAGGATCACCCCGAGTCGCGCTCGTGCGGCGTGGATCCGAAGAACTGCCGCTGGGTGCTGGTGCAGGCGCACGTCAGCCAGCCGATCGGCGATCAGGATCTCGCGACCCGCGTGTTCGGAACGGCGCTGAACTCCGTCGCGCTCGAGAGCGGAGAGCCGCTCCGCGTGACC
>JBBRED010000215.1:0-14430 GCA_038203335.1 Haliangiales bacterium | reverse complement strand
GCGAGCTCGAGCGCAATCGCCAGGAGCTCGAGCGCACGCGCGTCGAGGTCGAGCGGCTGAAGAGCGAGGCGAGGAACCTCGTGATCGCGGCCGCCCGCCAGCCGGTCGAGCCCGAGTCGCCGATGAGCGCGGCGTTCGAGGCCGCACGGGAGCGCGCCCAGCCGCTCGAGCCAGCCGAGCTCGCCGAGCCGTCCGACGTGACGCCGCTGCCGCTGCCGTACCCGATGGCGGGCGAACGCACCGTGGTCGGCCCGGCGCCCAGCAGTCCCGATGAGGTGCTGACCAAGCCGATCGCGCTCTCCGAGCTCGACGAGATCGAGACCAGCCTGCAGAACGTGGCGCTCGCCAGCGTCGAGCCGCTGCCCCCGGTACGGCGCGGTGATAGCGAGGGCGGGTTCGAATCGGCGTCGACCGGCGTCACCGACATGGACGAGGTCAACGCGGATGCGCACGTCAACGGCCACGCCGCCGTGCCGGGCAGCGTGCAGATCGAGTTCGACGAGGAGACCACCGGCTCGGCGATCGTGCCGCAGGGGTCCGATCCGCTGACGACCGATACGCGCGAGGTCCCGCTCGACGTCGTCACCGACGGCTGGCTCGACAAGGCCTCCGCACGCGATAGCTCGAGCCTGTTCGCGGATCCGCACCTCGGCGTGCGGCTCGCGCTCGTGGCGGGCGAGCAGCTCGCGCGCGGCCTCGGAGGCATGCTCGACGTGCGCGTGCTCCTGCATCGCACGCGCGCCTATCCGGTGATCACGCTCGTGATCGGACCGCCCGCGGCGCTCCGCGTGACGAGCACCACGCAGCTCGCCGTGATCCCGCTCGACATCGCCGTGGATCAGCACCGCGCCGTCCTGACCGCGCTGTCGCGGAAGTTCGAGCTGATCACCGACATCGTGGTGCGCGGGCGGCCGATCCGCCGCGTGCGCCTCACGGCGCCGCTCGCCGACAACGTCGGATACATCCTGCGCGCCGCCGACGATCACCTGCGGGCGATCACGTCGTCGGGCGAGGGCGTCCCGAGCTTCGAGGCGGGCAGGGACCTCGTCAGCGGTGCCGGGTTCGATCTACTCGGCGCGGAGCACCCCGACGCCAACGAGTTCCGCGACGACAAGCTCGCGCAGCTCGAGACCGCGCAGCACTTGCGGCGCGCGATCGCGATGGCGCGCCGGTTCGCGCGGCCGTCGCGCGAGGACTACCTGGTGGGCACGCGCGGGTTCCCGCTTCCGCGGTGGCGCGAGCTGCGCCGCCACGTGCTCGAGAGCGCGGTCGCGTGGGGACTGTGGATGGGACCGGAGCTCGCGCAGGTCGCGGTCAGCGAGGGCCTCGCGCGCTCGCGTCGAGATCTCGTGGTGCGTCTCGATCAAGGCTTCGAGAAGCTGAAGCGCCACGCCAGCGCGTTCGATATCGACGAGGAAGCGGCCGACGACAACTACAAGGCGCTGTCGGAGGAAGCGCGGGCGCTCGGCGTGGAGCTGACCAAGTCGGGGAAGGGCGGCCAGACGTTCACCAGCGAGGAGGTCAGCTCGATCTCCGGCGCGATCGGCGGCACGCCGCCCAAGGGGATCCCGAAACCGAAGTCGACCGACGAGTTGCTCGTCGAGCTCGATGACCGCACGCTCCGCGTGTCCGCGGCGATCGCGCTGTGCGATCGCGGAGACGCCAAGGCGGCCGCGCCCGTGGTCGCGGCCGTTTCGAAGATGAGCCGCGCCGAGGCCGTGCGCGTGCTCGGCCTGAGCGTGAAGTTCGGCGAGGCCGCGATGAAGCCGCTCATCGAGGGCCTCGGCTCGAGCAAGGGCTTCCTGCGCCACGGCTGCGCACTCGCGCTCGCGCTGCTCCGCACCGAGGAGGGCACGCAGGCCGTGATCGATCTGCTGCTCAACGAGCCCACGGAGATCTGGCGCGAGGTCGCGCGGGCGATCGGCCAGGTCGGTCCCACCGGGCTGATGCCGCTCGCGAGCCAGTTCGGCCGGCTCGGCGAGCGCGCCACGCCGCAGCACGCAGAGCGCGTCGCCTGGGCGATGGCGCATATCGCGGTGCGCGGCGGCAAGATGGCCGTCGAGACCATGGCCGGGGGAGCGAGCGTCGTCGCACCGGTCGCGCGGCACGCGCTCGAGCTGCACGCGTCGGCGGCGCGCGACCAGACCACCGTGCGACCGAACGCGAACGGCTCGGCGGCCGGCCGCGACGTCACCGTCAATCGGGCGTTCTCGCGCCGGTTCTTCGAGGCGCTCGAGCAGGGCCTCCCCGAGGCGGCGGCCCAGGGCCTCGAGGATCTCGATGCGTCGAGCCCGATGGAGCTGCTCGACGAGGCCGATCTGATCGACGACGAGGAAGAAGTCGACGAGGCCGAGCTCGACGAGTCGGATCTGATCTCGACGTGATCGCGCCCGCGGTGCTCGAGGAGCTCCGCCTCGAGCGATGGAGCGCGGCGTCGTCGAAGCCGCGGGCGGCGGCGGCGCACCCGGGCAAGGCGGCACATGCGCCTCGCGCTTGTCTCCTCCGCGCCGGCCGAACGATCGGCGACCACACCCGGGGCGCGCCGGACGCAGTGTGCGATGACAAGCACCCGGTCCTCCTGCTGGCTGGGGCGCGATCCGGCGGGCGCTCGCGGCGGCGCCAAAGCCCTGACATCCCGGCACCCGAAGCCAGAGGAGTTCAGGTATCATCATGAGGTCGTAATGCGGATCGGCATTTTCTCCGACGTCCACGCGAACATCGAGGCGATGACCGCGGTCGCCGATGCGTTCAAATCCGAGAAGATCGACAAGTACGTCTGCATCGGCGACGTGGTCGGGTACGGCGCCTCGCCGAACGAGTGCTGCGACCTGATTCGCAAGCTCGCCGCCTTCACCATCCTCGGCAACCACGACGCTGCCGTCGCGGGCCGGATGGACTACTCGTACTACTACGACGCCGCCCGCCAGGCGCTCGACCTCCACGCGCGCCAGCTCTCCAGCGAGAACATGGCGTGGTTGAAGAACCTGCCGTACGAGGTCCGCGAGGGCGACGTCACGTTTTGCCACGGCTCGCCGATCAACCTCGAAGAGTTCGAGTACATCTTCTCGGTCGAGCAGGCCACGCGCTGCCTCGACATCTGGGACGATCTCGGCTCGGTCACGTTCATCGGTCACTCGCACCTCTGCAAGTCGTTCGCGCTGACGCGGGAAGAGGTCTTCGAGGTGGTCGCGACGAAGTTCGTGATCCGTCCGGAGCACCGCTACATCATCTCCGTGGGCTCGGTCGGCCAGCCCCGCGACTACGACAACCGCGCGAGCTACACGATCTACGACACCGACGAGAGGACCTTCGAGTTCAAGCGCGTCGCCTACGACATCGACAGCGCCGCGCAGAAGATCTTCCAGGCCGAGCTCGAGCGGAACTTCGGAAACCGGCTGTTCCTCGGCGTGTGACGCGGGGCGGGAAGGGAAGCAGGATGCCCACGCTGCAGCCCATCGACAGCTACGACAAGGCCGCCGGCCTCCGCCGCGAGCACTTCCTGTCGCAGCATCCGTATCCGTTCCTCGTCCACGCGACGGGCGAGCTGCAGGCTCTCGATCCCCAGCGCCGCGATGATCTGACCTCGGACCGCCTCGTGCTCGAGCGTCCGCGCGAGGCGCTACACGAGTCCATGCAGGTCGCCGCGCTCGTGCCGCGGGATCTCGACAACGACCGCGTGACGATCGGCGTCGCAACCACGTGTGACGTGGTCCTCGACGATGCGTCGGTGAGCAAGCGCCATGCGTGGTTCGAAGAGGTCGGTGGCGTGTGGCAGCTCTGCGATGCCGACTCGTCGGCGGGCACGCAGGTGAACAACGAGCCACTCGAGCCCGGAATGTCGCGCGTGCTGGTCTCGGGAGACCGGATCACGCTCGGCTACGTCGAGATGATGTTCCTCGCGCCCGAGGGCTTCTACGACCTGGTGCGCGGCCTGTTCGCCACCGAAGCGTCGCGCGCCCGCGGGTGAGCTAGCGATCGGCGCGCACGGCGGTGGCGGCGAATGCCATGCCCTGGCGGATCGCGAGGTCGTAGTCCTCGGTGCTGATCACGCCATCGCGATACATCGCGCGCAGGATCGTATTCACGCGATCGTTCGACGTGGGATCGAGGCCGCCGGCCTTGCGCAGGCGACGGCTCATCGACGCTGGCTCCGAGGTCAGCGCGGCGAGGAACGCGCCCTGGCGGACGGTGAGATCGCGCGGCGAGGCGTTGAACCAGTACTTCGCGCCGGCTCCGACACCGAACACGTGCGGGCCGAGCTCGATGATGTTGAGGTAGCGCGTGAGGATCTGCTTCTTGTCGAGCTTCGCCTCGAGGCGCCAGGTCAGGATCGCCTCCTGCACCTTACGATCGAAGGTGCGGCGGTAGCTGAGGAACGCGTTCTTGACGAGCTGCTGGCTGATCGTCGAGCCGCCGCGGGCCAGGCGGCGCTCGCGCAGATCGATCTCGAGGCTGCGCGCGATCTGCTGGAGATCGAACCCGTCATGCTCCCAGAACCGGCCGTCCTCGGCCGACACGAAGGCGCTGCGCACGCGCGCCGGGATGCGGTCGTAGTTGTACCAGGTGAGCTCGCCAGGCCCGACCTTGCCATGCGAGCCGTCGGCGTACTGGTGATCGCTCGCCACGGTCAGCGACGCGACGTTCGCCGCCGGAGGCTCGGAGATCGTGCGGCAGCTGCTGTCGATCTGCGTGGTCAGGGCGGCGCCGTCGCCGAGCGGGGCGGCGAGATCGATCGCGAGGCGGGCGGTGCCGCCGAGGTTTCCGTCGAGGACCATACCGTCGAGCGGCCCGCGAACCTGCGACGGCAGCGCGGCCAGCAGATCCGCGCACGGCGCCGACGCGACGGCGACATCGATCTGCCCGGAGGTCGGGGAGCCGCGCCGTAGCCAGCCGGAGAGCTTCGCCTTGATCGCGCCGACCTCGACGCCCAGCTCGGTCACGGTGATCGCCTCTGGTGATACGGCGAGCGTGGCCTTGACCGCGGCGCCGATCGGCATCGGCTCCCCGGCGATCGCCTTGTGGTCGACGATGACACCATCGAACGAGCCATCGGCGACGAGCTCGAGGGTCTGGCCCTGACGCCGGAGGTTGATCATGCCGGTCGCGCGCGCGGTCTCGAGGTCAACGCCGTGCGGCGCCACCGCGCCGAGCGCGCGCAGCGGGATGCGATCGCCGCGGACGGTGACGGTGAGATCTTTCGGTGAGACCTCCAGCGCGATCGGGCGCGGGATGCCGCCATCGTCGATCGCGGCGTGGACCTCGAGCGAGCCACCCGCGGCGAGGCGACCCGCCGCGACCTCACGCAGCTCGAGCGAACGCCCGGCCGCGGTCACCGTGCCCGTGCCTCCGACGGCGAGCACGCGCTGGAACTTGAGCTGGGGCAGGGCGAGCTCGGCGGCGCTGCGAGAGAACGCGAGCGAGACCTCGATCGGCCCGGCCGCCCCATGGGCGTGCACGCTGCCCGTGACTACCCGGACGCCGCCCGCATCGGGCACCAGCTCCACGCCATCCGCGGATAGCTCGCCGACGCCGGCGATCTTCGCGGTCAGCGAGCCGGAGCTGACCACGATGCGCCGGAGCCGACCGCCCGATCCGCTCGGCGGCCGGCTGCGGCCGAGCATGCGGCGCGCGAGCCGAGCGAGATCCGAGTCCCCATCGGCCGAGGCCTCCACCGTCACGCGCGGTCGCTCGACGCGGATCTCGTCCGCGTGGAACTCGCCCGCGAGCAGCGAATCGAGCGCCACCGAGGCCTCGATCGCGTCCGCGGCGATCAGCTCCCCGAGCGCCACGTCGGAGAGCCGGATCGAGCCCGTCAGATCGGCATCGATCCCGCCGATCCGCGCGGTCACACCACCGGCCGCGCCGAGGTGCTCCGCGAGCTCGTCGGTCCGGGCGTGGATCAGCATGCGCGCGCCGACCGGCACACCGACCGCGACCAGCGTGGTCACGATCAGGATCCGGCGGTCGCGCGATGCCGGCGGGAAGACCATCAGTGGTGGTCGAGTCCGGGCTGCGGCTCGTCGCGGCGATCGTCGCCGACGTACGAACGCTGGAGGATCCGGCGCTCGCCCCGACCGCGGCGGGTGGCCAGCGTGGCGCCGTCGAGCATGATCTCGCACAGCTCGCCGAACGAGATGCCGGCCGCCTCCGCGATCTTCGGTAACAGGCTCGTCGGGGTCAGCCCGGGTACCGTGTTGACCTCGAGGATGAACTCGTTTCCCGAGTCCGAGACCATCATGTCGACGCGCGTGGTGCCGCGGCACCCGAGCGCGAGGTGGGCGCGCTGCGCCTGCGCGAGCACGCCGCGGAACCGCTCGGGAGACAACCGGGGCGGCACGAAGTACTCGGTGGCGCCCTTCGTGTACTTGTTCGCGTAGTCGTAGAACCCGGCGCGCGGCGCGATCTCGACGGCGCCGATCGCGCGATCGTCGACGATGGCCACCGAGACTTCCTTGCCGATGATGAAGCGCTCGACGAGGATCTCGTCGTCGAAGCACAGCGCCTTCTCGACGGCGGGCCCGAGCTCGTCCATCGTCGCGCAGATCGTGACACCGACCGAGCTGCCCTCGCGGATCGGCTTGACCACGCAGGGGAAGCCGAAGTCGCCATGAACGCCCTCGAGGTCGATCACCTCGTCGGCGGTCACCGCGTAGTAGGCGGGCGTGGGGAGGTTGTGGAGCCGGAACATCTCCTTCGCCTTGCCCTTGTGCATGGCGAGGGCCGAGGCGAGCACGTCGCAGCCGGTGTAGGGGATGCCGAGCATCTCCAGCATGCCCTGGACCGAGCCGTCCTCACCCCACCGCCCGTGGAGGGCGATGAACGCGACTTCGATCTTCTCCTGGCGGAGCGCCACGTCGATATCGCGATCCACGTAGATCGGGATGGCGTCGTGACCGCGCTCCTGGAGGGCAGCAAGCACGGCCTCACCCGTGCGCAGGGACACCTCTCGCTCGCTCGACAGACCCCCGAGCAACACACCGATCTTGCGGGACTGCATGTGACGTCTCTCCTTGTTCCTTGTCGACGAGAACGCTCAGCCCTCCCGTCGTCATTCCGACCCTAGGGGCGTCGTGGCGAGAGGGCAAATTTCCGGCGCCTTGACGGGCTTTCGGCCACAAGGTACGTAGGCGGCCGATGCCGAAGAGCCCCGCAGAGACCGAGTCCCCCTCCGACGGTAAGAAGTCGTCGCCGAAGAAGGGTGCGCCCGCGAAGAAGGCGACCCCGGCGAAGAAGGCTGCCCCGGAGAAGAAGCCGGCGGCCAAGAAGGCAGCGCCCGAGAAGAAGCCCGCCAGCAAGAAGCCGGCGAAGAAGTCGCCCCAGGTGGAGATCGTCGAGGCGCCGGAGACCGTCAACGTCGACGTTCGCGACGTGACGGCCGTCGAGGACGCGGAGATCATCGCGGAGACACCGTCGTCCGCGGCGCTCGAGGACGACGGGGATCTGCCCGAGATGACGCCCGAGGAGCAGGAGCTCCAGGCGATCTACGGCGAGGACCTCGCGAAGCCCGCCACGGCGCACGCGGAGTATTCCGACAAGAAGACCGCCGACGAGGACCGGCCGATGCTCCCCGAGATCAACGCCCGCGACGAGCGCAAGGCGCAGTGGCAGGATCGCCGCGACCGCCGGCGCAGCCGCCGCGAGGATCGCGAGAGCCAGCGCCAGCAGCGCCGCGAGCAGCGCTCGACCACCGGCGGTGGCGAGCAGCGCCCGCCGCAGCAGCAGGCGAGCGGTGGAGGCGAGCAGCGCTCCGGTGGTGGTGGTGGCGGCGGTGAGCAACGTCAGCTCCCGTTCCAGCAACGCCACGACAACCAGCAACCGCGTCCGCTCCAGCCGCCCGTCCAGGTCATGGGCGGCGAGGACGATCCGTTGGCCCGCGTGGGCACGCCGCTCGGCGATGCGGCCGCGACCGTGTTCGCGCAGCTCCGCAATGGGCAGCCGCTGCCGGTGCGCCAGCTCGCCGCGATGATGCGCAAGCGCAACCTCGTCGAGATCGATCCGGATCAGCTCGCTCCGCAGCTCAAGGCGGAGCTGCTCGGCGACGAGCGAAGCTACCGCACGCTGGGCCTGCGCCCCCGCATCGTGTACCGCGGTCGAGATCTGTTCGCGCCCGGTCCGGTCGCGATGAGCCAGACGGCGGAGGCAGAGGCCGGCATGGCGTCCGCGCTGTCGCGCCTCGCTGGTGCCACGCACCGCGCGCTCGCGCAGCGGATCATGAAGGCGAGCGCCGCGGGCTTCGAGCGCTTGATTCACGCGTACCTCGTGGCCGCGGGCTACAAGGAGGTCGCGTGGGTGAAGCGCACCGGTGGCATCAGCTACGCCTCGGCCACCGCGCCGGGTATCGGTCGCACGGTCTTGATCAGCGCGCGCTCCGGCAGCGAGCCGATCGATCGTCGCGGCATCGGCGAGCTGCGGGTCGGCGTCGAGGCGAAGAACCTCGTCGCGGGCATTCTGTTCTCGGCCCCCGAGCTGTCGGAGGATGCGGAGAAGGAGCTCGAGCGCGCCGGTCGGTCGGTCGCGGTGATCTGCGGTGACCAGCTGGTCGCCGCGCTGATCGCCACGGGCGTCGGTGTGGTCAGCTCGGCCGCGCCTCTCCACTTCGTCGACGATCAGCTGCTCGACGAGCTGCTCGCGGGCTGATGCTCGCCTGGCACTGGCTCGGGCGCGCGAACTATCGTCGCGTGCTCGCCGATCAGCTCGCAGCGCGCGAGCGGATCTGGGCCGGCGCCGACGGCGTGGTGCTCCTGTGCGAGCACCCGCCGGTGATCACGCTCGGCCGCTCCGCGGATCGCGCAAACATCCTCGCGCCGGGCGGCGTCTCGATCGAACCGATCGAGCGCGGCGGTGACGTGACCTATCACGGGCCCGGTCAACTCATGATCTATCCGATCGTGAAGCTCCGCCGTGGCGTGGTCGATTTTCTCGAGCGCGTCGCGAGCGCGATCACCGATGCGGCCACGGCGCTCGGCGCTCCCGGGGCGGCGTGGCAGCGCGATCCGGCGGGAGTGTGGAAGGACGGCGCGAAGCTCGCGGCGTGCGGCATTCACGTCGCGCGCGGTGTGAGCGTGCACGGCTTCGCGCTCGATGTCGCAACGCCTCGCGAGGACTGGGCGCGCATCCGTCCGTGCGGCCTCGCAACGCCCCAGATCTCGCTCAGCGCGCTGCGCGGGGCGCCGATCAGCGTCGAGCGGGTCGCGGTCGAGGTGGGGCCCCGCGTGGTGACAGCGCTCGCCGCAGGTGGTTAACTGACCTCGGTATGGCCCCGTCGCGGATCATCGTCCTCTACAACAGCGACTACGACGAAGATCCCAGCATCGACGCCGCCTCGGTGGAGTCCTCTGCGCGTGCGATCGAGCAGGCGCTCCTCGCCGCCGGAGCGAACGCAGAGCTGGTCGGCCTCCAGGGCCGCGAGGTCTTCGACCTGCTGCCCAAGCTCCACGCCCAGAAGCCCGATCTGGTCTTCAACCTGTGCGAGTCGATGGCCGGCGATCCGCGGAACGAGCCGACGCTCGCAGGTCTCCTCGATCTGTTCGAGCTGCCATACACCGGCGCCGATCTGTCGGCGCTCGCCGCGTGCCTGCACAAGCGCCGCAGCAAGGACATCCTCCTGGGCCGCGGGATCCCCACGCCGCCGCACCGCTTCCTGTCGACGCTCGCAGACCTCGACGATCCCGCGCTCGCCCAGCTCGACTATCCGTGGTTCCTCAAGCTCGCGCACGAGGACGCTTCGGTGGGCATCACCGAGCAGAACCTCGTTCGCGATGTCGCCGCGCTCCGCGCGCGCGCCGCCGCGATGATCGCGGAGTTCGATCAGCCGGTGCTCGCCGAGCGCTACATCGACGGCCGCGAGATCAACGTGACCCTCGTCGGCAACGGCGCCGACCTCCAGGTCCTGCCGCTGCACGAGATCGATTTCGGCGCGATGCCCGCCGGCCGCCCGCGCATCGTCAGCTACGCCGCCAAGTGGGAAGAGGGACACGTCGACTACGCGGGCACCAAGCCGGTCCTTCTACGCGACGCCAACCCCGCTCTCGTCGGTGCCTGCGAGAAGGTCGCGCGCGACACCTGGGACGCCCACGGCCTGCGCGACTACGCGCGCGTCGATCTTCGCGTCGACAAGAATGGCCAGCCCTGGGTGATCGACGTCAATCCGAACCCCGATATCTCGCCCGATGCCGGCGTGGTGCGCTCGGCGGCGGTCGCGGGCATGAACTACGTGCAGTTGATCGATCGGCTGGCGCAGACGGCGCTGCGCCGATACGCGCGCATCCGCACCGTGTCCCGGATGATGTAACAGGAGACGCGGAAGCCGACACAGGTGTGATCAGCCACACGTGTGCGATCGTCGCGACCTCGTCGTCACTCCTCGCCGTCGGAGTCTTCGCCGGCCAATCTCCGAAGCTTCTTCTGGAGCCCGAAGCGCGACAGGCCCAGCAATCGCGCCGCCACGGTCTGGTTGTTCTTCGCCCGCGTCATCGCGGCCGAGATGTATGCCTGCTCCGTCGCCGTGATCGCAGGCTTCAGCCGCAGGTCATCGCCGATCGACGGCTTCGCCGGCTCGGGCCTGGTCGCGATCGCGCCGATCGCCTCGGGAAGGTCGCCGATGTCGATCACATCGCCACCCATGGCGACGCCGCGCGCGAGCGCGTTCTCGAGCTCGCGTACGTTGCCCGGCCAGCGGTGCTGCGAGAGCGCGCGGAGCGCGTTGCGCGTGAGGCGAGGGGCGGGCTTGCCGGGGACGATCGCCGCGAGCAGGTGATCGACGAGGATCGGGATGTCGCCGTCGCGATCGCGGAGCGGCGGGACGGGAATCATGATCACCTCGAGGCGGAACCGGAGATCCTCGCGGAACCGGCCCGCGGCCGCGAGCTCCGCGAGGGTGTGCTGGCTCGCGGCGATCACGCGGACATCGACCTTGTGCGTGGTGGTATCGCCAACGCGCCGGATCATCCCGTCCTGCAGCACGCGGAGCAGCTTGGCCTGCATCGCCGGGCTGGTGTCGGCGATCTCGTCGAGGAACAGGGTGCCGCCATCGGCGACCTCGAACAGGCCGCGGCGGTCGCGATCTGCGCCGGTGAACGCGCCGCGAACGTGGCCGAACAGCTCGCTCTCGAGGAGAGGCTCGGGGACGGCGCTGCAGTTGATCGCGACAAACGGACCGGCCTTGCGCGGGCCCGCGTCGTGGAGCGCGCGTGCGACGAGCTCCTTGCCGGTGCCGCTCTCGCCGGCGATCACCACCGGGAGCGAGGTCGACGCCGCGCGATCGATCACGTCGAGCATCTTCACGATCACGGGCGAGCGCCCGACGATGCGCTCGTAGCGGTGACGCAGACGATCGCGGTCGGGGAGGTCAGCCTTGACGCGCACCAGCTCGGCATCGCGATCCGCGAGCTCGGAGGACAGGCGCCCGTTGAGCTCGTCGACGGAGCGGGTGGTCGCCTTGAGGCCATCGGTCAGGCGCGCGTTCTCGATCGCGATCGCCGCGATGTCGGCGAGCTCGCCGAGCACGCCCGCGGCGCCCTCGTCGAACGCGCCGCCGCGGAGCCGGTGGTCGACGTAGATGCAGCCGGTGATGGCACCGCGCTGGCGCAGCGGGACGGCGAGCACGGAGCGCAGGCGGAGCGCGGCCACCGAGGCGGCCATGCCGAAACGCTCGTCGATACCGGCGTCGACGGTGAGCACGGCCTCCCCGGTCTGCGCGGCGCGCTCGGCGATCGACCGGCTGACCGTGGCGGGACCGGAGCCCGCGAGGTCTCCGGCGGAGAAGTTACGCGCGACCACCGCCGCCAGCTCGCCATCGGGCTGGCGGAGCAACAGGAAGCCGCGTTCGGCCTGCGTGAGCTCGATCGCCGTGTCGATCACGTCGTCGAGGATGCGGGTGACGCTCGCCTCGGTGTTGAGGCGCCGCGACAGCGTGAGCAAGCGGCGAAGGTGCCCGTGATCGGCGGCGCCGCGCACATCGCGCTCGCGAACCGGCTCCGAAACCGCGCCCGGGAGCCGAGCGAGATCTGGATCGGTCTCGAGGGCGGCGCGGAACGCGGGCGCCGTGGCAGCGACGATCGCGGCGTGCGCGGAGCGGGCCTGCTCGGTCTCGGTGCCGGCGAGATCGCTGTCGCGGGCGCGCAGCGCGAGCGCGGCGGCAACGGCGTGCGCCCGGAACGATCGCTCGAGGCGATCGGCGTCGGCGGCGCGCGCGGCGACCTCGGCACAATCCACGGCGAGCGCGCGCGTCGCCTCGGGACCCAGATCGGTCGCGAGCGCCAGCTTGCCGCGGGCGAGGGTCCAGCGGTCACGATCATCGGCGCTCGTGCAGAGCGCCTCGACGTCGATCCCATCGGCATCGCGGTGCCCCGCCTCGGCGAGCGCGATGTACGCGCTGATCTGCGCGTGCGAGTCACCGCGGTCGGCGCCGATCGCGAGCGCCTCGCGATAGCTACGCGCCGCGCCACCGTCGTCGCCGAGCCGGCGGCGCGCGTCGCCGAGCACGAGGAGCGCGAACGCGCGCAGATGCGGCGCGCCCTCGGCGCGAGAGAGGGCGGCCTCCGCGGCGAGCCGCGCGTCGTCGATCTGACCGACGGCGAGGAGCGCGTTTCCGCGATTGAGCTCCGCAGCGCACAGTTCGGTGGCGGCGCCGAGATCCGCGAACACACGACCAGCGGCGGCGAGGCGCGGCAGGGCCTCGCTCGCACGCCCTCGCTCGGACAGCACGGTGCCGAGGTTGAGCTCCGCGACCGCGGCGGCGTGCAGCTCGCCGACCTCGCCGAGGCGACGGGCGGCCTCGCGATAGCGATCGCTCGCGAGCCCGAGCTGACCGCGCTGCTGCGCGACCATGCCCCGCAGCGAGCTGGCGCGGCCGACGGTCGCGGTATCGTGCGCCGCGTTCGCACCGAGCTCGAGCGCGGCAAACGCCGCATCGGCGTCATCGAGATCGCCGAGGTAGAACGCGGCGAGCCCGGCGGCCTCCGCGCGCAGGCCGATCAGCGGACCGGCGGTCGCGATCGCACGGGCCTCGGCATAGCGCGATCGGGTGACGAGCAGCCGCGCGTAGACGCCCGCGACCTCCGCGTTGCCGGGGTGCGCGGCGTGGATCGCGGCGAGCGTGGTCTCCGCCGCGTCGAGCTCTCCGGCGCGCTGCGCCGCGCGCGCGATCACCAGCTCCGCGGCCACGGCATCCGCGCCGGCGGCAGCGGCCTGGCGTGCAAGCGCGGTCGCGTCGCGATGCGCACCCGTGGCGGCGGCGGCCCGCGCGGCGAGCAACCCGGCGCGGGCGGGCGAGGCCGCGATCGCCTTGCGCGCGAGGCCGAGCGCCTGCTCCGCGCGTCCGCGATCGAGCAGCTGCTCGGCGACCAGACACGCGAGCTCGGCGCGCGGTGCATCCAGCGGCGCGCGCTCGAGGAGCGGCGCGAGATACATCGGCGCGGCTCCGGGCGGCAGCTCGAGCGCTCCGAGCGCCGCGGCGGCAACACCGGCGACGCCCTCGATCGAATCCATCGTGGCGCGCTCGATCGCGAGCTCCTCGCCGTTCCGGCGCACGAGACCGGCGCGCTCGAGCTCGGCGACATCGGCGAGCCCGACGGTGGTCTTGCCGGCATCCGCGCGGGCGGTCAGGAGCACGCGATCGATCCGCGCGCGGCCCCCCCACGCCGCGATCGCGGCCGCGACCCGCCTCGGTCCGGCGCCGAGGGCGCGCAGCTGCTTGCCGCGGAGCTCGGCGCTGCCGCTGGTCGCACGCGCGGACCAGTCGACGGCGAGCGGATCCTTCTCTCCGGAGATCGATCGCAGCAGCTCGATCGCGGTCAGCGGTAAGCCGCCGCTCGCGGTGCGCAGCGCGTGAACCCACGCGGTGCCGGGCGTGCTTCGCAGCATCGCCGTGGCGAGCGCGGCGATGCCCTCGTCGTCCAGCAGCGGCGCGATCTGGATCGCCAGGCCGGCGCGCGGGGCGGGCAGGCGATCGAGCAGGGCGATCACGGGGCGGTCGCCCGGCGCCCGCACGAGCGCCGACACGAGATCCGCGGCACGCGCATCATCCGCGAGCTCGACGATCACCAGCTCCGGCGCGCGACGGGCCGCGCGGGCGACGCGCTCGATCCAGCTCGCGGCGTTCGCGGACGTGGTGATCTGAAACGCGGTGGCGATCTCGTCGAGCGATCCGGCCAGCGCCGCGCCCGAGCGCTGCCGCGCGACCTGGGCGAGCTGCCAGCGGCGCGCCGCGACGTCGACGAGCTGGCGGCCACCCGCGGCGGCGCTGCCGACGACCGCGATCGCGGCGACGCCATCGCCGCCGAGGCCGCGGCCGATGGCCTCGATCACCGGCGCGGCGCCGGCCCACATCGCGGGTGCGGGCGGCGGTCCCACCTTCGGGCGCGCACGGCGCGGTGACCCCGGCGCGATCGCGGGCGCGAGCTGATCGAGCTCGTCGAGCACCGCGAGCGC
>JBBRED010000214.1:0-14470 GCA_038203335.1 Haliangiales bacterium | reverse complement strand
GACACGGATCCTCTTCCCAGTACTCGACGAGCCGCGGCGCGCCCATCGTGTCGACCTTCGCGAACACGTCCTTGGTCAGCGTCTTGACGTCGGCTTCCTTCAGTACGACCGGCACCGGAATCACCATCGCGAAGTCCGCGGGCGGGCCCTGGTAGTTGTTCTGCATCGACAGCACGGTTCGCGTGCCGGATCGCATCAACACGACCTGCGTCGCGTTGTTGAACATCTCGCCGCCGGCGCCGTTGATGTAGAGGCCGCAGAACGCGTGGACCGCGCTCGGTGCACAGAGCAGAGCAGCCGTTACGGCCGCGATTCCGATTCTCCTCATACCCGTCTCCTCCGGCGCAGCAACATGCTGACTCCGACCAGCAACGCCCCACCCAGGAGACCATTACGGTCCGTCGAGGCGCAACCGCACCCGCTCTTCTTCTTCCCCGCGGACTCGGCCACGGCGCTGCCCGACCCCGAGCCCGCCGGAGGTGGAGACGAACGAGTCGTCGTCGGATCGAGTGCAGGAGTCTTTGACGCGCCGAGCTTCAGATCGATCTCCGGCACGTCCTGGAGCACCGCGGTCGCGAGATCGACCTGGCCGCGCGGGGCGAACGCGAGATCGAGCGCCGGCTTGACGCCGGTCGCGACGAACCCGGGCTTGTTCGCGATCTCCGACGGCGGGCCACCCCATCGGCCCCGTACCGGCTTCTCGCACGCGATCGGCCCGGTCCACGCGTGGCGCACGGCGTACCGCCCCTGGAAGTTGTTCTGGTCGGCGGCGACGGCGCCCTCCTCGAGCTTCGTGCCGTTCACGAGGTGCTCGCGCCCGCCCGCGATCGGCTTCGCCTCCTTGAACCGCAGGTCGTCGGTGACGGTCTTGCCGTAGCGCGCGTGCAGCCGCGTCAGCACGAAGTCCGCGTTGCCGTACGCGGTCGGCTGGTCTTGCTTCCCTTGTAGCGCGTCGGCGCCGAGCGTGAGGAAGTCGCTCTGGTCGAGCGCGGGCCCCGGGCATGGATCGCACGTCGTCGCTTGCCACGCGTACTCGGTGACCACGGCGCCGGGGTTCTTCTCGACGGTGCGATCGAACAGCGCGGTGTAGAACGCGCCGAACTTGTCCTTCATCCCCTCGGTGACGTCGATGTTCGTGGGGATCGTGACGTTCTTTCCGTTCGACACCTCGAAGCGCTGGTGCGGCGCGAGGATGTTGACGATCAGGTCCTGCGTGCCGCTCGAGTTCGCGAGGCCGAGGCGGATCGGCAGCGAGAACTCCTCGCTGTCGTAGTGAAAGCGCAGCGGCGACAGCGCCGCGCGGCCATCGACGAACGTGACCTTCGCGGGATCCACCTTCGCCACGAAGAACTTCATCCCGCCCTCGACGTACGGGCGGAGCAGCGGCTCGGCACCCGGCGGGATCGTGAACTTCTCCTGGCGCAGCCAGGTCTCGAGGCCGGTCGAGTCCTTCGCCGAGAGGATCAGCACGTTGTACTCGCCGACCGTGAACTTCGCCTCGATCGTGACGCCGAGGTCCTTCGCCGCCTCCGACTTGGTCTCCACCATCGGCATCGCCGTCCCCGAGGCCATCTTGCTGCGCTCGTAGATCTCACCCGGCCCGCACGGATCCTGCTCCCAGTACTCGACGAGCCGCGGCGCGCCCATCTGCTCGACGTGCGCGAACACGTCCTTGGTCAGCGTCTTGACGTCGCCCTCGTGCAGCACGACCGGCACCGGCACCACCATGGCGAACGCCTCGGGCGGTCCCTTGTAGTTGTTCTGCATCGCCAGCACGGTCCGCGTGCCCATGCGCATGAGCACGACCTGCGTGGCGTCGTTGAACATCTTCTGGTCGCCGCCGGCGACGTAGAAGCCGCAGAACGCCTGTGCGTGAACGGGGACCAGAGCGAGCGCGAGCGCGACGGCAGCGAAGGTCGGGGCGAGCTTCATTGGTAGCAGCATAGACCCCGCCCGACCCTGGATCCTTGGCGCTACAGCGGGCAATGCGCGTACGCGGCGAGCTCGACGAGCATCTGGTGCCCTTCGTGGCAACTCGCGTCGACAATGCTCGTCGAGCCAGCCATCGCCGGGCGCGCGCGCGCGATCAATCGATCGGCGACCTGCACGTACTGCGGCGGAGCGGTCGCGCAGCGCTTGAGGGCCTCGGCCTCTCGCACCATCTGTCGACACTGCGCGCCGATCAGCGTCCCCGCGGGATCCGGGACCGGCAGGCACCCGGCCTCGGTCACCTCGGCCTCGATCATGTTTCCGCGCGCGGTGCAGCGGTCGGCATCCGCGGGCTTCCACTTCTCGAGCGCGAGACCGATCGGCTTCGCGGTCAGCTTCGTGCACGCCTTCTCGATCCGCGCGAGGGCGACCGCGCGATCGCACGCCGCGATCCTGGTGGACGCACGTATCAGCGTTCCGCGGATCGTGCAGCCGGAGGCGAGATCGATCGCGACCGCGATCGTTGCCGGCTTCGGGTGCGCGATCGAGAGCGTGACATCGCCCTGCTGGGCAGAGAGGATCTCGGTATCGCCATCGTCGGCGAGCGAGAGCGCGCGAAGACCACCGCCCGCAGGCGCGAGATCGATCGTCAGCGCGCCGTCGACCGCGTCGAGCGCGACCGCCACCGACTTCGCGCCCGGCGAGGCGCACGAGGTCCACACCAGCTTCCCGGCGTAGTCGCCGACCCACTCGTCCCAGGTCTCCGCGCGAGCGGTGCCCGCGAGGGCGAGCACCGCGAGTCCGGCGAGCACGCGGCGCATTCCACAGCATGCCACGCCTCGGATTTTCGAGGCCCGCTGGCCGCCGTGTCGCGGTTCCGCGCTCGCACGCGGGGTAACCCCATAGATCCACGTGGGCACGCGACTTGCGAGGTCTCTGCGTGATGCTCCGCACCTCGGCGATCCTGCTGCTGGCGACCTCCCCGGCGATGGCGGAGCCACTCTCGCTCACGCTCGGCGTCGGCCTGCACGACGCGCATCAGGGCGAGACCCGCCCCGAGCACGAGCGCGGACTGTCGGAGCGCGACGACCTGGCGCCGGCGATCTCGTTCGCCCTCGGGTACCGGCTTCACCTCGATGCGCCCGTCGACATCGCGATCGGCGGCCGTGCGGCCGCGTCGCGCGTGTCGTGGACGGATCGCCAGTACGTCAGCATGGGCAGCTCCGACGAGTTCGAGCTCGTCCGCTATCCCCTTCACCTGGCCGCCGCCGTTCAGGTCCAGTACGGACGCGCGTGGCTCACGCCATGGTTCGGAGCCCAGATGCAGTACAGCCGCAACACGACCAACGGGACGACGATGCCCGACTGGGCGACCACCCCGGCGTTCGGCGCGACGGTGGGCGTCGACATCCTCCGCACCATGTCCGGCAACTTCGGCGTCCTGGTCGACGCCGAGAAGAGCGGCGACTACTCCGCGCTCGGCCTCGGCCTGGCGTACCACCGATGAGCAAGTGCGCCGCTCTCGTCGTGGGTGTCGTCGCGCTTGCCGCCACGCCCGCCTCCGCCGATCGGTTCGCCGTCGGCGTGCTGACCGGGCTCCGGCAGCAATCGTTCCACGGCACGCTGCAGGCGACCCCGCAGGCGACGCCGATGGGCGACGTCACCGACGCGGCGCCCTCGCTCGACGTGATGGCCGGTGTGCGGCTCCTCCCGCAGCTGGCGATCGGTGCTCGGTTCGGACTCTCGCAGGTCGACGTGCAGCGGTACTGGGGCCACGGATCGGACTACAACGACTTCGATGGCTACCTGCGCACGCCGTACGACACGTCGCTGTTCGTGCAGGTCGAATACGGACGCGCGTGGCTGGCGCCCTGGTTCGGCGTGCAGTCGCTCCACGCCACCGATCAGGCGCGCGGTGAATCGATGTTCGACGGTTCGAGCGCTGCGCGCGATCTGAGCGATCACTGGGAGTCGTCGCTGTCGTATGGCGTGACCGCGGGCGCCGACGTGCTCGTGATCCACGGCAACCGCGTCTCGCTGTTCTCGGGTGCGCAGGGCGGGACCGGTGGCTATTCGGCGGTCACGTTCGGCGTCGGGTATCGGCGCTGATCCGCGCTACTCGGTCTTCGGCGCGATCTCGGGCAGCGACTCGTCGGGGAGCCGCTCCTTCCCGCGCACCATCAGCACGTAGAACAGCGCGCCCACGGCGAGCACGATCGCGACGCCGAAGCTCTCCATCGGCCGGCTGTAGATCTGCGATCCCGCGATCCACAGCGAGAGCGCGATGAACGCGATCGGCGTGACCGGGTAGCCGAACGTGCGGTAGGCGGCGCGTGCGCCGCGACGGCGCATCACGAACACCGCGCTGACCGTGAGGGCCGCGAACAGCGCGAGCGTGAAGCCGACGAAGCGGATCAGCACGTCGGGATCGCCGATCACGCAGAACAGCGTGGCGAGCACGCCCTGGGTGATCACCGCGGCGAGCGGCACGCCGCGCTTGTTGTGATGGGCGAGGGCCTGCGGCAGTGCACGATCGGTGGCCATCGCCGCGTAGACGCGCGGGCCGGCCATGATCATCGCGCTGACCGACGACACGAGCGCGAGCGCGATCACGCTCGTCACGAGGTTACCGGCGGTGCCGCCGAACAGCGCTCGCGCGGCGACGTCGCCGACCTCGAATACCGGTTCGGCGAGCGTGTCGGAGGGGACGGCGTAGAAGAACACGAGGTTCAGCAGCACGTAGAGCGCCATGACGACGCCCGTGCCGAGGAGCAGTGCGCGCGGCAGGTTCCGCTCGGGCCGCTCGACCTCGTTCGCGATGTAGGCGGCAGCGTTCCAGCCGGAGTACGCGAAGCTGACGTAGATCAGCGCGGTGGCGAACGCGGTGGTGCCGATGTTCGCGAACCCGCCGTGCTGGCTCGCGAGGTTGTTCCAGTCGCCGTGGCCGAGGAACAGGCCCGCGAGGATGAACAGCACGATCAGCGCGACCTTCGCCGCGGTGAACGCCGCCTGGACCCAGCCGCCGACCTTCGTGTCGAACGAGTGCAGCGCCGTGACCGCGATGATCAGGCAGATCGCCACCGCTTGCTCGGGGCCGAGGTGAAGGGTCACCGACGTGAACCCGAGGTCGAGCTTGGTCGCCAACCACGGGGTCGCGGCGCCGAGATCCGGAATCAGGCGCGCGAGGTAGCGCGAGAATGCGAGCGCGGCGACGGCGATCGGCGCCGAGAACCCCGCGGTCAGCGAGACCCAGCCGCTCATGAACCCGGCGACCGGGTGGTACGCCTCGCGAAGGTAGACGTACTCGCCACCGGCGCGCGGCATCAGCGACGCGAGCTCGGCGTACGCGGCGGCGCCGCACAGCGCGAGCACGCCGCCGATGACCCACGCGAGCAGGATGGTCATCGGGTCGTGGAGCGCCGCGGCCTGGAACCCGGTGCTCGTGAACACGCCCGTGCCGATCATGTTCGCGATCACGATCGCGGCGGTGATCGCGAGCCCGAGCCGGCGTTTCGGCGGGGTCACGCGGGCGGCCCCAGAGACAACGACATCGGCGCGATCGTACGCGGACCCGCGCCCCGGTCCAAGCGAACGGCCGTGCTACGCGTCCGGCGGGAGCACTGCGGCAGCTGCGACAGCCGGCCGCATGTGACGGTCGAGGAACGCGAGGGCATCACGCCAGCACCTGCGCGCAGCCGGGTCCCAGACCAGGGCGTGGAACGCATGAATGCCGCCGGGGTAGTACCGCGCCTCACACGGGACATCGAGCGCGGCGAGGGCCTTCTCGAGGCGGCGCGTGTCGTCGAGCAGCGGGTCGCGCGTGCCGACCGGCGCGAAGAACGGCGGCAGCGGGCGATCGAAATGTGGCACCGCGCGGATCCCGGCGACCGACTCCTCGAGGACGCGCAGCGGATCCGCGAGCTCGGTCTCGGGCCCGGGCGCCCGCGAATACCCATGGAGGTACGACGCGGAGGCATCGCGGATCATTCCATCGACCCACCGCGGTAGTGGGCGACGCTGCGAGAATCTCTCCGGACTCGAGACCTGGAGCATCGCGCAGAACGGCAGCGTCGCGCGCGGCACGAGGCCGAGGTCGAACATCTCGCGTGCCCACGGCTCGCTCCGGCGCTGGCAGGCCGCGAGCGTCAGCGCGGTGATCAAGTTGCCACCCGCGGACTCACCGGCGACCGCGACGCGCGTGGGATCACCGCCCAGCTCGGCGAGGCGCTTGGCCATCCAGCCGTACGCCATGCAGGTGTCCTCGATCGCCGCCGGATACGGATGCTTCGGCGCGAGGCGGTAGCTGATGTTGACGACCATGTACCCGAACCGCGCGAACGCGAGGCCCATCAGCCAGTGCGTGTCCTTCGAGAGCAGGTGGAACGCGCCGCCGTGCACGTAGAACACGACCGGCCACGGTCCCGGCCGATGCACGGGCCGGTAGATATCGAGGACGCGCCAGCTCTCGTGGCCCGGGCCGTACGAGATGTCTCGCTCGACCTCGACACCGTGACGCTTCGGGTTCGCGGCGGGGTGCAGCGCACCGGCGGCGGCGAGCCCTTCGAAGAACATCGTCGCCACCGTGGAGCGCGCGCGTCGCCACAGGGTGTCGCGGTAGAGCCGCGGGCGCGTGGTCGTGGGGGAATCGGGAGGAGCTGCGACGGCGGCGGCGGTACGGCTCAAGGGATTGGTTGCAAGGTTACCTTGACCGTCCGCCGTTGGCCTTCGCTCTCCACCGTGAGATCGACTTCGTCTCCCACCTTGTGGGTGTCGATGATGCGGAACAGGTCACTCGAGCGGTGGACCTCGACCTTGTCGATCGCGACGATCACATCGCCGAGCTGCCAGCCGCCCTGGGTGGGCTGCGTGCCGCGGATGCCGGCCTTCTCGGCCGCGCCGCCCGGAGCGACACCGAGCACCACGACGCCATCGATCTTCTGCTGCGCGGCGATCTGGTCCGAGAGGATGTTCACGCCAAGGCCGGGGCGGACGATCTTTCCGCCCTTGAGGAGCTGCGGGACGATCGCGTTGACGGTGTCGACCGGGACCGCGAAGCCGATGCCCGCGTTCGCGCCGCTCGGCGAGTAGATCGCGGTGTTGATACCGATCAGCCGGCCCGAGCTATCGAGGAGCGGACCACCGGAGTTGCCGGGGTTGATCGATGCATCGGTCTGGATCACATCGAAGATCGAGCGCTGCGTGACGCTCTTGATCTCGCGACCGAGGCCGGAGATCACGCCGGTCGTCAACGTCTGATCGAGGCCGAACGGATTGCCGATCGCGAGCACCTTCTGCCCGACCTTGAGCTGTGCGGACGTCCCGACCGGCAGCGGAAGGAGCTTCTGCGGCGGAGCGTCGATGTGCAGGACCGCGAGGTCCTTGTCGGGCGCCGTGCCGATGATGGTGGCCGCGTACGTCGAGCCGTCGTTCAGCGTGACGCTCGCGCGATCGCCGCCGCGCACCACGTGGAAGTTCGTGACGATGTGACCGTCCTGGTCCCACACGAAGCCGGAGCCCGTGCCCTGCGGGATCTCGGTGACATCGAGCGTCATCCGATCCTTGTGCGTCTCGAGGCTCGTGATGTGAACGACCGATCGCGAGAACTTGCCGAACACGTCGATCGTCGATTGCTCGTCGGCGCCGAGCTTGTCGTCGGGCCGCTGCGCGATCGGGCGCGGTTCGTACAGCACGCTCTCGCGCGCGGGTTGGCGGCGCTGCTGGATCACGGTGAACACGAGCGCACCGGCGACCAGGAGGAGCAACACCGCCAGGACCTTGGTCAACAGGCCTGACTCACTCATCGAACGTGGCGGATTCGGCTCGCGGCTCACGGGGTACAGGGATTGTGACATGGCGGGGCCTGCCCGGGGATTACCTCTCGCCCCCTGCCTCCTATTCCCGGCCGCAGCTAGTGATGCGACGACAGGAAGTGCTCGGCTTCCAGCGCCGCCGCGCATCCGGATCCGGCCGCCGTGATCGCCTGGCGGTACTTCTTGTCCTGCACGTCGCCGGCCGCGAACACGCCCTGGACCGAGGTCATGGTCGTGCCCGGGGTGGTGATCACGTAGCCCTGGTCGTCGCACGCGAGCTGGCCCTCGAGGAACCGCGTGTTCGGCACGTGGCCGATCGCGAAGAAGAAGCCCGCGGCCTCGATCACCTTCTCCTCGTTGGACTTGAGATCGACCACGTGGACGCGCTCGACGCCGTGCTCGCCGTCGACCTTGGTCACCTTGTGCGACAGGAGGAACTCGATCTTCGGGTTCTTCCTCGCGCGGTCCTGCATGATCTGCGAGGCGCGCAGCTCGTCGCGGCGGTGCACCAGGTACACCCTCGAGGCGAACTTCGTGAGGAAGCCCGCCTCCTCCATCGCGGAGTCGCCGCCGCCGACGACGAACATCGGCTTTCCGCGAAACATCGGCAGCGCGCCATCGCACACGGCGCAGGCGGAGACGCCCTTCTGCCATAGCTCGAGATCCCGGGTGCCCGGGATGTCATCCCGCTTCGCGGTGGCCCCGGTGGCGATGATCAGCGCGCTGGCCTCGCCCTCCTGCTCGTCCGTGGAGTAGCGGAACGGCCGCTTGGACAGATCGACCTTGTTCACCGTCTCGGTGAAGATCCGGGTGCCGAAGCGGGCCGATTGCGCGCGAAATCGTTCGCACAGGTCCGGGCCGGAGATCCCCTCCGGAAAGCCCGGGAAGTTCTCGACGTCCGTCGTGGTGGTGAGCTGCCCGCCGGCGGCGATCCCCCCGGCGAGGAACCCCTCGAACAGTACGGGGTTCAGGTTGGCGCGGGCCGCGTAAATGGCGGCCGTGTGAGCGGCGGGCCCGCTGCCGATGATGACGACGTTCTCGGACATGGTGGCAGATAGGTAACGCCGAGCGCTTGTGCGAGCAAGCACACTGATCGATCCTTACTCGGCCATGGAGCTGGCCAGCCTCGCTCAACTCGAGCGCTCCCATCGCCGTCACGACGACGTGATGGCTGGCCTCCTCGAAGCCGCACGTCGGCTCGCGGCGGGCCGCCCCGACGAGCGCGACCTCGAGCTGGTCCATCAGGCAGTTGCCTACTTCGAACGGGCTGTCACCCGGCACTTCCTCGACGAGGAAGGCTCCGTGTTCCCGCGCCTGTCGACCCGGCGTCCGGAGCTGGCCGCGGAGCTCGCCGCGATCTCCGCCGAGCATCCGTCCCAGATCGCGCTCCAGGGCGAGGTCGCCGCCGCGGCACGCGAGCTCGAGGGCGAGGCGCGGCCGAGCGCCGGCATGGCCCTGCTCGACGCGGCGACGCGGCTCGCCGAGATGCATAGGTCGCACGTCGCCCGCGAAGACCAGATCTTCGCGGTCGCGCACGACGCGCTGACCACCCAGGACGACCTCGAGATCTCGACGGAGATGGAGACGCGCCGTGATCGCGAGCCCGGCATGGGCGGGCGCGGCGGTGGCGGCGGCGGTGGTGGTGGACGCGGCGGCGGCGGCGGCGGTGGTGGACGCGGTGGTGGACGCGGTGGTGGCGGTGGTGGTGGCGGTGGTGGCGGTGGTGGCGGTGGTGGCAGGGACGAATCCGAGGCCGACGTTGAACGCACGAGCTCGCGTCGCGCGCCGACCCTCGCCGCGATTCCCGCCGCGATCGCGAAGAAAGCGCAGACCGTCGTCGCGACCGCAAGCGCCGTCGTGGCCGGCGTGAAGGCCGCGATGACGTCGAAGCCGAAGATCGCGGCCGCGAAGAACACGAGCAACGGCCGCGCGAAGAAGCGCCCGAGCAACCGCACCCCGAAGAGACCCGCACCGACCAGCTCGGCTGCGAAGGCCGGCCCGAAGAGCGCCGCGGCGAAGCGCGCTGCCGCGAAGAGCGGCGCCAGGAAGCGCGCTGCCGCGAAGACCGGCGCCAGGAAGAACGGCGCCGCCAGGAACGGCGCCGCCAGGAACGGCGCCGCACGGACCACCAAGGCCGCCGCGAAGAACACGACGCGCGCGAAGGCACCACCGGCGAAGAAGTCCGGCTCGTCGAAGCGTCGTTAGCCCAGCTCGACCGCGCTGTCCGCAAATGGGGTCCGACCCCATATCCGGACGCCTACTTCTTCTTCGGCTTCTTCGACTTCGTGCCGCCCGACGTCTTTCCGTCGTCGGTGAGCGCGGCGGGCGCGGCGTGATCGAGCGGCTCGCTTGTCCCGGCCGCGGCCTCGTCGGCCGCCTCGATCTTCGTCTCGGTCTTCGCCGCCGCCTTCTCGCCAGCGGCGGCCTTGGCGGCCGCATCGGCCTCGGCCTTCGCGGCGGCCTTGGCCTGCCATTCCTCGTCCTGCTTCTTGCGGCGCTCCTGGGCCTCCGCTTCGTCCTTCTCTTCCTTGGCGCGCTTCAGCTCGCCGTAGGCGTCGTCCTTCTCGTCGGTCTTCGCCGCGGCCGCGGCCGCGGGCTCCGTCTTCGCGTCGGCCTCCTTCGAAGGTGCCTTCTTCACCTCGGTGGCCTTGGCCGCCGGCACCTTGACCTCGGGCTCCTTCACCTTCTTCGCTTTGACCTCGGCCTCGCTGTCCTTGAGGATCGTCTTCAGCTGGTCCTGCATCTCGCCGGAGGTCTTGGTGAGCGTCTCGGCGGCCGCGCCGTTCTTGATCAGGCGCGACGCGAAGTAGACGGCCACGCCGAAGAATGCGACCGAGCTCCACTGCGCGAAGGTCAGGCTGAAGTAGCGCGGGTCGCTGGTCTCGGGGCGCAGGTAGTCGAGGTAGAACCGCACGGGCGCGTAGAGGATGCCGGCCAGCGCCGCGATGAAGCCCGCGGGCATCCGCTTGCTCGAGCGGAACGCGAACCAGAGGAGGAGCGCGTTGACGGGGATGAGATAGAGCAGCTCGATCAGGCCGAGGTTCCACGCGCGGATGAACTCGCTGGTGCCCGGGTAGGTCTGCGCGAGGTGCGCGATGCCGGAGTTGTGGAGCACCGCATCGCCGAACCGCGGGTAGTCCATCGCGAGCGACGCGTACCAGGCGTCGGGATTACCGACGGCGGCGCCGATGTGATCGGAGACCACCGTGCAGCCGATGCGACCGATCGAGAACGCGGGAAGCAGACCGACGACGCCGATGTCGGCCATCAGCCGTGGATCGAGGCGCTTCCACCAGACATAGAACGCGAAGCCCGCGGCTCCGCCGATGAACCCGCCGTAGCTCGAGATGCCCGCCCAGATCTTGAACAGCAGCAGCGGATCCTGCTCGAGCTCGTGCCACTGATAGGCGAGCACGTCGAACAGGTGCGCGCCGATGAAGCCGGTGATGGTGATCCATCCGGTGAGGTGACGAATGTGCTCGTCGGAGACGCCGTGCCACTCGGCGTAGCGCCGCAGCAGGTACGCGCCGATCAGCACGCCCGCGGCGACGATGACACCGAAGGTCTGGATCGGGATCCCGCCGCCGATCGGGATCTTGAAGAGCACCCCCGATTCGAAGAACGGAAGGCCCGCGGACAGGGCTGCGAGGGACATGCGTGGTGGAGCCTACACCAGGGCCGAGGCCGCGCTATGATCGCGGCGTGATCTGGGAACCCTTCGTGCTGGCACTGTTCCTGGGGTTGATCGTGTCAGCGGGCCTGTACTTCGCGTATCTGTGGCCGTCCGTGGAACCATCGGACGCGGAACCAGTGGTGACCGCCGCCGATTCCCCGTCGGAGGTCGAGCCTGTGGTCGAGCCCACCGCGGCCGCGCCCGACGAGCTGCCCGCCGACGAGGCGAGTCCCGCGTCGTGACCCGGCACCTCGCCGCCCTCGGGTTGTGCCTCGCCGCTCTCGCACCCGCGAGCGCCGCGCCCGGCCCCAAGGGCGAGGTGGTCCGCGTCGAGCACTACGATCCGACGACGATTCCCACCCACGGACCGGCGAACGCGCTGGTCACCGTCGAGCTGTTCTTCGCACCGTCGGTCAACAACAACGAACGACTGCGCGCCTATCGCACGCTCGAGGCGCTGCAGGCGAAGCACCCGACGCGCGTGCGCGTGATCTACCGCGTGATCCAGCGCGGCGCACAGCCCCCGGGCCCTCAGCTCCCCACGCTCGCGCTCGAGGCGTACGCGCAGGGGAAGTTCTTCGAGTTCGTCTCGTCGATCCACGCGCTGCGCCTGACGCAGACCCGCGATCAGCTGATCGAGATCGGCAAGAAGCTCGGGCTCGACCCGCAGCGCCTCGACAAGGCGATCAGCGAGGATCGCTACCGCGACGTGATCGTCGCGAACGAGCGCCGCCTCGAGCGGCTTCGCGGCACCACCGCGCCGATGGTGTTCTTCAACGACAAGCCGCTGCGCACCTCGCTGAGCTCCGGTTCGGAGACCGAGTACGAGGCCGCGTACATCGATGCGTACGATCGCGCGCGCGACATGATCGACCGCGGCATCGAGGCGAAGGATCTTCTCGCCGCGTTCGACGCCGACATCCTCCAGGCCACGCAGCCGATCGTGAACACCGGCGGCCCGAGTGATGACGACGTCGAGGGCGATGGCACCGAGCACCCGCTCGCGACCCCGCCGCTCCTGCTCGCCGCCCTACCCTCGCTCGGCAAGCCGGATGCGGGTGCGCCCGTGCCGGTGGTCCTCGTGTGCAATCCGAAGGCGTCGGATTGTCAGCAACAGATGCGCAGCATTCGCAGCATCCACAACACCTACCGCGGCGAGATCCGGATCGTGTGGGCGCCGTGGTTCGAGGTCGCGCGCGAGGATGCCGCGGAGCTGGCCATGCTGGGGGATGCCGCGCTGTGCGCCGAGGCGAACGCCTCGAGCCCCGACGACCTCGACACCTCCCCCGGCTGGCAGTGGGTCACCGAGACCTACGCCCAGATCCAGAAGGCCCACGGCCGCCGGATCCCGCCGGAGAAGCTGATCGAGGACGTCGCCGGCAAGCTCCACCTGTCCACCAAGGCGCTGTCGGCGTGCCGTGCGCGCATCGCGAATGCCACGCTCGACTGGATCGCCGCGGCGCGCCAATCCGGCGTGACGAGCTCGCCCGCGATCGTCATCGGAGGCCGCATCTATCATGGCCTCACAGATTCGACGATCATCCAGCAACTGATCGAGGCCGAGCTGGCCCCCGGCGTGCTCGGCCGGTGCTCGACGACAGGGTGCTGATCGTGTTACCCGAAAGGGGTGGAGCTGACGTTCGCCGCAGCGACCGATGTCGGGCGGCAGCGTAACCACAACGAGGATAACTTCCTCATCGACAAGAAGCTCCGCCTGTTCCTCGTGGCCGATGGCATGGGCGGGCACGCGGCTGGCGAGGTCGCCAGCTCGATCGCGGTGCACGAGGTTCGCGATGCCATCCACAACAACCGCGACCTGATCGATCGCTACCGCGTCGATCACCCGGGCGTGCAGTCGTACGAGATCCTGCAGGTGCTCGAGCACGCGGTGCAGGCGGCGTGCGGTGCGGTTCACGCCCGCGCGCAGGCCGAGCAGGACAAGCGCGGCATGGGCACCACCGCCACCGTGCTGTTGATCGCGGGCGGCGGCGATCACCTGCGCGGCTTCATCGCGCACGTCGGTGATAGCCGCTGCTACCTCGCGCGTCAGAACCAGTGCCACGTGCTGACCGAAGACCACTCGCTGATGAACGAGCTGGTCCGCCGCGGCAAGCTCAACCGAGAGCAGATCGAGAGCTCGCCCTACAAGCAGTACAAGAACGCGGTCACGCGCGCGGTCGGCGTGTACAGCTCGGTCGAGGTCGACACCTTCGACTTCGACATCCTCCCCGGCGATCGCCTGCTGCTGTGCTCCGACGGCATGTACGCGTACATCGACGAGGACGAGCTCCCGAAGCAGCTCGCCGAGGGCGACATCAAGGACGTGCCGCGCCGCCTCGTCGATCGCGCGAACGCCGGCGGCGGCCACGACAACATCACCTCCGTCGTGATCCGCGTCGGCGAGACCACCTCCGCCGAGCTCGCGCCGCGCAACACCGAGGTCTCGCTCAAGCTCGACGTGTTGAAGGGCATGCAGATGTTCCGGTTCCTCTCCTACAAGGAGCTGGTCCGGGTCGGCACGATCGCGGAGATGATCGAGCTGCAGACCGATCAGGTGATCTTCACGCAGGGCCAGCCCGGCGACGCGATGTACGTCGTCGTCTCCGGCAGCGTGCGCCTCGCGAAGGGCGACAAGATCGTCGCCGAGCTCGGCAAGGGCCATCACTTCGGCGAGATGTCGCTGGTCGATCGCTCCACGCGCTCGCTGACCGCGACGGCCGCCGAGCTGACCCGGCTCGTCGTGATCTCGCGCAAGGACTTCTACGACATCATCAAGCGCGAGCCCGCGAGCGCCGTGAAGATGCTGTGGAGCTTCGTGCAGGTGCTCGGGCAGCGCCTGCGCAAGACCACGAACGATCTCTCCGACGCACTGCACGGCGACCGCCACGGCGAAGAGACCGAAGAAGAGAACCTGGTCGCGGACTAGGAGCCTGTAGTTCATTGCTCCGCGGCGCGAGGCCGGCCGAGCACCATACCCGCGCCCGAGGCTTCCGTTTATGCGGCCAGCGCCGGTCGTCGCGCTCTGAAGAGCTTGAGGATGTTGTGGGTCAGGCAAACG
>JBBRED010000213.1:0-14493 GCA_038203335.1 Haliangiales bacterium | reverse complement strand
GGGATGTACGCGGCCTTCGTGCCCTTCTGGTGCAGATCGAGCGCCATGCGCTCGGGATCGAACCGATCCGCCGCGGGGATCTTCGTCGGATCGAACATCTTGCCGACGATCACCTCGTCGGCATAGGCGAACGCGTCCGCGAACTCGTTCTGGAACGTCTTGCGGCGGCTGGTCGCCGAGCGCGGCTCGTACACCGCGATGATCCGGCGCTTCGGGAACCGCTTGCGCAGGCTCTTCAGCGTCTCGCGCACGGCGGTCGGGTGGTGCGCGTAGTCATCGAGCACGGTGACGCCGCCGGCGATGCCGCGCAGCTCGAGCCGGCGCTTGACGCCCGCGAAGCTCGCGACGCCCCGCTGGATCTCGCCGACGAGCAGGCCACGAGAGCGCGCGACGACGATGGCCGCGACGCAGTTCTCCACGTTGTGCCGGCCGACCAGCAGCGTCTCGAACCGCTCGACCTTCTGTGCGCCGTGACCGTTCTTGTGGAACACGTCGAACGAGGTGCGGCCGCTCTTCGCGACCTCGACGTTCGTCGCCCACCACGTGGCCTCGTCGGGCGGCGAGGCATCCTCGCCATCGCCGGTGACCGCGTAGTGCTCCACCTTGCAGGTCGCCTGCTTCGCGAGCGCGACCGCCTCGGGCGCATCCGCGCAGACCACGAGGAGCCCGTCGCTCGGGATCAGCGCGACCAGCTTCTTGAACACGTCCTTCACCGCATCGAACGACGCGAAGATGTCCACGTGATCGAGTTCGACGCTCGTGAGGATCACCGTCTTCGGGCGGTAGTGCAGGAACTTGGGGCCCTTGTCGAAGAACGCGGTGTCGTACTCGTCGCCCTCGATGACGAAGTCGTCGCCCTTGCCGAGCTTGTAGCCCTGGCCGAGCGCCACCGGCACGCCGCCGACGAACAGCGATGGATCGCGCCCCGCCTCGGCGAGGATGTGAGCGACCAGCGACGTCGTCGTGGTCTTCCCGTGGGTGCCGCAGACCACGATGGCGTGCTTGCCCTGGATCAGCCGCTCGCCGAGCACCGCCGGGAACGACGTCAGCTGCATGCCGCCGTCCTCCGCCGCCTTGACCTCCACGTGGTCCTTGCCGTGCACGTTGCCGACGACCACGAGGTCGGGCCGCCACGCGAGGTTCGCGCTGTCGTACGGCATCATCACGGGAACGCCGAGCGCCGCGAGTTGCTCGGACATCGGCGGGTACACGGCCGCGTCCGAGCCGCGCACCTCGTGCCCCGCTCCCGCGAGCAATCCCGCCACTGCACCCATCCCGGTGCCGCCGATTCCAATGAGGTGAACCTTCACGACCGGCGCGGAAACTACTCCCCCCCCAGTGCCGGGTAAAGCGAAACGGTACGACGTTTTGTGAAGGAGTTTGGCGAGGATGCCCCCGGTTGGCCTATGCTGGATCGAAGTCATGGACGGGCACCAGCATGAGCGGCGTCATCACTTCCGGAGCAAGGCGCGCCCTGGCCGCGTCCTCGCGGTGAAGTTCCGGGCGGGCGAGCAGAGCGGCTGGGTGGCCGCGCAGACCCGGGACATCGGCATCGGCGGCGCGTTCATCGTGTCGCAGGATCTGCGGCCGGTCGGTGCGGAGATCACCCTCGAGCTCACGCTCCCGACCAGCGATCAGGTGTTCGTGCTCCCGGCCGTGGTCCGCTGGTCCGCCGGCGGCGAGAACGGCGGCATGGGCGTGCAGTTCGTCGGCGTCGATATCGACGTGCTGCTCGAGCTCAACGAGATGTTCGCCGCGGGCTAGGTCAGCGTCGAACGTCGGTCGATTCGAAGATCTTGTCGGCCGAGGCGGGCACGAAGCCGTGGAACATCTCGCCCGAGGGCAGCGCGTAGCGCCGCGCGAACTCGTAGTAGCAGGACGGGATCCGCGCGGTGCGATCGGTGAACGCGACCTCGATCGAGTCCGCGCGGGTCGACGATTGCTCGAGGCAGTCGGCGCGGGTGCCCTTGATCGCGCCGCCCGCGTCATTGAGCGTGAAGCCGTGCTCGACGAGGAAGGCGTCGAGCGCCGCGAGATCGGGGAACGTGGACAGCGCGTTGACGTCGACCGTGAAGTGGTTGACGCGGAAGCCGAACGCGGCGACCCACGCGGCGTACTCGCTCTCGTCGAGGAGCTGCGCGTACTCGGCGTGCGTCACGGTCCACGGTCGGCCGGCCCACGGCAGGTCCGCGCGCGTGCCGAAGCCGGCCGGGAGCTGCGCGACGAGCGTGGCGATCAACGCCTGCGCGGACGCCGACATCTCGGCGAGCACGAGCTCGCTGATGAACACCTTCGGCAGGCCCGGGGCCAGATGGCGCCAGTAGCGCGCGACCAGGTGCTTGTCGACGAAGCGATAGACGTCGTCGGCCATCACCCAGCCCGCGGCCTCGAACGGGCGCGCGAGGTCCGCGATGCCGATGCCGGGCGCGCCGTAGGTGCGGAGCGCGACGTGATCGTTCGTGATCAGCTCGCCGCGCGCCGACAGCAGGCGATGAATGCTCTCCGCCTGCGGCGTGGAGGCCACGTAGTCGCGCCACAGCGCGTCGAGGAGCTCGGCCGTCGTCATGGCAGGACGAACGGATAGCCGATCTTCGTCTTCGGCTTCGCGGAGCGCGGGAACGTGACGCCCTTCATCGAGCGATCGACGCACTCGCCGGTCTTGCTGCCGACGAAGTCGCCGGTCTGCTCGATCGCGGCGATCGTGCCGTCGTCGGCGATCGTCAGCTCGAGCTTCCCCTTGCCGTTCGCGCGGTAGGTCTTCGCGCAGGATCGGATCAGCGACATCGGGGCCTGCATGCCCTCCTCGATCATATCGGCGGTCAGCGCGAGCACCGCGGCGCCGCCGGCCGCGCACGCCGCCTTGTCGGGCGCGGCGTTCTGCGACGTTGGATTCGCGAGCACCACGGTGCCGTTGCACGGCGTGATCACGCGGTACGCGAGCACGTCGAGCTGGATGCCGTCCTTGCCACCGATGCTCCACCGCGGCTTCGCGGGGACTTTCACCACGAGCTCCACGGTGTGGTGCCGCACGGCCTTCTGCCACGCGGCCGCGGTCTCGGCGGTCGCGAACTGGCGCGCCGTATCGTAGAGCGGAGCGCCGCGGACCTTGCCGCCGTCGACCTTGGGCGCACCGCCGGTGATGAACCAGGTCTTGTCCTCGATGCCGACGCCCTCGCAGCGGATGCACGACGTCAGGGTCACGGGGACCGACTTGCGCGCGCTGTCCCACGCGCCGAGATCGAGCGCGAAGCCATCCGCCTGTACGAGCATGGTCTGGCCGGCGATCTCCTTCGCGCGCTGGTCGCGGAGCTTCCTGCACTGCCGGTTCTGGACGTCGTCGCCCTTGTCGCACGAGGCGGTGAGCGCCCACACGATGTCGTCGACGTGCACCACCGCGCGCGCGCCCGTGGCCTTCGCCTCGAACGTGTCGTCGGCGGCAGCGATGCCGGGGGCGAGCCCCGCGGACAGTAGACCGATGAGTCCGAGCAGCGCGCGCATCACTGGAGCTTGTGCGTGAGGTACGCCTTGAGGCGCAGCTCGGCGTCCGTGGGATCGTTGACGACGATCGGGACGGTCTTCGTCACCTCGTCCTCGAGCTCGACGTAGAGCGCCTTGCGGTGGCTAGCGTCGTCGATGAGCTGCGCTGGCGAGCGACCGCGAACGGTGACGTCGCCGAGCTTGGAGCAGTACGACTTCAGCTTGTCGTAGAGCCCGCCGCCGAGGAACTGCGTGATCTTGTCGGCCTCGTTCGCCATCCGCTCGAGGGCGGCCTCGGCGGAGGCGGGGAGATCACCGCGCGCGTGACCCTGCGTGAGCTGGCTACACACGCGCAGCACCATCACGTCGTCGATCACGCCGATGCCTTCATTCCAATCCGGGATGAGATCCATCCGGCTGACCATGTACAGGAGCGCTGCGCCCGCGAGCTTGCGCGAGTGTGCGTCGGCCGTTTCCGACTCGAGCAGTGCCTTGAAGCCGTCGATGTCCTGACGGATCGATTCTGCCCAGCTCTTGAAGACGTCGATATGAGCCACGTAGCCCTCCTGAACGGCGACCCTATCGCCGGGCGCGATGCGACGCAATGTCCACCTGCCTATGGGTGACAGGCGTTGGCCACGGTCGGCTTGCAGATTCCCTTGTTGTTGCATGTGCCCCCGGCCGGGCACGGCATCGCGCCGCTGCATGCCTGCGTGCACACCTGGATGCCGTCGCCGGAGAACAGTTTGCAGTTCATCGACATGCAGCCCGTGTTGCTCGTGCACGAGTCGTAGACCACCCCCGTACACATCGGCAGCGTCAGATTTGCGTCGGGCAGCGGGGGCTCGTCGCCTCCGGTGTCACAGGCCCCGGCAAACAGGAGGGTCGCGATGGCCAAGCAGCGCATGCCTCGATCCTATAGGATCTACGAGATGCGGATCCTCCTGGCGATGGTGCTCGTGGCTTCGGCCGGCTGCGCGGGTGACGAGACCGACGAAGGCAAGGGTGCGGTGTGCACCGGCGCGCTGTACGAGAACTGCAACAGCGAGCACGACTGCATGTCGAACGACTGCCACACGTTCGCGGTCGAAGGCTTCAACGCGTGCGTGCAGGCGTGCAGCGCCACCGTGCCGTGCCCCGACCTCGGCGGCGCCGCGGTGACGTGCGACACGGCCGGCGGCTACTGCAAGCCCGCCGCGAAGATCGACTGCCGCGTCCTGCCGTAAGTCCTACTTGGCCATCAGATCCTGGATCAGCTTGGTCGGCTGATCCGCGGTGATCTGGACGGTGAGCGTCTTCTTGATCTTCTCGGCGCTGTTGATCAGCGTGATCTTGTGGGTGCCGGCCGAGAGCGGCAGCGAGCGCTGCGGCGTCATCAACCCGGTCGCCTTGCCGTCGACGTAGATCTCGCACGGCGGCTTGCTCGAGACCATCAGCACGCCCTGGCCGCCCGCCTGCGGGGCCTCGGCCTTCGGGACCTCCTTCGCGATCGCCTTCGGCGCCTCGACCTTCGGAGCCTCCGTCTTCGGCGTCTCGGCCTTCGGGGCCTCCTTCGCGATCGCCTTCGGGGCGACGACCTTCGGCGCGACGATCTTTATGGGCGCGGTCTCGGTGAGCGGCAGCGCCGCGGACTTGCTGCCCGATCGGTTGAGCGTCACGGCGAGCTTGGACTGCGTGCGCGGATCGATGTGCTCGAGGAGCGTCGGGCGGTCCTTGTACGTGAACACGACGTCGTACTGGCGCGACGGATCGAGCGCCGTGCTGATCGGGGTGGTGCCGAGGAACATCGTCTTGCCGCGGTCGACGAGCATCACGGTCGCGCCCGACGGCTTGGAGTCGAGGCGAACGTCGACGAAGCTGACCTTGCCGCCGGGGGCGACCGGCGTCGCAACGACGGGAACCGCGGCGGCAGCGACCGTGGTCGGTGCAGTGACGGCAGGCTCGGTCTTCGCGGGTGCGGTGACGGTGGGCTCGGCCGCGACAGGCTCGGGCTTCGCCGGCTCGGCCGCGACAGGCTCGGTCGACGGGAGGTCGCCGGTCGGCGCGGCGGCGGGCTCGGTGTTCGCGACGTCGGCGACGGGCGCGACGGCGGCGGGCTCGGTCTTCGCGAGATCTGTCGTCGGCGCGACGGCCGCGGCCGGCTCGGTCTTCGCCGCGCGCGCGTGGCCGCCCTCGCCGTCGAACGCGACGTAGCCGCCGACGAAGATGCCGACGACGATCATCGCGCCCATCGGCAGCGCGAGCTTGCCGAGCCACTGCGCGGTCGTCGTCTGCTTCGGGACCTGCACGGTGCCGACCCACGTGCTCTCCGAGACCGGACCGGTCACGCGATCGACGGCGCGGCTCTCCTCGAACCACGACTGATCGGTGAGATCGATCGGCGCGATCGGCGCGGAGTCAAAGCTCGGATCGGTGACGGGCGTCGGCGTCGGCACCGGCGGCGCCCCGATCGCGGCGGCCGAGGTCTGACGGACCGGCGGCGGCAACGAGGGACGGGACGTGCGCGGCGGCGGCGGCGGCGTGATCGCGGCGGCGCTCTGCGTGGGCAGCGGCGGCAGCGGCGGCATCGGCGGGATCGTCATCGAGCGGGTCGGCGGTGCCGTGGTCACGCGAACGCCGGTGGGCGTCACCGCGTTCTGCTGCGTGCCGGCAGCGCCGCGACCGCGCGGCAGCGGCTCGACCGGAGCCGCGTTGGTCAGGGTGGCGCTCATGCGAGGAACGCTGACCGCTTTTCCCGCCGGGCGTTTGGTCGGCTCCGTGAACATCAGGTCCTCATCGGGTGCCAGCTTCCGCGGGGTCGCGGTCGCCGTGAGCTCGATCAGGCTGTTGATTGCGGTCGACTCGGTCTTCGCCATTCCGCGGAGAATCGCGAACGCGGCTCACGCTGTAAAGCAGGATCGTCGTACCCGGCACCTACCCGTGCACACGTTCAGGTGCGATCTCTCACTACTCGTAACCATGTGAAAATTCATTGACTGTTACGTGACCATATACATAACGTATGGCCATTCATGGCGGCTGATGGCGTGTTCGCGGATCTGCGGCGGTTGGCCGACTGGTTCTCGACGTCCCCGCAACGTGGCTCGCTCCACATCGAGCGGACCGTCCAGCGCCTCGGGACCACCGCGATTCCCCTGCTCGGCCGCGAGCTGCGGAGCCCCGATCCGCGTCGCCGAGATGCGTCGCGCGCGGCCCTCGCCGGCCTCGCCGATGACCTGGTCACCCGCGGCCGCGTGATCGCCGAGCTGCGCGCCGCCACCACCGATACGAGCTGCGACGACGTCAAGGTCTCCGCCCTCGGCCTGCTCGCGGAGCTCGGAGAGAAGGCCGCCGCGGTGTTCGCCGATCCGCTCGAGATCCAGCGCCGCTCCGCGATCGCGCTCGCCGCGCAGCTGCTCTCCGATGCGGACGTCGCGAGCGCGGCGGACCTGATGGTGTGCACGCTCGCGGACGATGACATCGCACAGATGCTCGACGTGATGAGCGACGCCGAGCCCCTCGCCGCGCAGCGCCTCGGCGCGGAGCTGGCGGTGCGCATGGATCTCGCCGCCGATGCGCGCGAGCGCTTCGCCAACGTCATCGCGAACAAGATCGCGCCCCGCCCGCAGAGTGGAGCGAGCGAGCGTCGCCGCGCGCGGCCCACGCATGTCGCCGTGCTCGTCGATGCGTCGGCGCGCCTCGTCGTCGTCGCGAGCAAGAAGGTCGCGGGCGAGCGCCGCTGGCGCCGGTGGGCGGTGTTGATCGGCCCGCACGGCCGGATCGACGACTGCCTCCACGAGGACGATGCCACCGAGGCGAGCGATGCGGCGCCGCTGATCGCGAACCTCGTCGCCGATGGATATCGTGTCGCGAGCACCGCGGTCGAGCACGCGCGCACCGTGGTCACCGCCGCCGCTCGCCTCACCGCACGGCCGATCGATCGCGCGACTGGCCTGCCCTCGGCGTACTACCTCGGTCGCGATCTTCTCGAGCTCGGTGATGCGCACGTCGGCGAGCGCATCGCCGCCCCCCCCACCCTCGTCGCGCGCGCGATCGAGCAGACTTCCGAGTCGCTCGCGAACGGTGATCACGCGAAGGCCGAGGCGCTGCTCGCGCTCTGCGATCCCGCGAACGCCGATGTCGCCGCCGCCACCGCCGCGCTTCACCTCGCCGCCGTGCCCCCGCGCGCCGTCGATGCCGTCGCCGCGCTCGAGCGCGCGCTCGCCGTCGAGCCCGAGTGGCCGCTGCACCACTGGAGCCTCGCCGCGGCGCTGCACGTGCTTGGCGATTCGGCCGGCTGCTTCCACGCGCTGCGCCGGTTCGTCGCGACCAGCGCCGCGCCGACCGGCCTCTACGCCGATCCGGATCAGCCCGCGCGCGTCGGCGCCGCTCATCGTCTGATGGCCGACCTCGAGCGCACCGCGCGCCTCACCGGCCGCTCGCTCCGCCGCCGCCGCAAGAAAGCCCGCTAGCTCGTCGAGCTACTTGCGCGGCGCGAGCGCGTAGACCAGCGTGATGCGCGTGTTGCCCGGGCTGCCGCGCTTCGGCAGCTTCCAGCCCTTCGCGTGCTCGCTCGCGCAGCCGGCGACCGCCGAGATGTCGGCGAGGCCCGCCTTGGGCTCCGACGTCACGCCCTTGATCGCGCCGGTCTGATCCGACTCGAGCGTCAGCGTCAGGCGACCGCCGAGCTTCGGGTTCGCGGCGAGCGCGGCCTCGTAGCAGGCCTGGATCTCCTGGTTGTGGCGCTCGAGCAGCGGCCCGATGCGGGTCTTGTCGTGCGTACCCGTTCCGGCCTTCGTGCTCTTGAGCGTGGCCTCGAGGATCGCCTGGTTCTTCGCGGCCTCGTTGCGGCGCGCCTCGTCCATGATGATCGAGACCGTCGCAGCGTAGAGGTCGTGCGCCGGCTGGTAGTAGCGGACGTCGTTCGACGTGGCGTACAGGCTGTGGAACACGGCGCCCATGCCAAACGCGCCGAGGATGATGTCCTGCTTGTCCTTCTCGCTGCACTTGGTGCCGCACGCGGGCAGCGCCTTGATCGCCTGCTCCGCGAAGGCCGCCGCCGCGACCGGATCGTCGAGCCGAACCGTGAAGTCGGCCTGCAGGAACCGGAGCACCGGGGTCTCGTTCGGCATCACCGTGGTTCCGCCGATCTTGAACGCACCTTCGATCGCGGCGACCGCGTCGGCCCAGCGGCCGGCGAACTGATAGCTCTGGTTGCCGAGCTTCGCGAGCACCTCGAACTGCAGCCGCGGCGTCTTCGCCTGGAACAGCGCGTTCATCTTCGGCGTGGTCTCGGCGAGCGAGACGTTCGAGCGACCGGCGAACAGGTAGACGTCGCGCGACAGCGCATCGAACGTCTGGCTCTGTTTGTCCCAGCCCTCGGCGGCCGCGACGATCGCGGTCCACGCGCCGGCGTCATCGCCCGCGCGCCACTTCGCCCACGCGGTGACGTATGCGAGCTCTGGCTGCTTCGCCGACAGCGGCTCGTCCTTGACGACCGCGAGCGCCTCGGTGTTCTTCGCCTGCTTGAGCAGCGAGTACGCCCACCATGCGCGGTTGTACGGAGCGTCCTTGTCCTTCGGCGCCTTGTTGACGAGCGTCGACCACGCCTTCTCGGCCGACGGGTAGTCCTCGAGCAGAAGCTCGTAGCTGCCGAGCAGGCGGAGCGTGATCTCGTCGACCTTGTCCTTCGAGATCAGCGCCGCGTCACGCAGCGCCTGGCGCGCCTCGGTCCACAGCGCCTTCTCGTTGGTCTTGTCGTCCTTGGACTTCTGGTAGAGGAGCGTCGCGAGGATCGCGGCCTGCGCTTCCTTCTGGACCGGGTCCTTCGTGGACGTGAACACGGTGCGCTGCTTCTCGATCGTGACCTTCTTCTTGGCCTCGACCAGCGGCATCCCCGGGCGACCGAGCGCCTCGGGCTCGAACACGACACCCTTGACCTCGATCGGGCCGACCTCGAACGTGACGTCACCCGCGGCGGCCGGCTTCCCGCCGCCACCACCGCCACCACCGGTCGGGGTCGTCGTTTTCTCCGGGGTGCCACCACACGCGACCAGCGCACAGAGCAAGAACGGCAAACGCTTCATGCCTGCGTGTGTACAACGGATCCGGCGCGCTGTGGCCACGCACGCCGCGTGATATGGTCGCGGTCTTCGTGCGGTATCTCACCAGGCTCGCCGTCGTACTGTTGACGATCTCGGCGGCCGGCTGTGTCGCGGTGAAGGCGAACCAGCGCGGAAACCTGGCGAAGCGCGCGATGACCAACGACCGTGACGCGGGCGAGGCCCGGTTCGGTCAACACGAGCGCGGCTCGCGCGAAGGTGCCGACGGGGGCACGGGACAGCCCGGCGGCGGATGCGGCTGCAACTGATCTCGGGTCTGGTCCTGGCGGCCGCGCTGGTCGCGCCCGCGGATGCAGATGGGACGTTCGCGGTGCGCGGCGTCTACTACAAGGAGCGCGCCACCCGCGTGATGCAGCCGATGCTCGACGCGATGTTCGACGTCGGCACGCGCGGCCTGGTGACCGGTCACTTCCTCGTCGACGCGATCACCTCCGCCAGCTCGTCCTCGGGCGCCGATAACGCGACCGCGTTCACCGAGAAGCGCTACGAGGCCGGGCTCGGCTACACGCACGAGGTGGAGCAGTTCCGCATCGGCGCCGACGGCAAGTACTCGACCGAGTCCGACTACAAGTCGTTCTACATCGGCGCGCGCGCCGAGGCGGACCTCGCGCAGAAGAACACCACGCTCGGCCTCGGATTCGGCGTGTCGAAGGACACGATCAGCGCCGGCGCCGCGCAGGGCCTCTCGGTGCCCACGCTCGAGTGCGAGCCCGGCCAGTCGAAGACCGAGTGCAACCTGACCTTGTACTCGCTGTTCGCCTCGGGCAGCCAGATCCTCGGAAAGAACCTCGTGGTCGGCGCGAGCTACGACGTGTCGCGCGCGAACGGCTACCAGGCGAACCCGTACCGCATGGCGCTCGCCGACGATGGCACCGCGCCGGAGCGCCACCCAACCTCGCGCACGCGCACCGCGGTGGCGGCCTCGGTCCGGTACTTCATCCCTGTGACGCAGACCACGCTGATCGGCGCGTACCGCTACTACCGGGACAACTGGAAGGTGCACGCGCACACGCCGGAGATCCGGATCGTCCAGCAGGTCGGTTACTCGGCCGATGCCACATTCCGCTACCGGTTCTACACGCAGGACTCCGCGTTCTTCTATCGCGACCGCTACGTCTCGATCGATCCCACGGTCTCGCCGTACCTCTCGGACGATGTGAAGCTCAGCACGTTCACGACCCACACCTTCGAGGCAAAGCTCGGCGTCATGGGCGAGGCGTTCGGGCTCGAAGGTCGCTGGTCAGCGGCCCGGTTCGAGGGCATCCTGTCCTACGTCGCCCAAGGGAACCGGTTTGGAAATGCGATCATCGCTCAGCTCGCTCTCACTGTTCCTCTCGTGTACTAGCGTCGTCGCTGCCGGCTGCAGCGACGACTCGTGCGGACCCGGCGATGCGCCGAAGGTCGGCCTGGTCGCCAGCAGCGTCGACGTCACGCTGACCTACGGCAACATGACCTCGCGCGCCGGCAACGACTGCCCCGATCCGAGCGCGCCGACGGGCGTGGTCTCGGTCTCGATCGAGGGCACGCAGAGCGACGGGACGAACGGGCTCATCACCCTGTGCGTGCCGCGGCCGGACCTGCTGATGGATGGCAACCGCACGCTCGGCCTCACCATCTCGTCGGCCGATATCCGCATCATCGACCTGCACGGCTCGTCGGGGACGTGCACCTACTCGCTCGATTCGTCGCGGCCGCCGACCGGCACCGGCGGCGGTTCGGGCGTGTGCGGCAACGGCACCGACAAGGCCGGCTTCGCGCTCGAGCTCGATGGTGCGGTCTCGCTGCGGCGCACGTGCGGCGCGACGATCGACACGGTCGCCGTCAAGCTCACCGGCTCGGTCGCAGTCCCCGCCGAGTAGCGGCGAGCTAGAACGTCCAGGTCTTCACGCGCGTGACGATCGGCGCGAGCACCTCGCGCGCCGTCCACCGGAGCAGCTCGGACTCGCCGATCACGCCGGCCGCCGCGGGCCCGAACGTGTAGTAGGTCTCGACGGCGAGCTCGCCGAGCACGCTGTGCTTCAACGCGAGGTCGCGGAACCGGCGCAGCATCTCGACGTCGTTGGCGAGCAGCGAGCCGTACGCCGCGGTGGCGATGAAGCAGGCATCGACCTCGCCCACCGAGCGCGGCAGGGTGGTCGCCGTCACCACGGTGAGCGGGCTCGTGTTCGAGCAGTTGTCGTACGCGCGGATGCCGATCGAGTACGTGGTCTCGGGCAGCAGCTTGTCGAACGTGATGGTCTGCAGCGCGCCGCCGGGCGCGATGGTGAACGTCGGGCGCATCTCGATCGCGCTATCGAAGTTCGCCTCGGTGATGTCCTCGCCGACGAGGTAGCGGATCTCGTAGCCCTTCACGGTGCCCATCCGCATGTCGTCGCCGGGCGCGACAAACGAGACCACCGCGGTGCTGAACGTGGTGGTGCTCGCAACGTCGCCGGTCGCCGCGGGCGCGATGCCATCGGGATCGGGGCCGGCGGTGACCTTCACGCGGTAGCTCTGCCCGGGCAGCGGACCGAGGCGCTGCGCCCCCGAGCCAAGAACATCGCTCGTGATCGTGTTGTCGGGTGCTCGAACGTTGCCGTCCATCCCGTCGGGGTCGCCGTAGCCCACGTACGCATCGGCCGTCGCGGTCGTCGTGCTCACGCCGATCGTGAATGGAACCTTGTAGATCACCGACGGCTGGCCGCGGTACGGCAGGCCGTACTCCTCGTACGGGATCGGGTGCGGCGGCGGGTACGCCGTGGCGGAGTACGTCGCGTTCTGATCGAACTCGCGCGAGACCTCCATCCACAGCACGTACTCGCCGGTGGCGAAGTCGAGCGGCGCGGCCCACGAGAACGTCGACGGCATGCCGCTCTCCGGCGACGCCTGCGAGACCGCGTCGAACGGGTTGAGCTGGTCGTACATCGCCACCGAGGCGGCGTCCTCGGTCGCCTTGAGGATGTCCTGACGCGGCGGGTACAGGCTCTTGTTCGAGCCCATCTTGCCCTTGTCGGTGTACGGGCCGAACGACGACGCGTGGGTCTCCGCGTCCCACGTGGGTTCGCTCCGCATCAGCGGGCGGAAGTAGTGCTTCTCCTTCGAGGAGTAGTTGCTGCCGTGAGAGAGCCCGCTGTCGTTGCCGTCCTGGAACCCGATCTCGTCCCACTGCAGCCCGTGGCGATGCGCCCACACCGGGAACGTGGTGATCCGGCGGCCATACGGCCAGTCGGGGCCGCTGTTGAAATCGAACCGCCCCGGGCGATTTCCGAGGCCGTAGGTGCCGACCTGCTGGGTGATGTAGATGGTCTCGACGAACTCACCGCTCGGCGTCTCGAGCCACGCCACCACCGACACCCGCTTGCGCAGCGATGCATCGGCGTTCGCGCCCTCGGCGGGCATGTAGTCGACATCGAGCACGCGGCACTCGCCCGCGGAAGCGACGCGCGCGCCACCGGTCAGGCAGAGCGCCAGGGCTACGGCTCCGAATCGCATGGACCTGAGTATCCTCAACTTCGCCTAGAAGGCCAGCGAACGCGCCCAGGTGACGATGGGCTCGAGCACGGTGCGTGCCGTCCACCGGAGTAACTCGGACTCGCCGATCACGCCGGCCGCCGCAGGTCCGAACGTGTAGTAGGTCTCGATCGCGAGCTCGCCGAGCACGGTGCGGCGCAGCACGGCATCGCGGAAGTGGCGCAGCATGTCGACGTCGCCGGCGAGCACCGAGCCGTAGGCCGCGGTCGCGATGAAGCAGGCGTCGACCTCGCCCTGCGTGCGCTCCGGCGTGCGGAACGACAGCACACGGATCGGGCCGGTGTTGCGGCAGTCGTCGTACGGGCGCACCGCGACGGTGTAGTCGGTATCCGGCAACAGGCGATCGAGCGCGAACGTGTGCATGGTGCGCGGAGCCCCGATCTCGATGAACAGGTGCGGATCGGTCGCGGTGTCGAAGGTCTCGGCGGTGATCGCATCGGTGCCGACGGCGAACCGCACGTCGTAGCCCTTCACCTTGCCGTGCTCGGCATCCTCGACCGGCGACAGGAACTTGATGGTGGCGTTGCGGCTCGACTCGGTGGTCGCTTCGAGGTCGGAGATCGCATCGGGGATCACCGAGGCGGTTTGCGGGCTCGCGACCACGCGAATGCGGAACGTCTGGCTGCCTTCGGTGATCACCTCGAGCCGGCCCGCACCGGAGCCCGTGACGGTGGTGGTGATCGTGCCGTCGGGCTCGCGAACGTTGCCGTCGAGGCCATCGGGATCGCCGTAGCCGACGTAGTCGAGCACGGTGCCGGTGCTCGCCGTGGCCCCGACGGAGAACGCGACCTTGTAGAGGACCGAGGGCTGACCGCGGTACGCGTCGCCGTACTCCTTCCACGGGATCATCGACGGCCCCGGGCGCGCGTCGGCGCTGTACGTGCTGTTGTGGTCGAACTCCTTCGAGACCTCGAGCCACATCGTGTAGTTGCCGGCGGGCAGCGTCGCGGGGATCGGCCAGCTGAACTGCGCCGGCTGGTCGTTCGGCGGCGTGGCCTGCGAGACCGCGTCGAACGGGTTGAGCGTGGAGTACATGTCGACGCTGTCGCTGTCGTTCTGCGGGACGCGCTTCGCATCCTGGCGCGGCGGGTAAAGACTCACGCCGCCGTTCATCGTGCCCTTGTCGGTGAACACGCCGTTCGGCGACGCGCACGAGAGCGCATCCCACGCCGACTCGCTCGTCATCATCGGGCGGCAGTAGTGCGCTTCCTTCGAGCTCTGATTGAACGGGTGGCTCAGGTTGTCGTCCTCGCCGTTCTGGTACGCCACGAGGGGGAACTCGAGCAGATCACCGGAGCCGAAGAGGTGCTTGCGGTGCGCCCACACCGGGAACGTGGTGGTGCGGCGGCCATACGGCCAGAACGGACCGGAGTTGAAGTCGACGCGGCCCGGGCGATTTCCGAGG
>JBBRED010000212.1:0-14525 GCA_038203335.1 Haliangiales bacterium | reverse complement strand
ACATGAAGCGGGCGGTGATCGAGGAGCCCCTCGGTCACGAGAACGTCCGTCTCAAGCACACGTCGGTCGCGGAGATCGAGCCGTTCTCGATCGAGTTCGGCATGTCTGGCGCCGACGACGTCCTCAAGTGGATCCAGTCATCCTGGAACAAGCAGCCCGAGCGGCATCAGGGTCAGATCACCCACGCCGACTTCGACCTCTACAAGACGTTCGAGCACGAGTTCTTCGAGGCGCTGATCACCGAGACCACGTTCCCCACCCTCGACGGCGCGTCGAAGGAGGCCGCGTACCTCAAGATCAAGATCCAGCCCGAGCGCATCGTGACGAAGAAGATCACCGGCAAAGGTGAGCGCGTCGGCTCGAACCTCGGTCTCCGGCAGAAGCTGTGGTCGGCCTCGCAGTTCGAGCTCGAGATCCACGACATCCCCGAGTTCAAGTACACGAACAAGATCGACTCGTTCACCATCAAGCAGGGCGTCAAGAAGCTCTACACGGGTCACGAGGATCTGCCGGAGCTGATCCCGACGAAGATCGACTTTCCGCACATCACCGGAACGTTGGCGGCGGGCTACTGCGACGCCATCCACAAGTGGCGCGAGGCCGCGATCGACAAGGGCGCCGCCGACCCGTCGGTGCAGAAGAGCGGCTCCTTGATGTTCAAGGATCCGCGCGGCAAGACGCTGTTCAGCATCGAGCTGACGCACGTCGGTCTGTTCGACTTCAAGATGACGCCGTCGACGGCGAACTCCGATCAGATCAAGCGCGTGAAGTTCGACCTGCTCATCGGCCAGATGGACATCGACGGCGGCGGCAGCCTCGGTCTCGAGTAGTCAGCTCAGCGCGACGACGAGATCATAGAGCGCGTGCGCGTACACCGCGTGCGCGAGCGAGCGGTACCAGAACACCAGGCCGAACACCGCGCCGGCCACGCACCGGTAGGCGAACGCGTGGGCGGTGAACACCTCGCCGTGGCTGCCGATGTGGTGGGCCGCGGCGAACAGCACCGCCGAGCCGGCGAGCGCGAGCGCCACCGCGATCCGGCGGTCGAACGAGCACCGCGAGAGCAGCGCGACCAGGCCGGCCATCGCCCCGAGGCGGAACACCAGCTCCTCGTGGACACCCGCACCGAGCGCGGAGACGATCTCCGAGCCCGTGATCCCGAGCCCGAGCAGCCGCTCCACGATCAGCGCGCCGACCGCGCCGAGCGTCAACGCGTAGACCGCCGCCTCGAGGATCACCGGCGCGGCGACCTCGACCGACAGCGTCGTCCAGCGCCGATCGCGGCGCACCCACAACAGAAACGCGAGGGCGAACACGGCGTGGACGAGGAGGTACCCGCCGCGGCTTCCGACCGCGCCGTAGAGCGAGCGCGTGACGACGTCCGCGCCGTTGACGTGGCCCGCGAACAGCACGCCGACCTCGTAGGTGAGCAGCAGCGGAAAGATCAGGACGAGGCTGGCGGCGAGATCGCCGTGCCCGGTCGAGCCGAACGCCGGCGCCAGCGCGGGCCGAGCGGTCCTCGGCGATCTCGACGACGACTTCCGGGTCATACGTTGCCGCGCGGGCGTACGCGCGCCGGGGCCTTGGTCTTCGAGGACGGCTTGCTCTGTTCGGGGAGCTTCGAGCGGCGCTTCGCCGCGGGGCTCGCGGACGGCGGCTGAACGGTGGCGGTGATCGCGCGATCGGCGCGCAGATACGTGGCGGCGGCGGCGGCGATATCCGAGGGACGCACGGCGCGGATCGCGTCGTCGTAGCCCGCCCAGGTCTGCCAGCCGAGGCCGTACGCCTCGTGATAGGCCATGGCATTCGCGACCGCGGCGCGGCGCTGCATGGAGATCTGATGGCTGCCGATCAGGTAGCTGCGCGCGCGCTCGACCTCGTCGGTGGTGACGCCGCCGGTCCGAACGCGCTCGAGCTCGCTACGCACGGCCGCGATCGCGGCGGGGAGCTTCGGCGGCGAGCACGACAGGTAGACGGCCACGAACCCGGGATCGACGCCCTCGACGGAGTGCGCGGACACGCGATAGGCGAGCGCCTGCTTCTCGCGCAGCTCGCCGAACAGCCGGCCGCTCTGGCCGCCGAGAATCGCGATCAGCACCTCGAGCGCGAACCGGTCCTTCGCATCGACCGTGGCGCCCGGGAAGCCGATCACGAGGTGCGCCTGCTGGCGATCGAGGTAGCGAAAGACCTCGCGGTCATTCGCGCTGCGCCCGTCGAGGACCAGCGGCGCGACGGCGGGCAGCTTCGGCGCCGCCTTCGCCGCGCCCCCGAACCGTGCCTTCACAGCCGCGATCACTTCGTCGATCTCGACATCGCCGACGATCGCGAGCGTGAGTCCGGAGACCGGATAGCGCTCCGCATAGAACGCCCGAAGCTGCGGGCGAGAGAGCTCGCCAACGGACTGCGACGTGCCGAGCGCGTCGCGCGCGTAGGGGTGAGCGCCGTAGAGCGCCTCGCTGAACACGCGGAACGCGACCTGGCTCGGGCTGTCGCCCTGCGCGATCTGATCGTCGAGGAGCAGCCGCCGCTCGCGCACCAGCTCGCCCTGCGGCAGGCGCGGATCGAGGATGCAGTCGGCGAGCAGCTCGAACCCTGGCTTCCAGGTCCGTGCGAGCCACTCCGCCGCGACGCCGAAGCTGTTGCGCCCGGTCACCCCGCCGAGCGAGCCGCCCAGACGATCGATACGGTCGGCGACCTGGCTCGCGTCGAGCGAGGTGCAGCCCCGCGTGATCATGCGCGCGAGCAGCGTGGTCGCACCGGCGGTCTTCGCGTCCTCGACGCGCTGGCCGCCCTTCCACACCGCGCGCATCGCGACCACCGGCACCGAGGCATCGCGGCGCACGAGCAACACCATGCCGTTCGGTAGCGCCACGCGCTTCTCGACCGGCGCGCTCGCCGCGGGCACCGTCGCGAGGGACTTCCGCACGCGCTGCTCGGCCTGGCGCGCGAACGTGCGCGGCGCGGTGGCCGCGCGCGCCTTCGTGCGCGGCCGTGGCAGGATCGCCGCGACGCTCGCGTTCGCCGGCTGGAGGTAGCGCCGCATCACGGCCGCGACGTCGTGGCGGCGCACCGCGCGGATGCGATCGAGATAGACGTGGCCGAACTGCGGATCGCCGGCGACGGTGGCGTGCCAGCCGAGCGAGCGGGCGCGGCCCTGCGCGGTCTCGAGCTGGCGAACGAACGCGGTCTCCGCCGCGATCCGCGCCTTGTCGAGCTCCTCGGTCGACAGCTCCGCCGAGAGCTCGAGGCTGCGATCCACGAGCGCGCCGATCACTGCGCTCGCGTCGCCGCTCTTTGCGGTCGCGGAGAGCACCAGCAACCCCGGATCCCGGAGCGCGTGGACGTTCGCGTACGCGCTGGTCGCGAGCTGGTCGCGGTCGCGGAGCAGGCGCGGGAGGCGCGCGGATTCGTTCTGGCCGAGCAGGATCGCCGCCACGTCGAGCGCGGCGACATCGGGATGACGCGCCGCCGGCACGTGGAAGCCCACGGACAGGTACGCCTCGCTGACGTCGCGGAGCTGGCAGCTCGCGCGCGGTGCGGTCTGCGCCGGTTCGGCGGTCACGCAGCGCGTGGGGCGCCCCGTCGGCATCGTGCGGAACCGCCGCTCGACCAGCGCCTTCACGCGCTGTGGATCGACGTCACCGGCGACGACGAGGGTCAGGTTATCGGCGACGTAGTAGCTACGGAAGAACTCCACGAGCTCGCGCTCGCCGAGGCGGCGCACGCTCTCCGCGGTGCCGATCACCGGCCGGCGATACGGGTGCGCGGCGAACGCCGTGGCGAACAGGCTCTGCGCGACCGAGCGCGCCGGGTCATCGGTGCCCTGGCGGATCTCCTCGAGGATGACCTCGCGCTCGCGGGCGAGCTCCTCGGGATCCACCCGCGGCGCGAGCAGCGCATCGCCGATCGCGTCGATCGCGCCGGCGGTGTGATCGCGACCGAGGACCGCGTGATAGACGGTGTGGTCGAACGCGGTCCACGCGTTGATCTCGCCGCCGCCGCGCTCGATGGCGCGGGTCAGCTCGCCGAGGCCGTAGTCCGAGCTGCCCTTGAACAGCATGTGCTCGACCGCGTGCGCGACGCCGGCCATCGGAGGCGTCTCGTCGGCCGAGCCGACGCCGACCCAGGCCTGAACCGCAACCACCGGCGCCGGATGACCCGGAGCGATGTGGAGCGTCAGACCGTTATCGAGGCGATGGGTGTGAACGTCCTGCACGGCGAGCCCCGCCACGAACGCGGCCAGGGCGAGAGTGTAGGCATGTCGTGGCACGGAGGGCATCTTTTGACCTCTGCAACGCCTCGCGTTTGGAAGTCGGCCCCGACCATAGGCTATCCTCGCGCCATGAAGGGCTCGATCCTCCTCGCGTTGCTGTCGGTTCTCGGGGCCTGCACCAGCGACGCGGACGTCGCCGGGGACTACACGGTCGCGCTGACCAACCGGGATAACGGCTGCAACCTCGGCAACTTCACCTCCGGAACCACGTCGACGGGTGTCGGCGTGGTGATCACGCAGAACGGCTCCAAGATCACGCTCACGGTCAACGGCCTCGGCGGCGTGGCGCTCGTCGCGCTGCTCGGCGCCAATGGCAACGTGTACGCCGGCTCCGTCGATGGCGACAACTTCGACGTCGAGGCCATCGGCACGCGCCCGAACAACCAGGGCAACTGCACGTACACCTACAACTCGGCGATCAGCGCTACACTGAACGGCGACGCACTGGTCGGCCGCATCGAGTACACCGCCGCCGACAACGGCAACTCCGACTGCACGCAGGTTCACGGTTGTCTGAGCTATCAGGACTACAACGGGACACGTCCGCCGCGGTAACGCGCGGCGCACCGACCCTCGTCACCGAGCGACTCTCGCTCCGCGAGCTGCGTCTCGACGACGCGGCGGCGGTGGCCGATGGTGCCGGCGACAAGCGCGTCGCGAAATATCTGATCCAGGTGCCATCGCCCTACCCCGTCGCGCTCGCGCGGCGCTGGGTCACGGGCCGCATCGCATGGTGGGATGAGGCCCGCGGCGTCACGCTCGCGATCACGCGGCGCACTCAGACCCGCCAGCTCCTCGGCACGGTAAGCCTGCGCCGGTTCGCGCGCGATCGCCGCGCGGAGCTCGGCTACTGGCTCGCGCACAACGCCTGGGACTTCGGGTTCGCGACCGAGGCGTGCCGCGCTGCGATCGACTTCGGGTTTCGCGAGTTGAACCTTGCGCGCATCTACGCCCAGGTCCTCGCGGGAAACTCCGCCTCGGAGCACGTGCTCGAGAAGCTCGGCATGACGCGCGAGGGCGCCAAGCGCTCGCACATCAAGAAGGGCAAGAAGCTCGTCGACGTGGTGCTCTACGGCCTGCTGCGCGACGAGTGGCCCGGCTCTCCGGCCTGAGCACGCCGGGCGGCAAACCAGCCGATCGCGATGCCGACGCCGACGCCGAGCGCGAGCCCGGCGGGAAACCCGGTGCCGCTCGCCGGGCGGGCCTCCGCGTGGCTCGAGGCTCCGTCACCTCCGCGAACCATGGCGATGACAAACGCGATCGCGCAGCCGACGCCGATCGTCAGGGCGGCGATCCAGAGCCACCGAGGAGACGTGGGGCGCTGTCTCGACGACGCGAGCACTGCCTCGATCGCGCGCTCCTTCTCGTCAACGCCGTCGGCCATGCCCCGGCATAACACGCCGGGTTCGCGCGGTCTCCCGACACCCGAGTGGCAGCGACACAGCGACAGCGACAGCGGCAGCGACGGCGGCGGCCCACCAATTGCTCGTGACGCGCGCGCGGACGCGTGATCACGCACTTCCATTGATCCGCGTTGCGATCCTCAACATGCGCACCCTCCTCATCGCCGCTCTCACCCTCGCCGCCTGCGGCATGTCCTCCCATACCGGCGGGCAGCCTGACGCGGGTTCGAACCCCGACGGTGCGGAGCCCGACGCCGATACCGGCTGCCCGGCTGGGCTCGCCGGAGCGCCGTGCATCCTCGCGCTCTACGATCAGGCACAGGGCTGCGATCCCGCCGTGGTCGCGAACCTTCGCGCCGAGCTCGACGAGCGAACGGACCTCGGGCCGCTGTGGGCCGCGGGCCGCGCGCTGTTTCGCACCGATGGCGTCACGCATGTCGCGGGCGAGTTCAACGGCTGGTCGCAGACCGCGCTGACCTCGGCCGCCGTGTGCGGCACCGATCTCGTCCTCGCGGTCGGCCCGGTCGCGACGGGCTACTGGCCCTACAAGCTGTTCGACGGTCAGACGTGGAAGCTCGATCTCCATGATCCCGCATTCGCGTACGACGACTTCGGCGGCAATCCCGACGGGATGAACAGCATCATCAACACTCCCGACTCGGGGCGTGGACACATCGTCAAGCTCGCGCAGGCATGCTCGACCACGCTCGCGAATTGCCGCGCCGTCACCGCGTATTACCCCGCGGGCTACACCGCACCCGCGAACGGCGCCAAGACCTATCCCGTCCTGTTCATGCACGACGGGCAGAACATCTGGGACGACCACGATTGCTGTTTCGGTCACACCGGATGGGAGACCAACGTCGCGCTCGACACCGAGATCGGCGCGGGTCGCGTCGCGCCGGTGATCGTGATCGGCGCCGCGAGCACGAACGCGCGCAACGACGAGTACGGCCTCTCGCCGGCAAAGCTCGCCGCGTTCATGCAGTTTCAGGTCTCCGAGCTACAGCCGCAGGCGCTCGCGCAGGTGCGCTGGGATCACGGCAAGCTCGCCGTCGCCGGGAGCTCGCTCGGCGGTCTCGTCGCGATGCACCTCGCGCTGACCTATCCGCAGACCTATGGCGCGGCGGCAGCGCTGTCGGGAGCGTTCTGGCCGGGACAGGACGATGGCACCTCACTGCGGGATCGGATCCCGTCGTTTGGTAAGCAGCCGCTCGCGATCTACATCGATCACGGTGGCGACGTCGCGCAGAACACCGACGGCGCCGCGGACTCCGTCGAGGTGCGGGATCTGATGCTCGGTCTCGGCTGGCAGCGCGCCAACTCGCCGAGCTGCACCCCCGGTGCGAACGCGCTCTGCTACTACTTCGAGCCCGGCGCGACGCACGACGAGCTGGCGTGGAAGGCCCGGACCTGGCGCTTCCTTCGGTTCCTCTACCCCGCCCACTGAGGACTGGATCCACCGGTCACCTGGGGGGAGAGCCCCCGATCCGGGATCGGGGCGGTTTCCCTACACCCTGGAGAACCCAATGATCTTGCACGTCACGCGCAGCCGGCGCCGCGGGCTCTGGGCACATGCGTTGCTTTACACTCCTGTCATGAACAAGCTCCTGGCCGTAGCCCTGTCTCTGCCCCTCGTGGCGTGCGTCGTCGGATCCGATCAGCCGACGGGCGATGACGGCACCGGGGATGACGGTGGCGGAGGTGGCGGAGGCGGCGGTGGTGGTGGTGGCGGCGGCATGACCGCGGGTCACATCACGGCCAACACCACCTGGACCGGCCCCGTCAGTGTGGCCGCGAACACCACGGTCGACCCGGGCGTCACCCTGACCATCGCGGCCGGCGCCACCGTCTCGGTGAAGGCCGGCTTCTCGATCACCGTCGGCGGCATCATCGATGCGCAGGGCACCAAGGCGAGCCCCATCGCGATCGGCCCGGAGACGGCCGGAGGCTACTGGAGCGGCCTCTCGATCCCGACCGGTGGCGAGATCAAGTACGCGTTCGTGGCCCAGACCGGCGGCGGCATCTCGACCAGCGGCGGCAAGGCCACGATCGTCGACTCGCAGATGTCGAAGGCCAGCGGTGACTTCCTCGTCATGAACGGCGGCAACGTCGATGTCTCGTACTCGCGCATCGGCCTCGCCGAGAACGCGACCGGCGACACCACCCACTGCGACATGCACTTCGGCGGCACCGGCAACGTCATCAAGGTGACGCACTCCGATATCGGCACCACGCCGTACGGCCTGATGTTCTACGCCGGTACCGGCGCGATCTTCACGGCGAACAACTGGTACGGCAACCAGACCGACGTCGACGTGACCCCGGGCTCGGGCGTCTCCGGCGACTTCACGGGCAGCTGGTTCGACGGCGCGCCGCCGGTCGCGAAGAACGGCACCACGCTCACGGGTCTCAACGCGCTCTCGGCGACCAAGCTCGTCGACGCCGGCCCGCGCTGAAGCTCTCGCTCAGTGCACCACCTCGATGTCGGTCGCCTGCTTCGGTAGGCTGATGATCGACTCGAGGATGCTCGCATTTTCGGGAGCCATGGGCGTCAGCAGATAGACGCCCACCACGGTGACCGCGTCGAGCCGCCAGGCCTTCATGCTCCGCGTCCCGGGTTCGAGGCCGCGGGCCTGGAGCTCGGCGCTGGCATCGGGCGCGTCGGGGTGCAGCTTCAGCCGGTCGCCGACCAGCTGGTTCCAGCGCTCGATGGCGCGGTTGTCGTCGCTGAACCGCTCGTACCGCTTGAGCTCGATCAGCAGATCCTTGTCGAACCGCGCGCTGACCCACGACTCGCCCCACTCGGCGCCGGTCCGATCGCAGCGCGGATAGGTCTCGGGGTTCGGCTGCGGACCACCGTCCTCCTTGTGGCAGAACTTGTGCGCCTTGAGGCCGGAGGTGGTGTGCGCTCGATCAACTCCGAGCGTGAGCGTCAGCGGCGAGTCGGCGGTCACACCGCCACAGCCCGAGACCAGGAGTCCGATCACCACGGAAATGCGCCGCATTTACGACGGGAAACTAACATGATTGCTCGGAAAGCCGGCGTGTTAGGGTCCGCCGCAATGCGGCCCACGATGATCGCGTTCGTGATGTGTGGAGTGCTGTCTGCCTGCGGTGGGTTCCCCGATCCCAACCCGACGCCGCCGACCGCGCCCACCGAGAACGATCCTGCCTACGTGATCACCGGGGCGCAGCCATGGTGGATCGTGGCGAACAAGGCGACGCCGGTCACCGACGATCTGATGACGGTCATCGTCGATCCGCCGGGCGGCACCGACTACATCGATCTCTACGTCGGCGATCTGCCGGTGGTGCGCCTCGAGGACGTCGGCGACGGCAAGCTCGGCACCCAGATCACCGTCACCGACCTGCCGCTCGGCGACCACGACATCTTGTTGTCGGCGAACGGATCCGCCACCGCGTTTGCGAAGCTGCCGCTCCATCGCAGTGCGCCGTACTACGTGCTGGTCACGACCGACTGGGATTTCTCGGATCCCGGGGACAAGGTGAATACGTATCAAGAGGCGATGCACATGACGCACCCGGAGTTGCGAATCACGCACTTCGTGGGTCCGTACACGTTCACCGATCCGGCAGTGACGCCCGCGCGCCAGCAGCAGCTCGTCACGTGGCTGCTCGACAAGCGCGATCACTTCAACGACGAGATCGGCCTCCACATCCACCCGTACTGCAACTTCGTCGAGAGCGCGGGCGTCACCTGCGTCACCGATCAATCCACCACGATGCCCGCCGGCGATACCACCGGCTACACCATCAAGCTCGGTGCCTACGGACGCGCGAACATGGGCATCCTCCTCGCGCACGCGAAGAGCCTGTTCGAGCAGCACGGCCTCAACGATCCGAAGACGTTCCGCGCCGGCGGCTGGACCGCGACGCTCGAGACCCTGCAGGCCCTCGCCGACAATGGCTACGTCGCCGATACCAGCGCCCTCAACTGGGCCCGCATCGAGGAGTGGGGCACCGCCGAGCTGTTCCGCTGGAACATGGAGAACTGGGCGCCGATCAACGATACGAGCCAGCCGTACTACCCGAGTCAGGGCAACGTGCTCACCAGCACCTTGCCGACGATGCCGATTCTCGAAGTCCCGGATAACGGGGTCATGATCGACTACGTCTCGCTGGTCGAGATGACCGGAATCTTCGACTCCAACTGGAATGGCCAGACGCTGATGTCGCCGAAGACACTGATGATGGGCTTTCACCCGTCCGTTCAGTTCCCCGAGTCCGCCTATCGCCGCGTCGACGGCTTCCTCAAGTACGCGGACGCCAAGCTGGCGAGCAGCCACCAGGGACCGGTGGTTTACATCACCCTCAAAGATGTTGTCGCAGCTTACGCCCCCTAGTTGAACGAGCCGCCGTTGTGTGATTCATTCCGCCCCGCGTAACTCTTATTTTCAGCAAAGCGAGGATGAATCGAAATGGCCAATCTCCAATCTGATATCCAGCGTCTCGTCGATGGCTTCGTCGCGCAGCTCACCGAGCTGGCGCGCAAGGCCGCCGTCGAGGGCCTGGAGCAAGCTCTGTCGCGCAGCGGCTCGAGGGGTGGCGCGGTGGCGAGGTTGGGGCGAGGGCGTGGTCGTGGCGCGAAGCGGACGTCGAACGAGCTCGAGAAGATGCAGGACGACTTCCTGTCGTTCGTCGGGAAGAACCCCGGCCTGCGCATCGAGCAGATCAACAAGCAGCTCGGAACGACGACGAAGGATCTGGCGCTGCCGATCCGCAAGCTCATCGCCGACGGTTCGCTGAAGGCCAAGGGCAAGAAGCGCTCCACCACGTACTTCCCCGGTAGCAAGGCGAAGAACTAACGCATGGCGCGCCGCGAGCCGAGTCGAGACCACATCCCCGGACGCCTGCTTCGCCAGGCGCTCGAACGTCCATCGCACATCGCCTACCAGGCGAAGATCGCTGGACGCTGGCAACCGACGACGTGGCGCGGGTACGCCGACCAGGTGCGCGCTGCGGCGCGCGCCCTGATGACCCTTGGATTCAACCGCGGCGCGAAGGTCGCGATCCTCGGCTTCAATCGCCCCGAGTGGGTGATCCTCGATCACGCCGCGATGATGGCGGGCGGCGCGGCCGCCGGCATCTACACGACGTGCTCGGCCGAGGAGGTCCAGTACATCGTTCATCACTCCGAAGCGCTCGTGGTCCTCGTCGAGGACGCGGCGCAGCTCGCGAAGATCAAGGCGAAGCGATCCGAGATGCCCCTGTGCACCTGGATCGTGATGATGCGCGGCGCGACCGCCACCGGCGACGACGTCCTGACCTGGGACGACTTCCTCGCAAAGGCGGAGGGCACACCCGATCAGCAGCTCGACCAGCGCATCGACGCGATCGAGCAGGCCGACCTCGCGACGTTGATCTACACCTCCGGCACCACCGGCCCGCCGAAGGGCGTGATGCTCTCCCACGGCAACCTCGCATGGACGGCGCGCGCGCTGATCGATGTCGGCGGCGGCGTCGATACCGACGTATCGCTGTCGTACCTGCCGCTGTCGCACATCGCCGAGCAGATGGCGACGATCCACATGCCGGCGACCGCGGGCTCGACCGTGTACTTCGCGGAGTCGATCGAGAAGGTCCCGGATAACCTCAAGGAGAGCCGGCCGACCGTGTTCTTCGGCGTGCCGCGGATCTGGGAGAAGTTCCACGCGGTGCTCGCCGGCAAGTTCGGCGACGTCAAGGGCGGCAAGGCGAAGCTGCTCGCGTGGGCCCGCAAGGTCTGCACCGAGGTCAACGCGAAGCGCGATCGAGATCTCCCGCCGTCGCGCGTGCTGGACCTGCAGTACCGGCTCGTCCACAAGCTGGTGATCGGAAAGCTCAAGGCCGCGCTCGGCTTCGACCGCGCGCGCACCTTGATCTCCGGCGCCGCGCCGATCGCGCCCGACGTGCTCGAGTTCTTCGCGAGCATCGACCTGCCGATCCGCGAGATCTACGGCCAGTCCGAGGACACCGGCCCGACGTCGTTCAACCTGCCGGGTCGCACGAAGATCGGCAGCGTCGGTCCGGCCCTGCCCGGTCTCGAGTGCAAGATCGGCGACGACGGCGAGATCCTGATCCGCGGCCCGAACGTGTTCCTCGGCTACTTCAAGGAGCCCGAGGCGACGGCGGAGTCGCTCAAGGATGGCTGGCTGTGCTCCGGCGACCTCGGTCAGTTCGACCGCGATGGCTTCTTGACCATCACCGGTCGGAAGAAGGAGATCATCATCACCGCCGGCGGCAAGAACATCGCGCCGAAGAACATCGAGGCCGCGATCAAGCAGTCGCCGCTCGTCGGCGAAGCCGTCGTGATCGGCGATCGCCGCAAGTTCCTCACCGCACTCGTCACGCTCGGTGATGCGGCGGCGAAGATCGAGGACGCGTCGCAGATCCGCGCGCAGATCCAGGCGCAGATCGATACGGTCAACGCGTCGCTCGCGCGCGTCGAGCAGGTCAAGAAGTTCGCGATCCTGCCGAAGCCGTTCGGCATCGATACCGGCGAGCTCACGCCGACGATGAAGATCAAGCGCAAGGTCGTCGCGCAGATGTACTCGAGCGAGATCGAAGCGATGTACACGGACACCGGCGAGTGACCGCGCCCTGGATTCGCGAGAGCTACGTCCCCGGTGGCGGCGCGGCGCAGATCGCGCTGATCGCACTGTCGTCGGTGAAGCTGCCCGATCCGCTGCCGGTCTCGCGCAAGCAGCACGGCATGCCCGATGATGGCGATGGGCCCGAGTCGATCGCGATGGTCGCGAAGGACCGCTCCGAGGATCCGGCGTGGTTCGCCGAGCAAGTGCTCGCACCGTTCACCGAGCTGATCGCCACGGATCTCGGTCCGTCCGCCGCGGCCACCGCGCTGACCGCCGAGCACGCCTACGTGATCGAGGCCCAGCTCGACGATCCCGATGACCTCGGACACGTCCAGGCGGCATGGGCGCTCGCGAAGTGCGTGTGCGAGGAAGGCGCCGCCGTGGTCATCGATGTCTACGCCGCGCGCGCGCATCTCGGCGTCGAGGTCGCGGCGCTGCGCCCCGAGCGCACGTTCGACGTCATGCACGAGGTCACGCTGTTCTTCGAGGAGCTGGATCCCGATCAGGGAACGCTCGCCGCGTGGTCACTCGGGCTGCGGAAGTTCGGGCGCCCCGATCTCGTGCTGCTCGACGTCACGCAGGAGACCGCGACCGAGGCGGCGCTGCTACTCCGCGACATCGCGGCGACGCTCGCGGATGGCGAGCGGCTCGAGCCGGGAGACATCGTCGGCGCGTCGGGTGGCCGCCGGCTGATCGCGACCGAGTTCGAGGCGGCGGCCTATCCGGCAGTCGCCGTTGATGGCCCCGCGCTGCTGCTCCGCACGGCGCCCGCGGCGCCGGAAGCCTAGCTCTCAGGGCATCAAGGTCGACGGGCCGCAGGTGCCCGCGGCCTGCGCTGCGAGCGTCGACATGTAGAAGGTCTGCAGCGCCGGCATGCCGAGGTTGTTCATCGGGTCGAAGTGCGGGTGGTCGGCGAGCGTGACGCCGGCGTTGGTGAACGAGGCCATGTTGATGATGACCTTGCCGGCGCCGTCGACCGTGAAGTACTTGAGCAGATAATCCTTCTGCGTCGTGATGGCGCCGAAGAACGTCTGCGGCACATCGCTGAGCACGAAGCCGTAGAGGCCGCCACCGTGGCAGTTGAGGCACTTCTGGTTGTTGAGCGCGGCGAGCGAGCCCCACTTCTGGGACATCTGCGCGGTGTTGAAGTTCGCGAGCGTCATGCAGCCGGACCACGTCTTCAGCACCTCGATCGGATCGACCGGCGGCGGGTTGGTGCCGTTGTTCCGCTCGGTCTTCTCCCGGTCGAGCCAGCTCGTGATCGAGCTGATCTCGCCGGCGGTGTACGTGATGCCGTTGTGGCCGGCCGAGATCTTCGTGAGGATGCCGGCGGAGGCGGCGGCGAACGAGCCGACCGTCAGAGGAGCGCGAACGATCGCGTCGTACGACGTATCCGCGCTGGAGTCGGAGAACCGAGAAGATCCGCCGCCCGCGGCGCCGGTCACGCTGTGGCACGCGGCGCCGGTGCAGCGGTTGGTGATCGCGTGGACGTTGGACTTGTACATCGTCCGCGCCATCGACCCGCCGGTGGTCGTGCCCGCGTCGGGTCCGGTTCCCCCGGTGTCAGCCGGGATGTCACCGACGCAGCCAGCCACAGCAAGTGCGGTCACGAGGGCGAGAGTGAAGCGCATGACGATGGATTGTGCAGTAGCCAGGCCAGGATCCGGCGGTCCTACCCGTAATGATTACAGGGGGTTTACAGCGGGTTCACGGTGCCTGGTGGAGTCTGTACCCACATGATCTGGGGACTGTATGCTTCAAACCATGGGTGAATCGGGACTTACGGCCCCGCGGTACGGGCACCACGGCAAGGTGCTGTTCGTCGACCTCTCGGAGCAGAAACACTGGATCGAGCAGGTGGACGAGTCGGTCTACCGCAGCTACCTCGGCGGGTACGGCCTCGGCGCGTGGCTCATGTGGAAGCACTTCCCCGCGGGCACCGACGCGCTCGCTCCGGAGTCCTGCTTCGCGATCTCGTCGGGCATGCTGACCGGCCTCCGCACGCCGTTCTCCGGACGCATCCAGATCGTCGGCAAGTCGCCGCTCACCGGCACGTGGGCCGACTCGAACTCGGGTGGCAGCGTGTGCAGTCACCTGAAGGCGGCCGGCTACGACGCGGTGATGGTGCGCGGCAAGGCAGCGGTGCCGACCTTGCTCGTGATCAAGGACAGCGAGGTCTCGTTCGAGCCCGCAGGCGAGCTGTGGGGACAGGAGATCCCCGAGACGTTCGATGCGATCAAGACGCGGTTCGGC
>JBBRED010000211.1:0-14574 GCA_038203335.1 Haliangiales bacterium | reverse complement strand
GCATCGACTCGCCCGGTGGCAGCGCGCTCGCCTCCGAGCTGATCGCACGCGAGGTGTTCGCCACGCGCGGCGTGAAGCCGATCCTGTGCTCGATGTCGGACCTCGCCGCCTCCGGTGGTTACTTCGTGGCGGCGGGCTGCGACACGATCTACGCGGAGCCGATGACGATCACCGGCTCGATCGGCATCTTCTACGGCAAGTTCGACCTCGGCGGCCTCGCGCAGAAGCTCGGTATCGGGACCGATACGTACAAGCGCGGCAAGCGCGCCGACGTGGAGAGCTTCTATCGCCCGTACACCGACGAGGAGCGCGCCGTGCTGCTCGACAAGCTGCGCTACCTGTACGGCCGGTTCGTCGGCGCCGTCGCCGAGGGCCGCTCGATGAAGAAGGACGAGGTCGATGCCGTCGGCCGCGGGCACGTGTGGACCGGCGCGCAGGCGCAGCCGATCAAGCTCGTCGACAAGTTCGGCGGCTTCGCGGACGTCCTCGACGAGGCGAAGCGCCGCATGAAGCTCGCGCCGGGTGCGCGCGTCCGCTTGATCGAGCTGCCGAACGCGCCGACCAGCCTGCTCGGGACGTTGACCCAGCTGATCGGCGTGAAGGCGACCGAGCCGATGTCGCTCACGGATCTGCCGATGGTGAGGTCGTTCCTCTCCGGCATCCCGGCCTCCGTCCTCGTGCAACCGGAGGCCGCGCAGGCGCGCCTGCCGAACGACATCGTCTGGGAGTGAGCGCTCGCGCGAAGGCGCGCGCGGTCCGAAGAAACTAGCGCGCGCCGAGGAACGTGCCGTCGGGGGTGTACGAGATCACGTGGGTCGTGCCCGCGTCACTGAACGTCAACTCGTAGTGCGCGACGCCGGCGACGAGCAGCTTCTTCGGCGCGGGGATGTGGCGGGGATACGCGACGGCGAACGCGCGCATCACGGGTGCGGGGATGTCTCCGAGGTTGATCGTGCCGTCGGTCGGCGCCTGTGCGGGCGTGCCCGGCGGCGGCAGCACCGGGATGATCCGCTCGGGGGTGCGCGGCGCTTCGTATCCGCACATGCCGATGGCGACGTTGAACACACCGATCAGGATCATCCCGCCGGTCACGGTGAACCAGTACTTGCGATGCTTGCGCGAGAACGGTCGCGCCCGGTCCTTGGCCACGGCTAGCCTTAGCACGCCGGGCGGGGCCTACCTATTCGCAGAGCGTTGCCTGCGACACCGTGTTCGAGATCGCCGGGCCGGCGGTGCCGGTACCGAGCTGGCCGTACGCGTTCCAGCCGATGCACTGCACCGAGCCATCGTCGAGTGCGAAACAATCGTGGTAGCTGCCGGCCGCGATCGAGACGGCGGGGCGGGGGAGCACCACCTGGACGGGCGTCGCCGAGTACCGCTCGCCCCAGCAGTACACGCTGCCAGCCGGGGTGCGCCCGCAGGTGTGATCCGCGCCGGCCGCGAGCTCGACGATGCCGGTGAGGATCGGTACCCGGACCTCGCCGTAGTGCGGCAGCGTGTCGCCCATGCCGAGCTGGCCATTTCCATTCGCGCCCCAGCACCGGAGATCACCGGCGGCCAGCGCCGCACAGGTGTGACCGATGCCGTTCGCGATCGCGACCGCGGTGGAGACATTCGGGACGATCCGCGGGTTGTAGACGTCGGGACCGACGTTCGTGTCGACCTGACCGGTGACGTTCGAGCCCCAGCAGTAGACGAAGCCGCCGCTGATCGAGCACACGTGGCTGTACCCGTTCGCGAGTACGTCCGTTCCGCTCGCCACGGTGGTGACCGGCGTCGCGTGCGCGGCCATCGTGGGATCGCCGACCTCGCCATTCGCGCTGTCGCCCGAGCACTTCACCGCCGCGCCGTGCAGCGAGCAGCCATGCGTGAGGCCGCCGCCGATCGACGTCGCGCCCGCGCGCTGCGCGACCAGCACCGGAGCCACGGCATCGGCGCCCGAAGCATCGCCGAACTGCCCGTCCGTGTTGCGCCCCCAGCAATACACCTGGCCGCCGGTGATCGCGCAGGAGTGCTCCTCGGCGACGCCGAGCCTCGTGGCCGTCGGCACCGCGAGCTTCGCGGGCGTAGGGTTGCACTTGTTCGCGCCGTTGCACTGGGTCTGGCTCGGGAGCCCGACCTCGCCGCGGTTGTTGATGCCCCAGCACCACACGTCGCCGGTCTCCATGCGCGCGCAGGTATGAGCGCTCATCGCCGAGACCTCGACCGCGCGGCACGGGCTCGCATCCCCCGGCGGCCCGCTATCCAGGGCGTCCGTGGCGTCGGGATCGCGCGCATCGCCGGGCCCGGCCCCGCCAGACGTGGTGAAGCCGCAGCCGCCAAGTGCGAGCGCGACGAGGATCCGGCACCACACCGCGAGATCATATAACGTGCCGCCCGTGTCGCGCTGGCAGCGCTACTGGTTCGACGAGGGCGGCCGCTGGGCGGCTGCGGTCGTGCGGATCGCGATCGCCGGCGCGGTGTTGCTCACCCTGGCCCGCCTGGCCACCCAGGACCCGCTCGTGGCCCCCGCCGGCCTGTACCGACCGGTCGGCATCTGGATGCTGCTGGGCCGCACGGTCCCGCCCGAGGCGGTGATCGGCATCCTGTGGGTCCTGGCCTGGACCAGCACCGTGGCGATGCTCGTCGGGCTCTACACGCGCGCGGCGACCGCGGTGAGCTTCGGCGCGGCGGTGGCGCTCGCGGCGATCTCGTTCTCCGGCAGCACCGCGTGGTCGCACCAGTACAACGTGGTGTTCCTCGCGCACTGCGCGTTCCTCGGCGCGCGCGGTGGTGACGTGCTCTCGATCGACGCGCTGATCCGCCGCCGTCGCGGACTGCCGGAGGTCAACCTCGAGCGCGGCTATCAGTGGTCGCTGCGCCTGGTGCAGCTCGCGGTCGCGCTGATGTTCGCGGGCGCCGTGTTCCACAAGCTCCTCCACGGCCACGGCACGCTGCGCTGGGCGCTCTCCGATAACCTGCGCTACCAGCTGCTCGTCCGCTACGACCTCGCGGGGCTCGATCGCCCGGCCGTGGTCAGCTGGATCATCGACGACGTGTGGAAGTTCCGCGGCGCGGCGCTGCTCAACCTCGTCACCCAGCTCGTGCCGATCCTCGCGTGCGTGTTCGTGCGTCGCCCGTGGCTGCGTGCGGTGTGCGGCCTCGCGTTCGTGACCGAGACCCTCGCGCTCGGCCTGGTGATCAGCCTGTGGAACCCGCACTGGCTACCGCTCGTGGCCGTGTTCGTCGACTGGGACGCCCTGCTGCGCAAGCGCGCCGACGTTTTGCCGCTCACCAGCACGTGGACGCCGCCGCGCGGACCGAGGATCTTCGTGATCGCGTTCGTCGCGTACGAGGTGCTGACCTCGTTCGTGCCCACCCTCGACCAGCGCCTCAACACGTTTCCGTTCTCGAGCTTCCCGATGTTCGCCACCATCCGTGCGGAGGCGCCGTACGGCGAGCACCTCGACTACACGGTGCCCGGCGATCACATCACCCCGATCTCCGCCCCCGTGCACGTGTTCGCGCAGCGCTGGCTCGATCACAGCTTCCGCGGCCTCTATCAGGAGCGCGACCCCGAGCGCCTTCGCAAGAAGCTCGCGCAGGTCCTCGAGCAGGCACCGTCGCGCTATCCCGACGCGACGATCAAGGACCTGCGCGCGTACCTGACCCTGTTCGTCGCGCCCGCCTATCCCGCGCCCGCGCACTTCGAGCCGCACGACATCGCCGTGACCGGCGAGCTGCGCGCCGACGGCACGTTCCGCACGGTGCTCGGCTCGTGGACGGGCACGACGCTCGAGCTGCGGCCGCAGAACGTGGACGCGCGCGACGTGCAGCTCGTCTACTACAAGGACGACGAGCCCCAGCCGATTCCGCTCACCGCCACGCCCACCGGCAACCGGTTCGAGCTGCCCGCGCTGACCGGTAGTCCGATCTACGTCGTGGCGATCATCGACGGCACGCCGTGGCTCGTCGCGTCGCGCAAGTAGTCGCTAGAGCAGCGCCCGGATATCGCCCGGCAGCGGCGCCTCGACGGTGCGCGAGCCGCCCTCGGGGTGCGGGAACGAGACCTTCGCCGCGTGCAGCGCGTGGCGCGGCAACACGAACAGCGCCGCGAGATCCGGAACCAGGCCCTCGTCGCAGTAGCGGATGAACGCATCGTCGCCGTGCGCGTAGAGCTTGTCGCCGACGATCGGAAAGCCCTGCGCCGCGAGGTGCGCGCGGATCTGATGCTGGCGACCCGTGACGAGCGTGCACCGCACGAGCGCGGTCTCGGGTCCGCGCTGCTCGACGCGCACGCGCGTGATCGCCTGCGCGCCCCCGGGCCCGGTCAGCATGCGCACGTGCGGCAACCGCGTGGGATCGCCGGGCTGCGCCACGCGGAGCGGCAGGTCGATCGTGGTCTCGACATCCCACGGGGGCTGGCCGTGGACGAGCGCGACGTACTGCTTCGACACCGCGGTCTTGCTCGCGAACGCCTGCTTGAGGACCACCGCGGCGGCGCGATCGCGTGCCACCACCAGGCATCCGGACGTCTCGCGATCGAGGCGATGTGCGATCTGCAGCTCGGGCTCGCCGGGGTACTTCTCGCCGAGCACGCGGGTCAGCGTGTTGAAGTAGAACTTCGCGCTGGCGTGGACCGGCAGGCCGGCGGGCTTGTCGATCACGAGCAACCGCGCATCCTCGTACAGCGTGGTGAACGTGCGCGGGCAGGGCGGCTCGGCGCGCGCGGGGCGGCGGATCAGGTAGTGCTCGCCGGCGGCGACCGAGGTCGCAGGCTTCAGCGTGTGGCCATCCGTGCGGGAGAGCTGCGTACCGATCACCTGCTGGATCTTCGTGCGCGACAGCCGCGAGATCTGCGTCTTGATGAAGTGATCGAGCCGCAGGCCCGCGAGCTCCGGCGGAACGATCAACGTGCGCTCGATGATCCGCGGCGAGCCATCGGCGTGCAGGTGCGAGGTCAGTCCCCAGTCGATCGTGAGATCGGCACCCGGCGGTAGCGTGAACGCATCGACCTCGGGTGCGGCGTCGTCGGCTACCTCGTCGTCGGGCTCATTCGAGCTCGTCGGCGTCGTCGCCACCAGCGGCCTCGATGTCGTACTTCTTCATCAGCTTTCGGAAGTACTTGCGATCGATGTCGGACTCGCGCGCAGCGTGCGAGATGTTGCCGGAGTTGCGGCGCAGCAGCTCGGCGATGTAGTCGCGCTCGAACGACGCGACCCACCGCTCCTTCGCATCCTTGAACGTCTGGTTCAGGAGCTCCTCGTTCGGCGCGGGCGCGGGCGCGGTGGGATCCATCGCGACCGGGTTCGCGCCGGTGCCGCCATGCGTGGAGCCGCGACGCTGGGCCATCATCTTGCCGCTCGAACCGGAGTTCGTCGGCGGCCGCGACGAGCGCACGTAATCGGGCAGGTCGGAGAGCTCGAGCGTGCCGGCATCGCAGAACGAGACGGCGCGCTCGACGACGTTGACCAGCTCGCGCACGTTGCCCGGCCACGGATAGTTCTGCAGCGCGGTCATCGCATCGCGCGCGACGGCGCGGACCTTCTGCGTTCCGTTCGGCGCCTTGTTGTAGAAGCCGTGATCGAGGAAGTGCTGGAGCAGCAGCGGGATGTCATCGGCGCGCTCGCGCAGCGACGGCAGGTGAAGGCGCACCACGCTGAGCCGGTAGAACAGATCCTGGCGGAACCGCCCCGCCTTGACCTCGTCCTCGAGGTTGCGGTTCGTGGCCGCGATGATGCGGACGTCGACCTTCGCCGACTTCGCGCCACCGACGCGGCGTACCTCGCGCTGCTCGAGCGCCCGCAGGAGCTTCGGTTGCAGGTCGATCGGCAACTCGCCGAGCTCGTCGAGGAACAGCGTGCCGCCATCGGCCTGCTCGAACAGACCCTGCCGCGTCATCACGGCCCCGGTGAAGCTGCCCTTCTCGTGGCCGAACAGCTCGCTCTCGATCAGGTTCGGCGGCACCGCGCCGCAATCGAACACCACGAGGTCGTTGCGCGAGCGCGGGGACAGCGAGTGAATCGCCTGCGCGACGACCTCCTTGCCGGTGCCCGTCTCGCCGTCGATCACCACGGTGGTCGCGGTCGGCGCGATCTTCTCGATGATCGAGTAGATCTCGCGCATCCGGGCGTTGCCGCCGATCAGCCCGGCGCAGCGATCGCTGCGCGACGGGACGATCTGGACTTCCTCTTCCTTCGCGTTGAACCGGAGCTGGCTCTGACCGGCCGACAGCACGGCGCCGGGCTTGATGAACGCCTCGCGGACGCGGACCTTGTTGATGAACGTACCGTTGGTCGACCGGTTGTCGACGAGCACGTAGCCCGTGTCGTCCTGGATGATCTTGCAGTGATAGCGAGAGACCGTGTCGTCCTGGAGAACGATATCGTTATCGTCCATCGAGCCGATGCGGATCTCTTCCTTGTCGAAGGTCCACTCCTGCGTCGGGTCATCGACGCCCTGCAACATGCAGCGGCGAAGGTGCAGCGTTGGACCGCGGTCCAGGTAGCTGACCTTCGTCGGTGGGACGAAGTCCGGGAACTTCTTCACGTTGCCGAGACGATAGCCCAAACTCGCCCCGAGCGGGGGAGCGCGCGCGGCGGCTACTTCCGGCGCTTGGAGACCAGGACCACGCCTCCGATGATCCCCACCAGCGCGAGCACGATGACGATCACCAGCGGTCGCGAGACGCCGGGCTTGCCGCGCTCGGCGCCGGAGCACGTTCCATCGCTGGTCAGGGGGGCGGTGTCGCTCGCGGTGAACGCGAGGTCCAGCCCATCGTCGGTCAGCGGTCCACCGGGCCCGGCGAAGCGATAGTCGTGACTCGGATCCGCGGCCGTCCCGATATGCGTGTGCTGGATCGTGATCCCCGGGCCGTCCTCGACCTTGATCTCGGTCTCGCCGGGGCGCGGCACGCGGAACCGGTCGCGCAGCAGGAGAGTGTGGGCGCCGCGAGCGCGGGGCAGGCAGGCCCAGGCGATCATGTCGATCGAGAACGAGCCGGCGGCGACCTGCGGCGATCCCATGCCCACGGCGACCGTGGTCCACGCTACGGGCTGAGTCGCTCCGTCGATCGTCAGCTCGAGGGAGGCGCCGACCTCTCCGGCGAGCTTGACGCCGAACGCCTGGCCCTCGGATTCGGAGATCTGGCCGTCGTGGTTGGCGTCGATCGCGGGCCGGGTCTGGGCACCGGGGACCTCGCCGAAGAACACGGTGTAGGCCAACCGGACTCGATCCGCGGCCGGCGTCACCTTGATGTATCGGTTGTTGTCGTCGACGGAGGGCGCGACGTGGGCCGCGGCGGTGGCGGCCACCGCGAGCGTGATGGCCAGCACGAGCGGGCCCGTTCCTCGACGCATGGCGGCATCCTGCCATGCCCATGGCCGATTCTTCCGATTGACCGTGCTGGATCCATCGTGCTCAAGTCCCCGCGATGAGGAAGATCACTGGCCTTGGCTTTATTTCGGGTGCAGCGCTCGCCACCATTCTCGGTGCGTGCGGTGACGACGGCGGTGGTTCTCAGTTGTTCCCGCCGAAGCCGGCGTGCAACGACACCGCGATCACGCCGTACCAGGGCATGCAGCAGCAGGTGATCTCGAAGCTCGAGATCGGCGCAGCCGCCGACGGCTTCGATCTCGACGGCGACGGCGATCCCGACAACAAGCTCGCCGCCGTTGCGAGCCTCGCGAAGAGCGCGATCGCGGACTCGTTCAAGAACTACTCGATCGTGATCCCGCTCGAGTTCTTCGATCTCCCGAGCGCCGCCGCCGACACCTGCGTGAAGTTCGCGATCTACCTCGGGGCGTACGTCACCGACACCGATGCCGACGGCAAGAAGGCGTACATCGACGGTGGTGACTGCAACGACCACGAGATGGCGATCCACCCGGGCGCGACCGAGAACGAGACCAACCTCGTCGACGACGACTGCGACGGCAAGGCCGACGAGACCGCGACCGGCAACTCCACGAACACCACCGACGCCGACGGCGACGGCTTCAGCCCGGCGACCGGTGACTGCGACGACCGCGTCGGCAAGGGCGAGTCGATCCACCCCGGCGCCGCCGAGATCTGCGGCGATGGCCTCGACAACGACTGCGACGGCGTCGCCGATCGCAGCCACGACGCGATGGGCAACGCCACCGCGTGCAGCCCGTACGAGGCCGGCAAGGCCGACATCTACCTCGACCCGCTCTCGTTCTCCGCGCCGAACACGCCGATCATCACGTTCCAGGACGGCGTGATCACCACCGAGGGCGGCACGCTCACGCTCAACGCCGGCCCGTCGTTGTTCGGCGTCGCGATCCCGGTCACCGATGGCATCACCCTCGACCTCAAGATCTCCGGCGCCACGATCAAGGCCGACGTCGTTCAGGAGGGCACGGCGATCGTGCTCAAGAACGGCCACCTCGGCGGCGTCATCGACGCGCACACCGCCGACACGATCCGCGGCCTCGAGGTCATGCAGATCGGCCTGACCAAGGATAGCTCGCTGCTCGACGCGACGTTCGCGAACCTCCTCGGACCGCTGCTCGCGCTGCCCAAGGCCAAGGCGAACATCACGAAGAAGTACACCGGCTGCCGCACGCCCGACATCGACGTCGATGGCGACGGCCTCGAGGCGTTCTGCGATCTCGATCCGAACGACGAGATCAAGAACGTCGACATCTGCATCGACGGTGACGGCACCGAGGTCAAGGACATCGTCGGCGGCGACGGCGTCGTGATGATGCAGTGCTCGGAAGCCCTCAAGGGCGGCAAGAACCGGTTCGTCGATGGCATCTCGGTGGAGCTCAACTTCGAGACCACCGCGATCAAGTCGATCAAGCCGCCGCGCTGATCTGATGACCGGGACCCTGCTGCTGGCGTCGGCATCGCCTCGCCGGCGCGAGCTCCTCCAGCGCGTGGGCCTCCTTCTCGAGGTCCGCGCGGCGGATGTCGACGAGACGGCCCTCGACGGCGAGGAGCCCTCGACATACGTGATGCGCGTCGCGCGTGCGAAGGCCGCGGCAACGCAGCGCCGCCCCGACGAATGGGTGCTCGCGGCCGACACCACCGTCACCCTCGACAATCAGATCCTCGGCAAGGCCGAGACCGCCGAGGAGGCCGCGAAGATGCTGCGCTGGCTCGCGGGCCGCGCGCATCAAGTCATCACCGCGTTCATCCTCGTCGGCGAGCGCGACGGGCTGCCCGTGATCCACGAAGGCCTGGTCGGCACCGAGGTCCAGTTCATCGACCTCGACGCCAACACCCTGGCCGACTACGTGGCCAGCGGCGAGTGGCGCGGCAAGGCCGGCGCCTACGCGATCCAGGGCATCGCCGCCGCGTTCGTCTCCGCCGTCCGCGGCTCGGTCACCAACGTCATCGGCCTACCGCTCGCCGAGGTGCTCGCCGCGCTGCGCGAGGCCGGCGGTCCGGTCCCGCGCCTCGCCGCCGGCACGCCCGCATGACCATCGCCGATCGCTTGCGCGTGGTCCGCGCGCGCGTCGACGCCGCCTGCGAGCGCGCGGGCCGCGCACCGGCCGACGTCACGCTGATCGCGGTCTCGAAGACCCACCCCGCCGCTGCGATCCGCGAGGCCGTCGCCGCGGGCGCGACCGACTTCGGCGAGAACTACGCGCAGGAGCTCGCCGAAAAACGCGCCGAGCTTCCGGACCTGCGCTGGCACTACATCGGCCGCTTGCAGCGCAACAAGGCGAAGCTCGTCGCGGGCCACGTGGTCCTGGTCCACGCCGTCGACACCGTCGAGCTTGCCCAGGAGCTCGCGAAGCGCGCGGCCGGCACCCTGCAACCGGTGCTGCTCTCGATCAACGTCGCCGGCGAGGACACCAAGGGCGGCGTCACGCCCGCGACCGCCCCGGACCTCGCGCGCGCCGTCGCCGCCGTCCCGGGCATCCGCCTCGATGGCCTGATGACCATGCCGCCTCCCGCCGACGATCCCGAAGCCTCGCGCCCCGCGTTCCTGGCGCTCGCGCAGCTCCGCGATCGCCTCGCACAGGACCTCGGCGTGCCGCTTCCCGTCCTCTCGATGGGCATGTCCGGCGACTTCGAGGTCGCGATCGCCTGCGGCGCGACCCACGTGCGCGTGGGCACCGCGATCTTCGGCGCCCGCTAGGCCTTGTCCGAGATGTCCGAAAGGGGACGCTTTCAACTTGGACAACGTACGATCGCGATCACCGCGAAATCATACGGCTAACGTTTGCGGTTGTGCCCGCTGCGCTTCTTTGGCAGGTTGCGCGCCATGAAGCAGCTCGTGCTCGGCCTGGTGGTGTTCGCGGCGGCGTGCGGTGGCAGCGGTGGCGACGACATGCCTCAGACGGCGGACGCTCCGGCCGGCGGTGGCACGATCCCGTACTCGACGTTCGCCACGAAGACCCGCAGCATCAACAAGCAGAGCAACTACCAGATCTCGACGACCGACCTGATCGGCCCGATCGCGTGCGGCCTGGCGACGAACTCGTCCGCGGGCACCGGCACCACCGGCAACCAGATCATCCTCGCGTTCTCGGATCTGAACTTCCAGAACTGCCCGGTCGGCACCTACGCGATCCGCTCCGGCTGCGAGATCCCGAGCTCGAACGGGTTCGACATGGTCGTCCCCGACGGCTGCGCGTACTTCCGCAAGTACGACCAGCAGGGGAAGCTCCTCGGCACCGCCATCGCCACCGCCGGCGCGATCGGCGTCTCGGGCACCGAGAGCTCGTGCACGTTCCAGCTCACGCTCAGCTTCGCCGGCCAGACCCACGCCGACACGTTCACGCTGACCAACTGGCCGATGGCGTGGCCGTGGTGCAAGTGATCGAAGACGGCCGGTTTTTCGCCCCTGTCCGACCCCTCGTGTAGTTTCCGGGGATGCGTATCCTCGGCCTGGACCCCGGTAGCCGCGTCTGTGGCTACGGAGTCATCGACGAGGTCGCGGGCGAGCTGCGGTACGTGGAGTGCGGCCTGCTGACGGCGCCGGAGGCGCAGCCGATGGAGCAGCGGCTCGGCGAGATCGCGCGCGGCCTCAAGGAAGTCATCGAGGAGCTGCAGCCCGCGGTGTGCGCGGTCGAGGACGTGTTCGTACAGCACAACCCGCGCAGCGCGCTCGCCCTCGCGCAGGCGCGCGGCATGGCGCTCGCGGTGATCGGCCTCGCCGGCCTCTCGGTCGCGAGCTACCCGCCGGCCACCGTGAAGAAGGCGGTGTCCGGATCCGGCAAGGCGGAGAAGGCGCAGATCGCGCGCATGGTTCAGGCGCTGATCGGCCTCGGAACGCTGCCGCGCGCGGACGCCACCGATGCGCTCGCGGTGGCGATCACCCACGGGCGCATGGTGCGGCCCACGTCGGTGCGCATCGTTCCCGCCGTGGTAAGAGCGAGAGCGACATGATCGCGCGGCTCGAGGGTGTGCTGCACCGCGACGGTGATCGCGTGATCGTCGATTGCAACGGCGTCGGCTACGAGGTCACGTGCTCCGCGTACACGGTGGCGGCGCTGCCGAGCCATGGCGAGCGCGTCACGCTGCGCGTCCACACGCAGATGCGCGAGACGGCGATCGCACTGTTCGGGTTCTACGAGGCGCACGAGCGCGAGCTGTTCGATCTCCTCATCACGGTGAAGAACGTCGGGCCATCGACCGCGATCGCGATCCTCTCGGGCGCGGGGCCGCGCGATATCGCCGCGCTGATCGCGCGCGAGGACGTGCCCGGCCTGACCAAGGTGAAGGGCATCGGCAAGAAGACCGCGGAGCTGCTCGTGGTGGAGCTTCGCGAGAAGTGCGAGCTCCTCGTGCTGTCGTGGAACGCGAGCGGGTTCAAGCCCGGCGCCGCACCCTCGGGCACCGTGCGCACGGCCAAGGCGACGCGTCACCCGCTACTCGGTGATGTGATGGCCGCGCTGATCAACATGGGCTGGCGCTCCATCGAGGCCGAAGCGGTGGTCGCCGAGCTACCGATCGACGAGACGTCCACCCTCGAGGTGCTGCTGCGCCAGGCGCTGCGGAGCATGCCGCGCTGATGACCCGCAAGAAGCACATCGATCCGGGGGTTACCGAAGAGCCCGCGCGCGAGGTCGCGCCCGCCGCGCAGGGCACCGAGAAGGCGTGGCAGGCGGCGCTGCGCCCGCGCACGTTCGACGAGTACATCGGCCAGCGCGATCTGATCGACAACCTCAAGGTCAGCGTGCGCGCCGCGAAGCAGAATGGCTGGCCGCTCGATCACTTCCTGTTCGCTGGCCCGCCGGGCCTCGGCAAGACCACGCTCGCGCACGTGATCGCGAACGAGCTCGGGGTCAACCTGCACGTCTCGAGCGGTCCCGCGATCGATCACAAGGGCATGCTCGCGTCGCTGCTGACCTCGCTCGGCGAGGGCGATGCGCTATTCATCGACGAGATCCACCGCCTCGCGCCGGTCGTCGAGGAGAACCTCTATCCCGCGATGGAGGACTTCCGGTTCGATCTGTTCATCGGCGATGGCCCACACGCGAAGGCCGTCACGATGCAGCTGCCGCGGTTCACGCTGCTCGGCGCGACCACGCGTATGGGTCTGCTCTCCGCGCCGCTCCTCGATCGCTTCGGCTTCCACTGGCAGCTCCGCTACTACGAGCTGCCCGACATGGAGTCGATCGTGCGGCGCTCGGCGCAGCTCATCGGTGTGACCATCGATCCGTACGGCGCCACCGAGATCGCGCGTCGCGCTCGCGGCACGCCGCGCATCGCGAACCGTTTGCTGCGCCGCGTGCGCGACTTCGCGGTCGTCGAGAGCGACGGCACCATCGATGGCGACATCGCGGCGTCGTCGCTCGATCGCCTCGCCGTGGATCACGCCGGGCTCGACACGCTCGATCGCGCGTATCTCAGCGTGATCTGCGAGCGCTTCGACGGCGGCCCCGTCGGCATCGAGGCCGTCGCGGCATCGCTCTCCGAGGAGCGCGGCACGCTCGAGGAGGTCGTCGAGCCGTTCCTGCTCCAGGTTGGATTCATCGCCCGCACGCCACGCGGTCGAGTGGCAACTGCCGCCGGTTACCAGCACATGGGGCTCGCCGCGCCCACGAAAGCGCCGACGGGCGGCCAGGGTGGCGCGCAGGGCCGCTTGTTCTGAATCGTCAACGCCGCCGTGAGCGACAGGTGAGGGTGCCGTAGGGTCAGTTGTTCCCATCCGCCGGCAACGCGAGTTGCGACCGGGCGGGAACTCGGGCGCGATCACGAGGTTACCCGCGGCACGGCCGCTGCAACCGCAGGAGGGATGCCGTCCGCGTCCTGGTTGTTGTCGCTCGCCCTGCTCCCGCTCGTCGCCTGCGCGTCCACCGAGCGCGATGATGGCGATCCCTCGGACGACGGCGAGGACGGCGAGGACTACGCACCGTTCGACGGCAAGGCGGATGGCTCGAGCGGTCTCGGTGGCCCGGTCAGCTTTGCCGCCGCATGCACCCCCGGCGCGCGGATCACGATCGGAGCGGTCGGCGACGTTCTCCTCCACTCGCCGCTCCAGCAGCAGGCGATCGCGAAGGCATCGAGCGGCCGGTTCACGTCGCTGTGGTCGCCGGTCAAGGACCTGCTCGCCGCCTCCGACACGCAGTACGCGAACCTCGAGGGCCCGACCGCCCACGGCGTGAATTCGAGCGGCCGCGATGTCGCCGATCCCGGCTTCCGGTTCGACAACAACGTCTACGGCAGCTACCCGCAGTTCAACTATCACGGGTCGCTCGAGGATGACCTCCTCGCCACCGGCTTCGACGTGGTGTCGACGGCGAACAACCACGCGATGGATCGCCGCGCGCTCGGCGCCGACCGCACGATCGAACGGCTGCGCGAAGCCGGCCTGCCGTTCACCGGCACGAAGCACCGCAACGAGTCCTCGCCGGCGTGGTCGACCACCACCACGGCGAAGGGCTTCAAGCTCGCGTGGCTCGCCTGCTCGTTCTCGACCAACGGCATCCCGGACTCGGCGAGCCAGGTGCTCGGCTGCTGGGAGGACGAGGAGACGGTGGTCGCCGAGATCAAGAAGCTCCGCGCGACGCCCGGCATCGATGCCGTGATCGTCACGCCGCACTGGGGCGAGGAGTACACCGCCAACCCGACCCGCGCGCAGCGCGACCTCGGCCACCGCTTCCTCGACGCCGGCGCGACGCTCGTTCTCGGCAGCCACCCGCACGTGCTCGAGCCCTGGGAGAAGTACAAGACCGCCGACGGCCGCGAGACGTTCGCGATCTACTCGCTCGGCAACTTCGTGTCGGGCCAGGCGCAGCTCGCGCGGCGCTCGACGATCCTGCTCTACGTCGGCCTCACGCGCACCGCGAGCGGCGTGGCGGTCAACGGCGTCAGCTACGTGCCGATGATCATGAACACGCGCTCGGGCGTGCGCGCCGTCGAGGCGATCGACCGCGCGGGCGGCTCGGCCGACAGCCGCCGTCAGACGGTGGCGATGTTCGGGATGAAGAACCTGCAGGACCCGGCGAAGGCGATCTCGACGACGCCCGAGTGCAACTAGCGTCGTGCGGTCGTGGGGGGGGGGGGGGGAACCCCCCCGGGCAGGCGAGCGAACGGGGGGGCGCGGAAAACCAAAAGTGGTGGTCGGCACCCGAGAGGGGCGCGGGAGGCCGGGGGGCGGTCGAGGGGGGT
>JBBRED010000210.1:0-14762 GCA_038203335.1 Haliangiales bacterium | reverse complement strand
TGGCGATGCCGACGGAGCAGGTGTTGAGGTGGCACTTGCGCAGCATCACGCAGCCCGTCGCGATCAGCGACGCGGTGGCCATGCCGAACTCCTCGCCGCCGAGGAGCGCCGCGATCACCACGTCACGCGAGGTGCGCAGGCCGCCATCGACCTGGACGCGGATGCGGTCGCGCAGGCCGTTCGCGACGAGAACTTGCTGCGTCTCGGCGAGGCCGAGCTCCCACGGTAGACCCGCGCGCTTGATGCTCGCGACCGGCGCGGCGCCGGTGCCGCCCTCGTAGCCCGCGATCACCACCGCACCGGCGCGCGCCTTCGCGACGCCCGCTGCGATCGCGCCGATGCCGACCTCGCTGACCAGCTTGACGCTGATGCGCGCGGTCGGGTTGACCGCGGAGAGGTCGTAGATCAGCTGCGCGAGATCCTCGATCGAGTAGATGTCGTGGTGCGGCGGCGGCGAGATCAGCGTGACGCCGGGCGTGGAGCAGCGGACACGCGCGATGCGCTCGTCGACCTTGTTCCCCGGGAGCTGACCGCCTTCGCCGGGCTTCGCCCCCTGGGCGATCTTGATCTGCAGATCGTCGGCGTTGACCAGGTAGTGGGTGGTGACGCCGAACCGGCCGCTCGCGATCTGCTTGATCGCGCTGCGCCGCGAGTCGCCGTTCTCGTCGGGCTCGAACCGGTGCGGCTCCTCACCACCCTCGCCGGAGTTCGACTTCGCACCGATCCGGTTCATCGCGATCGCCAGCGTCTCGTGTGCCTCGGCGCTGATCGATCCGAACGACATCGCGCCGGTCACGAACCGCTTCACGATCTCCGTGGCCGGCTCGACCTCGTCGAGAGGCACCGGCGTGCGCTCGACCATCTCGAACATGCCGCGCAGGGTGACGAGCGCGGCGTCCTCGTCGTCGCAGAGCCGCTCGTACTCCGCGAACCGTGCGGCGTCGTTGCCGCGCACCGCGGCCTGCAGCGTGCCGATGGTCGCCGGGTTCCACTTGTGCGGCTCGCCGCGGCGGCGCCACTGGTATTGACCGCCGACGGGGAGATCATCCGCGATCGCCTGAGCGGCCACGCCGTAGCCGCGATCGTGACGCGTGAGGGCTTCCCGTCCGAGCTCGGTCAGGCCCACCCCGCCGATCCGCGACGGCGTGCCCGTGAAGTGGCGCTCGACCATCGCACCGTCGAGGCCGACAGCCTCGAACAGCTGCGCACCGCGGTAGCTCTGCACGGTGGAGATGCCCATCTTGGACATCACCTTGAGCAGGCCTTCATCGAACGCGTGGAGGAAGCGTGCGATCGCGGCCGCACGCGGACCGGGGACGCGGCCCTGTTCGACGAGGTCGCCGACCACGTCGAGCGCGAGGTACGGGTTCACCGCGGCGGCGCCGAAGCCGATCAGCAGCGCGACGTCGTGGACCTCGCGGACGTCGGCCGTTTCGACGACGAGGCCGGCCTGCATGCGCGTGCCTTCGCGCACGAGGTGCTGCTGGACGGCGGACAGCGCGAGGATCGCGGGGATCGCGACGTGCGCGGCATCCACGCCGCGGTCGCTGAGGATCAGGAGGTTGTTGCCATCGTCGATCGCGAGCTCGGCGGCCCGGCGCAACCGCGCGATCGCGGCGGCGAGACCATCGTCGCCGTCGGCGACCGGGTACACCATCGACAAGGTCACGGGTTCGAACACGCCCTCGTGCACCGCGCGGATCTTCGCGAGATCGATGTTGTCGATCACCGGTCCGCGCAGGCGGAGCTGGTGGCACTGCTCGGGCGTCTCGTCGAACGTGTTGCCGTCGGGACCCATCGTGGTCTCGAGCGACATCACGAGCGCTTCGCGGATGGGATCGACCGGGGGGTTCGTGACCTGCGCGAACAGCTGGTGGAAGTAGGCGCCGAGGTTCGGCGCGTGATCGCTGAGCACCGCGAGCGGCGTGTCGGTGCCCATCGATCCGACCGGCTCCTTGCCGGTGATCGCCATCGGCTCGATCACGAGGTTGACGTCCTCGTCCGTGTAGCCGTGCGCGCGCGCGAGGCGGTACAGCTCGTCGCCGGAGATCACCGGCGGGGCCGGGCCATCGTCGAGCTCGCTCATCTCGAACACGTTCTTCTCGAGCCATTTTCGGTACGGAAACCGTCCCGCGACATCGCGCTTGAGCTCGGCGTCGTCGACGATCCGCCCCTCGGCGGTATCGACCACGAACATCATGCCCGGCTGCAGTCGGCCCTTCGTGCGCACGCGCTCCGGCGGCACGTCGATCACGCCGGTCTCGCTGGCGAGGATCACGCGATCATCGGTGGTGATCGTCCAGCGCGCGGGACGCAGGCCATTGCGGTCGAGCGTGGCGCCGACGAGCTGGCCATCGCTGAACACGATCGCGGCCGGGCCGTCCCACGGCTCCACGAGCGACGCCGCGTAGCGATAGAACGCCTTGCGATCTTCGTCGACCATCCCCGCGGCCGGAGTGAATCCGGCCTCCGTCTTGGGGCCGAGGGCAGGGGACTCCCACGCCTCGGGGATCATCATCATCATCGAGTGCGGCAGCGTGCGGCCGCCGAGCGTGAGCAGCTCGACCATGTTGTCGAACTGCGCCGAGTCGCTCTTTCCGGGGACGATGATCGGGAACAGACGCTCGAGGCCGCCGTGGAACTTCGCGCTCTTCAGCTGGCTCTTGCGCGCCTGCATCCAGTTGCCGTTGCCGCGTAGCGTGTTGATCTCGCCGTTGTGCGCGATGTAGCGGAACGGTTGCGCGAGGTCCCACGTGGGGAACGTGTTCGTGGAGAACCGCGAGTGCACGACCGCGATCGCCGAGACCATCTCGGGCGAGCGCAGATCCGGATAGAACTTCGGCAGCTGGCGCGGCAGCAGCAGGCCCTTGTAGACGATGGTCTCGGTCGAGAGCGACGCGATGTGGAAGTAGCCGCTCGGATCCGCGCCGCGCTCGCGCACCCGATTCTCGGTGAGCTTGCGGATCACGTAGAGCGTGCGCTCCCACGCGCTCGGCGGGACGCGCCGCATGCGCACGAAGATCTGGCGGAACACCGGCATCACGCCGGCGGCCACGGTGCCGACATGACCGGGACCCGGATCGACCGGCACGTCGCGCCATCCCAGGATGCGCTGGCCCTCTTCCTTGATCACGTCCTCGAGGATCTGCTCGCACGCGACGCGCTGGAACGGATCGGCCGGCAGGAACACCTGGCCGACCGCGAACCGGCGGCCGGGTGCGAGCTCGTAGCCGAGCCGCGCGACCTCGGCGCGGAAGAACCGATCCGGGAGCTGGATCAGGATGCCGGCGCCGTCGCCGGTTTCGGGATCCGCGCCGCACGCCGCGCGGTGCGAAAGCCGTCGGAGGATCTCGAGCCCATCATCGATGATGCTGCGCGAGCGATTACCCTTGATGTCGGCGACGAACCCGACGCCACAGGCGTCTCTCTCGAAGCTCGGATCGTGCAACGTGGTCAAAGCGTTTCCCCCGACGAGGGGCGCACTCTAACGCATCGCGTTAGCTGCTGCCAGAGGAAATTCCGCGCGCTGATCACCCTCGAAGATACATTCGGACAGCCCAGCTCCACGGGCAAGTCGCGGCGTTCCTACGGGCATGAAGCTCGCCTCTCTCGCTCTCGTCCTCGCGGCCTGTCACTCCGCGCCCACGGCGGCGCCGGTCGCGCAGCACACGCCCCCACCGGCCAAGCTCGGTCCGACCGTCACGCAGGAGCAGCTCGCGCAGCTCCACGTTGTGGAGATGGGCCGGATGGAGGACGCCGGTGGCCAGACCTTGCCCACGACGGACAGGAAGTGGCTCGTCGTCGACGGCCACGTCATCTCCGCGATGTCGTGCCGGCCGAACGGCTCGACCCCGTCCTTCGTCGCCGACAGCCGCCACGTCTACGTCACGTACGCCGAGACGAAGCTGTCTCCACCGACGCACCTCGATGGGGGCGGGACGATGATGATGCCGGCGACGTACTGCTCGTATCAGCGGTTCGTCATCCCCGACGGTCTCGAGCTCGGCGGCGAGCTGAAGGTCGCGCGCTAGCAGCCGTCATAGACGTACGCGCCGGCGCTCGGGACAACGAGGTTGCGATCGCGCAGCACGATGGAGAGACCCGGATACATCGTGCAGCCGGTCGTGAAGTCCGCGCGCACGTACTCGATCACCAGCACGTGGTCGCCATACCCGGCGCGATACAGCTGGCACTCCGCGTAGTGGTTGCACTCCTCGGCCACGACGAAGTCCGTGCCGAGCTCGGTCGCTCGCCCGACCATCTCCGCCGAGTTCTTCTGCGCGATCGCCATGCCCTTCGCATGCGCGCGCGCCGAGAACAGCGCCATCGCCGCGACCGCGTTGTCCTCGGTCAGTCGGTTGCCCGAGCGCGCGTACGAATCCAGGTTGTCGATCTCCACGGCATCGAAGCCGGCCGTCTTGCAGCCATCGATCCACGCGCCGACGATCGCGGCCACCTGCGTGCGCTTCGCGGCCGTGCTGATATCGATCAGCATCTCGTTCCAGTCGACGTCGATCACCGGATTGCCGCCGCCATCTCTGAGAATGAGCTCCGGATGCTGCGTCATCCACTCCGTCGCCTCGGACTCCTGGATCTGAAACCCGTTGACGTAGCAGATGTTGTAGAGCCCCGCGGCCGGGCTCTCGTTGCGATCGCGCGACACGATGGTCACGCCCGCCGGCGGCGGATACGCCCCGCCGAGCTGGTAGTCGAGCGGGCCGTTCAGCGGCGGCAACGCCAGCGTCGTCGAGCCATCGCCCGCCATCGCCGCATCGACCGCGGGCATGTCGTCGCCGGGGTTACTGCCGCCGCCGCTGCCACCACAGGCCACGCATCCGAGCATCACCACGATCCAGATGCGCACGCCTCGATCCTACCACGCGCGAGATCCTGGGCGCCGCATTCCCAGCTCGCACCTCCTCCGCGTCTCGGCGGCTATCCCGCGATCAGCTCGATCCGATTCCCGAACGGATCGCGCGTGTGGCCGCGACGCGTGCCCGCGATCTCGCCGCTCGGCTTCCACTCGGCGCCCGCTGCGGCAAGGCGCGCGACGAGCGCATCGAGATCGTCCACGACGAACGCCGGATGCATCTTGGCGGAGGGCCGCATGTCGGGCTCGACGCCGAGATGGAGGCCGACGGGGCCAGCCTGGAACCACATGCCTCCGCGGGCGCGCATCGGCGCCGGCTTCTCCACCTCCGCGAAGCCCATCACCTCGCCGTAGAACCGGCGGGCGACGTCGTCGTGGTCGGGGGGATAGGCGAGCTGGACATGGTCGACGCGGAGGACGCTCACCACCCGATGATACGCTCCGCGCGATGAAGCGCGCCCTGATCCTCGCAGTCGTGTTCGCGTGCGGTGGCAAGACCCCGGTGACGAAGCCGCCCGCGCCCGACGTGCCGCTGGTGGCGGCGGGTGAGTGGCAGACGTCGCCGAGCGAACCGTACCGCGGCAAGCAGGACGACATCGCGTTCGCCTCGCCGAAGCGCGGCTATTACGGCAACGGCGACGGCAAGATCTTCCGCACGCTCGATGGCGGCGCGACGTGGAAGATGATGTTCGAGCAGAAGGGCACGTTCGTGCGCGCGATCGGCTTCATCGACGAGCAGCGAGGATTCGCGGGGAACCTCGGGCCCGATGCGTTCCCGGGCGTCACCGATACGGAGCTGCTCTATCGCACCGAGGACGGCGGCGACAGCTGGAAACCGGTGACGCTGCCGAACGTCGAGGGCGCGCGCGGCGTGTGCGCGATCGATATCCTTGCCGTCGACGCGGTCAACTCCGGTCACCGGCTGCACAAGGAGATCGTTCACGTCGGCGGGCGCGTGGGTGGACCGGCGGCGCTGTTCCGCAGCGACGACGGCGGCACCAGCTGGGCGCGGCTCGTGCTCCCGTCGAAGATCGCGATGATCCTCGACGTGAAATTCCTCGATCCATCGCTCGGCTTCGTGTTCGCGGGCAGCGATCCGGACGTCACGAAGTCGCACGGCCTGATCGCGCGCACGCAGGACGCCGGGCGCACGTGGCAGGTGGTCTACGAGTCGCAGCGCCCGTTCGAGCTGCTGTGGAAGGGCTCGTTCCCGTCGCGCACCGTGGGCTATGCGACGCTGCAGAACTACTCGGCGGAGGCCGCAAAGGATCCCGCGGCGGGGATCGCGGCCGATCCAAAGCGCTACGTGGTCAAGACGGTCGATGGCGGCGCCACCTGGAACGAGCTGCCGATGGTGGAGGACGGCACGGTGCAGGAGCTCGGGATCGGCTTTGTCGACGACCGCCACGGCTGGGTCGGCGCGATGCCGCACGGCTTCGAGACGCTCGATGGCGGTGCGACGTGGAAGCCCGTCGACGGGATGCCGAAGGCGACGAACAAGATCCGCATCGTGCGTGAGGGCGATCATGCGGAGGTCTGGGCAATTGGCCTGGACGTCCGTCATCTCTCGCTCGAGCCCGCGCGTTGACGTTCAGGGCTTCGTCGCAACACCGAGGGCCGGCTTGAGTGCGCCATGCGCGCGCTTCTCCTTCTCCTCGCTGTAGCGCGTGTTCAGGATCTCCACGTTGTCGCGCAGGAGGAGCGTGAAGCGGAACAGCTCCTCCATCACGTCGACCACGCGATCGCGGAAGCTCGACGGCTTCATGCGCCCGTCGGCGTCGAACTGCTCGAACGCCTTCGGCACCGAGGACTGGTTCGGGATCGTGTACATGCGCATCCACCGGCCGAGGACGCGGAGCTGGTTGACGGCATTGAACGACTGACTGCCCCCCGAGACCTGGAGCACCGCGAGCGTGCGGCCCTGCGTCGGCCGCACCGCGCCATCCGTCAGCGGGATCCAGTCGATCTGGTTCTTGAACGCCGCGGTCATCGAGCCGTGCTGCTCGGGCGAGACCCAGACATGCGCCTCCGACCACTCGGTCAACCCACGGAGCTCGCGCACCTTCGGGAGATCGAACGAGGTCCGATCGAACACGGGTAAGCCACGCGGATCGTACGTCCTGACCTCCGCGCCGAACGCACGGAGCACGCGACCGCACTCTTCGCTGAGGTACCGGCTGAAGCTCTTCTCGCGGAGCGACCCGTAGAGGATCAGGATCCGCGGTGGGTGCGTGCTCGGCGCTTTTGCGAACGTCCCGAACGTGGCCACCGGATCGTGCGCGGGCAGGTCGTCTTCGATTCGTGCGGCTGACATCCAGCGGTGATACTAGGCGAGACCGCGCAGAACTGCGTCGAGCCGGTCGAGCATCGCGTGCCAGCTGACCAGCGGATCTCCGGAGTAGCTCAAGGTCAGCACGCTGCCGGAGGGGGCGGGCGCCACGTCGACGTCGATCGGGCACGCGGCGTCGAGCACCAGCGTCAGGTGCCGCGGCTTGACCACGGCGCCGAACACGCCGCGGTGATCGATGTCGCCGTCATCGCAGCGCTCGATGATCGAGAACGCGCCGCCCGAGTGCGGATGAAGATCGATCTCGACGATCTCGCTGCGACCCGACGCGAACATCCAGCGGTGCATCACGCGCGGATCGAGCCAGGCGTAGAACGTGTCCTGGACCGAGGCGACGAACGTGCGGGCGATGCTGGTCATGCTCGTCCTCGCTGCAAGCCGCGTGCGCATGCCGAAGTGTGCGCCCTCGCCACGATCGTCAGGACTGCGTCGGCGCCGCTCCATAGCTCGGTGGACACGATCGCGGCGGCGCGCTGGGCGGCGAGCGCGGTGAGCGCGGATCCGTGCGGTACGCGGCCCATGCGGCGGGTGAGGGTGCGGTCACGACATGGATCTCGCGGTGGTCTCCGTCGCCGTCGAGCACGATCACGCGCTCGATCGCCGCGCCGTGGTGCGCCATGATCGCGGCGGCCGCGCGCTCGTAGGCATGGAAGGCGGCGAGCTGATCGCGCCGTACCGTGAGCCAGGCGACGATCGTCACGTCGCGGCCAGCTCGGCGACCAGGTCCGCCGCGGCGAGATACGTGACGCCCTCGGTATGCAGCGACCGCCGATCGAGCGCGTAGCCCACCGAGCCCTTCGGGATCACGAGGTCATCGCGGAGCACGGCGAACCAGGTCGGTGCCTCGGCGGGCGGGATCGCGGTGAGCGTGCTGCCATCTCCGCGGTCGGAGGCGAGCCGGGTGAGCCGGGTGAGCGTGCTCTCGCCGTCGCGCCGACGGAACGGCGTGATACCGCCGCTGCGCTCGCGCACGTAGACGATGTTCGCGCGCGCGATCGCGTGGATGCACGCCACGTCCCACAGGGTCGGGCGCGCGCGCGTGGAGACGAGGTCGGCGAAGTCGCGCCCGATGTGCGCGAGCGCCGCGCGGTACCCGCCGACCTGGTGCATGGCGCCGCGGCCGGCGATGTGCACATCGAGCCAGCGCAGCCGGCCGGCCTCGAGATCGAGGGTGAGTGGCACGGTGACGACCGACCGGCCCGCGAGATCGAAGCGCTGTGAAACGGCACGCGGCTCGAACGGCTGGCCGGGCGCCGGTCGCAGCATCAGGCCCGCGAACCCGAACGTCAGCTTGTCGAACGGGATCGAGTTGTACGAGAACACCACCATCACCACGTGCCGTGCGCCGAGCGCGCGTAGCTTCGCGAGATCGAGGTCGACGAACTCGGAGGCTCCGAGCGGCGGCGGCGCGCTCGTGAGATCGCCCGAGTGCACGGCGGCGCGATCGCCCGCGACCAGCTCGCCGAAGTCGCAGCTCCCCACGTGACGCCAGTTGCCATCGAACAGCGCCACCGAGAGATCGAGATCCACGCGCGTACCGGCGGGCTCCTCCCAGTGCAGGAACAAGCGCACGATCTCGCCGGAGGGAATCGCGACCTCGCTGCCGCGCGGCCACGCGACCTTCGCGCGCGACGCGGTGCGCTCGTTGAGCGGCACCAGCAGATCGACGAGGCCCCGATCGATCACCGCGCGCGGATAGTGCCGCCGCGCCTCGGCGCGCACGAGCAGCTCCGCGCGCACCGCATCGACGACCGAGCTGATCGCCTCGTCGCGTAGCGGCACCCGATGATCGGCCGCCCCCCACGCTCGCAGGACCTCGCCCTTCGGCAGGAACACGCGGCGCGCCCACGGCGCGGACCGGGCCGCGAAGTGACTGCCGAGCGTGAGCAGGGTCCCGGGCGCGCCGCGCGTCATCGCGTACTGCAGGCTGCGCAGCACCGCGCCGAGCGCCTCGGGCTGACGCGTCTGGGTCACGCGCACGAGGTGATCCGCACGGCGCAACAGCTCGCCGGGGCGCGTGGCCAGCCGCTCGGCCACCGCGCGCGCATCACCGGCGCGCAATCCGTCCTCGATCGCGCCCGCCCACGACGTGGCGCGCACGCGATCGTCCTCGATCCGCAGCGACGCGAGCTGGTCGGCCTGCGCCTGCAGCGTGGCGCCGAATGACACCGCGCTCACCGTCGTGCCGCGGACCACCGCGAACGCGAGCGCCGCCGTGGGCAACCGCTTCGCCTGCTCGTACGGATGCAGGCGCTCGCCGACCCGCTTCCACAGAGGGGTGTGCCGCCGCATGTCCTCGACGAGCGCCTCGGGCGGCAGGCGATCGAGGGCCTCGAGGACGATCGTCCGGAGCCGGCGCGGGATGGTGCCGAGCCGCATCGGTTCGACGAGCCCGGCGTTGCCGTTCATCAGCACGGCGGCGACCCGCAGCACGTCGGTCGCGGTCTTCAGGTGGTCCGACGTCGCCTTGAGGATCGCGTGGCGATCCGGCGCGATGATCCACAGTCGCGCCACCGCGAGCGCCATGGTCTCGCGCACGGCGATCTTCTTCGGCAGCCAGGTCGCCGCCTTTGGCCCCAGCGCATCGATCACGGCCTCGACCTCGCTGCGGTCATCGGGCGACAGCGGCGTCGCGCGCCCGATCAAGGTCTCGAACCGCGCGCGCGCCGTGCCGAGCAGATCGAACGCGAGGTGGAGCAGCCGCAGCTGGCCATCGTGGCGCTCGACGCGATCCTCGGCGGTGTGCGCCTGCGGCTTGATGAACGGATCGCCGATCGCGACCCGGCGATGGCAGATCGGACACCCGGCGTACGTGCCGCCGTCCCAGCACGTGCTGCACACCAGGTGGCCGCATGGATCGAGCGCGCGGATCGCCTTGGTCTCGCCGCACCACGGGCACGGATGATCGACGCGCGTGTGGAGCCAGCTGATCACCCGCCGGAGGAACAACGTCGGCGGATCACCGGGCGTCGCGGCGGGGAAGCCGCGGAACAGCGGCACGTGCGGTCGGTGGGCACCGAGCGTCTTGCCGAGCGTCACCACGAGCCAGTTGCGCAGCTCCTGGATCGCCTGGTTCGGCATGCGCCGGATGGTGATCGCGAGGTCGAGGCTCATCACGAAGCCGAGCTGCGCGAGCTCGTCCTCGAACTTCTCGACATCGCCATCGCGACTCGGCCGCGTGGCCGCCGCCGCGGCCACATCCGGATCCAGCACGACGACGTGCGTGCGCGCGAGGAGGAGCGTCCGGATCGCGTCCATGAAAGGTGGGCGGAGAGTGGATGCGCTACCGAACCAAGAGAAGGAAGCGCACCCGGAGCCGCCCAGCTACCAGCGTATCACGACCCCTACTCGAGGATCAGCGCCGCATCGGTGGCGGTCGTGTACTCGTGGCCGTTGTGGTCGCGCACCTGGATGTAGATCCAGCCGTCCGAGCGGAAGTGCGGGAACAGCGCGTACTGGCCCGGCTTCATGTTCGTGATGCGGACCGGGACGCCCGTACGAATGTCCATGAGGTAGGTGTTCGCCGCGCCCTGCGACAGGTAGGGCGCGAACGCCGGGTCCGACGGGCCGGTGAAGCCCATCTCCACGGCGTCCTTCGACGTGACGTAGTGGTGGTAGACGATGAACCGCTCGTCGTACGAGAACGCCGGCTTGCCGCCGGAGATGCAGTAGCGCGCGATCTCGGGCGAGGTGATGGTGTACGTGTTGCCGGTCAGGGTCGCGTTGACCTTGCGGAGCACGTAGCCGAGCTGGCGATCGTTCGGGCCCGAGACCCGGCCGATGGTCAGCTTCGCGGACGGCGAGAGCACGGTGTCACCCTCGAACGGCGTGTCGACGTTGACGGTGGTGCGCTGCGAGTAGGTGGTGCCGTTCCAGATCATCGGGGTGAACGACGAGTAGCCGTTCGCGCCGAAGTTCGTATCCGGGTCGGAGAGGGTCGCGGCCTTGCCGCCATCGTCGGAGACGAACTCGCTGTCGATCGCGAAGTAGTCGCCGTTCGTGCCGAGCTGCTGGCCGACGTGCTGGTACAGGCCGATGTTCGAGATCTTCTTGCAGGCGACCTCGTTTGTCGTGATGCCGATCAGCTGCGTGGTGATGTCGGGCGGGTTCGAGGTCAGCACGCTCATGCCGCAGGTGTTCTTCGGTCCGCCCTGGAACACGAAGCCGGAGTTGTCGGGGAAGAACGCGGGGTCGTACGCGACGTTGATGCCGATGAGCGCGTTGCGCTGGAGGTCGACGATGTACGAGCCGGGGACGTTCGACACGCCGTGCGCCACGAACCGGCCATCGGGCGAGCTACGCGTCCAGTACGAGCTGATGTAGGTGACGTCCTTGAGGATGCGCGCGTGGCCGCGGCCCGCGATGTCCCAGGTCTCGCCGAACGTCGTCGTCGACGCGAGCGGCACCGACTGCAGGCAGAGCTTCGGATCGGTCTCGGCGCCGCAGCCGAACATCGCCATCTGGTTCATCGCGTTGACCTTGCGCCAGCTCGTGGTCGCCTGCGACGCGACGTGCGCGGACACCTCGCTCGAGATGCCAGGCTCGCACGTCGACGGCGGCGGATCGGTGACGAGGGTGTCCTCAAGGCCCGGGAGGCCGCGCGTGAACCACTCGGCGATGATGTCGAACTGCGGCTGCGTCAGCGGCGTGACGCCGTTCTTCGGCATGCCGGCGTCGGCCTGGAACGTCGCGAGCTGCGCCGCGTAGCCGTCGCCGTAGGCCTTCCAGAACGTGTACTCGAACCACGGCAAGCGCGCGGCGGTCGCGTAGATGCCGAGCTTCTTGGTGTCGAAGTCAGAGCTCGGCAGGGTCGGCATCGCGCGCATGCAGTCGATCATCTGCATCGCCGACTGCTGCGTGGTGACCTGGAGATCCGTGAGGCACGCCGTGATCGAGGTATCCGACAGCGCGCGCCAGTAGCGCAGGTGCTGCTTCGTCATGCCGTGGCAGCCGTTGCACGAGCTCGCATTCGTGCCGCTGACCTGCGCGCCGAGGAGCTGCAGCGCCTGCAGCGCGAGCTCGGCGTCGGGCGTCGCCACCGGATTGCGGAACACGGGGAGCGTCGGAGCATCGATGGCCGCGTCCACCGGAACCGCATCGGGCGGATTCGAGGAGCTACCACCACATCCGATCAACAAGGCGAAGAGGACGGCGCGGCTCATCGGGACGCATCAGAACCCAACCAGCCGCCGTCGTCGCGGTCGCCGTCATACGAACCGCTAACCGAGGTGAGCGCGACCCGCATCACTGCCGCAGCCGGGTGTAAGTGCCCGCGATCTCGGGCGTTGGTGTAGATTCGCGTCGCTTGAAGGAAATCGGGGACATGGCCGTCCAAGGCCCCGCCTACCGCCTCGCACTAACAAAGGAGACTCACATGACTCGTACGGGAAGACTTGTCGTAGCACTCGGCCTCGCACTCTCGGCCGGGATCGCAACGGGCTGCGTGGCCCGCGGATCCGGATATGTCGGAGCACAGACGACGCCGGTCGTGTATCAGGAGCCGCCTGCACCGCAGGTCGAGGCGCAGACGGTCGTGAACCCGGGCCAGTTCTGGGTCCGCGGTCGCTGGGACTGGCAGAACGGCCAGTGGCAGTGGATCGGTGGTCACTGGGAGCGCGAGCGCGCCGGATCCGCCTGGGCCGACGGCCGATGGGAGCGCCGCGGGAACTCGTGGCACTGGATCGAGGGCTCGTGGAGCGCCTCGGCGAACGTCAACGTGAACGACGGGAACCCGAACGGGTACCAGCCGAACACGCAGGGGCCGGCAAACGGCGGCGCGGCTCCGGCCGATAACCACCCGGGTGGCTGGCAGCCGAACACGCAGGGCCCGGCGAACGGCGGTGCTGCGCCTGCCACCGGCGGCATGTATCCGACCGTCGCGCCGCCTCCGGTGCGCGTCGAGAACTACGGCGCGGCGAGGCCGAACTTCGTGTGGGTCACTGGTCGCTGGGACTGGCGCAGCGGCAACTGGGCGTGGGTCGATGGCCACTGGGAGCGCGAGCGCGCGAACATGCAGTGGATCGCCGGCCGCTGGGAGCTGCAGGGCAACTACTACGTGTGGATCGACGGACGCTGGGATCGCGCGGCGACGCCGCCGCCCTCGGGCCCGGTCGTTCGCGACCACCGCTAGCATACGGTCGTGGTCAGGGGCAGACCGCGGCCTTCGCCGCGCGGGCCTGGCTCATGAACGGGAGGTGCTTCCCGTTCTTGTAGGTCCACCACTGCGACCACTTCGTGCCCTTGCTGCTGATCCGCGCGGCCGCCCGCGCGTTGCAGCTCGCCGAGAGTGCGCACGCTGCCGAGACCTCCGGGTGCCAGTAGCTGTTGATCTGCCACAGGCCCCGGTCGATGCCGTGCGCATTGCCCGCGGTGTTCGTGCTCGTCGGCCGGAAGCCCGACTCGGCCTTTGCGACCGCCGTGGCGAGCGCGATCCGATCGCCGCTGCACGAGATGCCGGCGTCCTTCGCGAGCTGCGCGACCGCGCGATACGAGAGTGCGCCGTCGGCCTTGCTGTCCTGAAGGACATCATCGAGCGCCTGATCGTTCACCTGGTCATCGCCCGTGACAACGTTGTCCTCGTCCGTCCATGGCTCATCGGTGTCGTCGTCCATCACGCACGCCGACACGAGCGATGCCAGCAGCACGAGCGAGACGAGACCAGCGGTTCGGATCATGCGGGAAGCGAAAGCAGATCGCGTTCCAATCCGTCGCGCGCAGGCCGATGCGCGGTTCGCGCAGCCGGCCTCGAAACCTGCGTCGTCGACGGTGGCGGCTCGAGCTGCCATGGGGATCGAGCCGCCAACGACCGGCTCCACGCCGACGATCGTGGGCACTGCCGCCGGCAGCCCCAGCCTCCGCACCGTGGCGCGTTCGGCGCCGCGAATGGCGCGAACGCACCGCGATCGGCAAGTGCAGTGGCCAGTGCGCGCGTGCGCGGCCTCTCGGTGTGGCTCTCCGCATCGGCCCTGGCGTTGCACGGTGGAGAGGCGTGCGATCCATTGCGTGCCTCGTCTGCCTGGTCCTCGCCTCGTGCACGACCCTCGATGACGAGCCATCGCCCGACGAGCTGAGCGACCTCGACGCGTGGGCCGCGACCGCCGACGGCAAGGCCGATCTGCCGAGCACCTACGGCGAGCTCGTGGCCTGGCTGCGCGACGCCTACCGCAATCGCATGTCGGCGATCTGGCACCAGCAGGAGCTGCTCGCATCGCCGGCGGCCGCGCTCGCGCGCATCCAGTCGCTGTCCCGCGCGGCCGGCGCAGATCCCGCGCGCGCGCTCTACCCGGCGACCATGCGCCGCCTCGATACCGGCACGATCGATCACTCGGAGCTCGACATCGCGCTCCCCGGCGGCTCGTACGTGCGCCTGCTCGGCGATCCGAAGGGCGCGGGCGCCTACCTCGATCGCGCCGCCTTCGAGTCCGCGGTCGGCCCGAAGCTGTGCCTCACGTACTCCGAGCTCGCGACCGCGGTGACCGCGTCGTACGCACCCGGCGCCTATGGCGTCGACTTCGTCTGCCACAACGTGACCGAGCGCGTGATGCG
>JBBRED010000209.1:0-14836 GCA_038203335.1 Haliangiales bacterium | reverse complement strand
CTCGTCGTGCGCTGCGAGCAGAAGCTCGACGAGGGCACGCTCAAGAAGATGGCGATGTTCTGCTCGGTTGCGGCGGACGCGGTGTTCCAGTCGATCGACGTCGACACCGTGTACCGCCTGCCCGTGATGCTGTGCGAACAGGGCCTCGATCAGAAGCTCGCGGGCCTGCTCAACATCTGGTCGCGCGCGTCGCGGCTGTCGGCGTGGGAAGAGGTCGTGAAGAGGATCACCGAGCCGAAGCGCAAGGTGACGGTCGGGTTCATCGGCAAGTACGTCTCGCTCGTCGAGGCGTACAAGAGCCTCAACGAGGCGCTGCTCCACGGCGGCATCGCGAACGACTGCAAGGTCGAGATCGTGCACATCGACAGCGAGGAGCTGGAGAAGACCGGAACGGCGACGCTCGCGCAGTACGACGGCATCCTCGTCGCGCCCGGGTTCGGCGCGCGCGGCACCGAGGGCAAGATCGCGGCGGTGCGCTACGCGCGCGAGCAGAAGGTGCCGTACTTCGGCATCTGCTTCGGTATGCAGATGGCGTGCATCGAGTTCGCGCGCAACGTGTGCGGGCTCGACAAGGCGAACTCCACCGAGATCGATCCGGCGACGCCGCATCCGGTCGTCGACCTCATGCCCGATCAGCGCGGCGTCACCGACAAGGGCGCGACGATGCGCCTCGGCGCGTACCCGTGCGTGTTGAAGAGCGGAACGCGCGCCGCGGAGCTCTACGGCACCACCGAGATCAGCGAGCGCCACCGCCACCGCTGGGAGATCAACAACAACTACCGCGATGCGCTCGAGCGCCACGGCATGGTGATCTCCGGACTGTCGCCGGATGGCCGGCTGGTCGAGATGATCGAGATCCCGCAGCACCCGTACTTCGTGGCCTGCCAGTTCCACCCCGAGTTCAAGTCGCGGCCGAGCGCGCCGCATCCGCTGTTCTCGCGGTTCATCAAGGCCGCGGTGGAGCGCCAGGCGCTAGCCGCTAGTAGATCGCCGCAGCGTTAAACCAAAGCAAGACCCGGACCAGTCACCCTTTACAGAGGGCTGTTTGGCGCGTACGCTTCCTTCAAGCCTTATACCAGGCAGCGGTCGTCAACGATCCGGTCTGTAACTAACCGGAATTGCGAAGGAGTCCTCCATGGGTATGGAGATGCGCCAGGAACTGAAGCTGTCGCAGCAGCTGGTGATGACACCGCAGCTGCAACAGGCGATCCGACTCCTGCAGCTGTCCCGGATGGAGCTGGCCGAGCTCGTGCACGACGAGATGCTCGAGAACCCCATCCTCGACGACGAGATGGACCTCGATAACGAGCGGTCCCGCGAGAAGGACGAGATGGGCGGCGACGAGCAGGCCCTCCACCAGATGGAGGGAGCTGGCTCGACCGAGACCTCGATCGAGGGCTCGGTGGTCGACGGCGTGGCCCAGACCGAGATCAAAGGCGACGCGGCGGCGGTCAACGAGATCGACTGGGAGAACTACCTCGACAACTACTCGATGGGCCCGCCGATGCCCGCGTTTCGCGGCGACGGCGAAGAGATGCCGTCCCTCGAACAGACGCTGACCAAGCCGGCGAGTCTGCACGACCACCTCGCCTGGCAGCTCAAGATGACGAACCTCCCGCGGGAGCAGCTCGAGGTCGGGCTCGAGATCCTCGGCAATATCGATGCGGACGGATACTTCAAGGACCCACCGATCGAGGAGCTCGCGGCCGATCTCGGGGCCGATCCGCTCATGTGTTACACGGTGCTCGAGAAGATCCAGAGCTTCGATCCGATCGGCGTCGGTGCGCGCTCGCTCGCCGAGTGCATGCTGATCCAGTGCATCGCGGCAGGTCAGGACGATGACCTGTGCGTGAAGATGATCAAGAGCCACCTCGGCAACCTCGAGAAGAAGAACTACCAGGCGATCGCGCGTGACCTGAAGCAGCCACTCGACGAGATCTACGAGGCGGCGAAGGTCATCATGGAGTTCGACCCGCGTCCGGGTCGCCAGTACAACACCGACGATCCGCACTACGTCACCCCGGACGTCTACATCCACAAGGTCGGCGACAAGTACTTCGTCGTGCCGAACGACGACGGTCTGCCGAAGCTGAAGATCAGCGGCTTCTACAAGAACGCGATGGGCAACTCCGCCGCGTCGAAGGACTACGTCCAGGACAAGCTGCGCTCGGCGCAGTGGTTGATCCGTTCGATCCAGCAGCGGCAGCGCACGATCATCAAGGTCGCCGAGTCGATCCTGAAGTTCCAGCGCGAGTTCTTCGACAAGGGCATCGCCCACCTGAAGCCGCTGATCCTTCGCGACGTCGCCGAGGACATCGGCATGCACGAGTCGACCGTGTCGCGCGTGACCACGAGCAAGTACGTGCACACGCCGCAGGGCATCTACGAGCTCAAGTTCTTCTTCAACAGCGGTATCTCGCGCACCAACGGCGAGGACCTCGCGTCGCAAGCCGTGAAGTCGAAGATCAAGGAGCTGGTGACGGCCGAGGATCCGAAGCGTCCGCACTCGGACCAGAAGATCGTCGAGCTGCTCAAGAAGACCGGCATCGACATCGCTCGCCGCACCGTCGCGAAGTACCGCGAGCAGCTCGGCATCCTGTCGTCGAGCAAGCGCAAGCAAGTGTTCTGATCCGCCCCCCGAGGTGTGCGCCGGGTGTACACTACGCCCGCGACGCAGAATTTCTCGACGAGGATCAGGTGATCGTCGATGGAGATCAGGCGTAGGATCGATCCCGAACCATCAGGGAGGCTTAGTCGATGCAATTCGCGGTGACGTTCCGTCACATGGAACCGACCGAGGCGTTGAAGTCCTATGCAAAAGAGCGCATGGAGCGCGTTCGGAAGTACCTGCCGGATCCGATTTCCTGCCATGTCGTGCTCAGTACCGAGCGTCACAACCACCGCATCGATGTGACCTTCCAGCTCCACAACGGCCTCGCCGTCGCGGGGCACGAGACGACCGAGAACATGTACAGCTCGATCGACCTTTGCATCGCGAAGATCGAGCGGCAGGTCCGCAAGTACAAGGGCAAGCTCGAGGGCATGAAGGCCCGGCCGCACCACGTGCAGGCCTTGCCCTGGTCGCACTCGATCGTCAACGAGGCGTTCGACGGCGTTGAAGGCAACGGACACTCCCCGCCGAACCACGACTCCGTGCCGCCCACCCCGGACTTCAATATCGTCAAGACCGAGAAGTTCCACGCGCAGCCGATGTCGGTCGCGGACGCCATCGTCCAGATGAACCTACTGCATGAGGCCTTCCTCGTGTTTCGGCATGACAACGGGCAGGTGGCGGTCGTCTACAAGCGCGATGACGGCAACGGGTACGGGTTGATCGAGACAGGCGCCACCGCGACCGCTTGACCGGCCCGAAAGTGGTAGCTTGATGAGCGGCTGATGAAGATCGTCGACCTCATCAAGCGCGACATGGTCGTTCCCGCGTTGGTCGCGACCGAGAAGCGCGGAATTCTCGAGGAGCTCGCCCAGTACATGGGCTCGCGGCACCCTCGTATCGATACGTCGACCTTGTCGCGCGTGCTCGTCGAGCGCGAGCAGCTCGCGTCCACCGCGATCGGCGAGGGCGTCGCCATCCCCCACGGCAAGCTGGCCTCGGTCGGCGAGATCGTGGCGTGCCTCGGCCGCGCCACGGCGGGCGTCGAGTTCGACTCGATGGACGGCCAGCCGACGTATCTGTTCTTCGTGCTGGTCGCCCCGGATTCATCCACGGGCGCGCACCTCAAGGCGCTCGCGCGGATCAGCCGCGTGTTCAAGGACCCCGAGTTCCGGCGCCGGCTGCTCGCCGCGCCCGACGCGGAAGCGATGTACACCGTCGTCGCGGAAGAGGACGCCAAGTACTGAATGTCGGCGGTGATTGCTCTGCTCACCGTGGGTGAGCTGCTCGGGCGGGCGGAGCTCGAGGTCGCGGCGGTCGCCGGTCAGGCGGGTCTGAGTCGCGAGATCAACGTTCCCCGGATCCAGAAGCCGGGCCTCGCACTGACCGGCTGGCCGGAGCAATTGCACCCGCATCGCGTGCTGGTGCTCGGCGGCACCGAGATCGATTACCTCGCGGACTCTGAGCCCGCGCGGACGGTGGGCATCGCGACCCTGATGACCAGCGAACCCGCGTGCGTCGTGGTGTGCCGTGGCCAGGAGCCTCCGACCGAGCTGCGCGCGGCGTGCGAGGCGTCGAGCGTGCCGCTGTTGTGCTCGCGGCTCGTCACCGCGGACTTCATCGCGGCGGTGACGGCGTGGATGGCGGATCGCCTCGCGGCGAACACCGAGCTCCACGGCGTGCTGATGGACGTCAACGGCATCGGCGTGCTGTTGCTCGGCAAGAGCGGCGTCGGCAAGAGCGAGACCGCGCTCGACCTCGTGGTGCGCGGGCACCGGCTGGTCGCCGACGACGTGATCCGGATCCGCGCGAAGGCCGGCACGCTCGTCGGGCGAGGTGCCGGGATCCTCGGTCACCACATGGAGATTCGCGGCCTCGGCATCATCAACATCGAGGACCTCTACGGCGTGGCCGCGGTGCGCGCCGCGAAGAAGATCGAGCTCGTCGTCGAGCTCCACGAGTGGGCGGACCTCCAGGGCGGCGAGGAGTACGACCGGCTCGGCTTCGACGACAAGCACGAGGTGATCCTCGACGTGGCGGTCCCGAAGATCCGGATCCCGGTGCGCCCGGGCCGAAACCTCGCGACCCTGATCGAGGTCGCCGCGCGCAACCAGCTCCTCAAGATCATGGGCACGCACTCGGCGCGTGCGTTCCGCGATCAACTCCACGCGGCCATGGAGGCCGAGGCCGCCGCCACGCACATGGACGCGGTGGAGTAGGCGATGCAGATCGTCATCGTCACGGGGCTATCCGGCGCGGGCAAGAGCACCGCGCTGCGCGCGCTCGAGGACATCGAGTTCTACTGCGTCGACAACCTGCCGGTGCCGCTGGTCGCGCAGCTCGTGGATCACCTCGCGCACGAGGGCGATCGCGACAAGCTCGCGCTCGCGATCGATTCGCGCCAGCGCCGGAACCTCGGCGCGTGGCAGGCCGCGCTGACCAAGCTGCGTGGCGCGGGCCACCGCCTCGAGGTGATGTTCCTCGACGCGAGCGACGAGGTGCTCCTGCGGCGGTTCTCGGAGACCCGCCGCCGGCACCCGCTCTCCGGCGACGACCTGCTCGAGGGCGTGCGGCGCGATCGCGAGCTGATGACCGAGCTGCGGCAGGGCTCGGCGGTCGTCGATACGTCGAACCTCAACATGCATCAGCTGAAGTCGATCATCCAGGACCGCTACGGCGGCACCGGGAAGCTCGCGGTCACGCTGGTCTCGTTCGGGTTCAAGCACGGCCTGCCGCTCGAGTTCAACCTGGTGTTCGACGTGCGGTTCCTCGCGAACCCGTACTTCGAGCCCGCGCTCACGCACCTCGACGGCCGTGATCCCGAGGTCGCGAAGTTCGTGCTCGCGGCGGATGGGCTCGAGCTCACGCGCCAGGTCGAGAGCCTGCTGCGGTTCACGCTTCCGCACTTCCAGAAGGAAGGGAAGCTGTACGTCACGATCTGCGTGGGGTGCACGGGCGGTCGCCATCGGTCGGTGGCGATCGTCGAGGAGCTCCGCCGTCGGCTCGGTGGGGAGTGGGATATTCTGGTGCGTCATCGCGACGTCGATAGGGGGTCGTGATGGGAGCAGATGATCGGGCGGAGAAGACGCTGATGATCCAGAACGAGCTGGGGCTTCATGCGCGGGCCGCGACGAAGCTGGTGCAGATTGCCTCGAAGTTCCCCTGCGAAGTCACGATCACGAAGGACGGCCACGAGGTGAACGGCAAGAGCATCATGGGCGTGCTCATGCTCGTGGCGAGCAAGGGCACCATGGTGACGCTCAAGGCAAAGGGCGAGCGCGCGGCCGAGGTGGTGGGTTTGATCGAGGCGCTGATCAACGACAAGTTCGGAGAGGGCAAGTAGCACGATGAGTTCGCCGAGCATGCGAGGCGAGACGTGAGTGATCGGCCCGAGCTGCGGCGCCAGGGACTGGGAGTCTCGGCGGGCATCGCGTTCGGGCGCGCGTACCTGATCGGCCGCGACACGCTGAAGGCGCCGCGCCATCACGTCGAGGCCGACGACGTCGATACGGAGATCGCGCGCCTGTACAAGGCGATCGCCTCGTCCGACAAGCAGCTCGCGAAGATCAAGGAGAAGCTCGCGAGCGAGAACGAGTCGGACTACCACATCATCACGGCGCACCAGATGATGCTCCACGACGAGCATCTGGTCGGCGCCGCGGTCGGCTACATCCGCGAGGAGCTGATCAACTGCGAGTGGGGCCTGCGCAAGGCGGTCGACGACATCGCGGGCGTGTTCGACCAGATCGAGGACGAGTACCTCCGCGAGCGGAAGACCGACGTCGAGTTCGTGTTCGAGCGCGTGCTCCGCAATCTCCTCGGCCGCGATACCGGTCCCCTGTCGCCGCCGCCCGATGCGATCGTCGTCGCGTACGACCTCTCGCCCGCCGATACCGCGCAGCTCCACAAGGCGGCGGTCTCCGGTTTGATCACCGACGCCGGCGGCAAGACCTCGCACACCGCGATCATCGCGCGCGCCCACGAGATCCCCGCGGTCGTCGGCCTCGAGAACATCACCGAGATGATCGAGACCGATGACCTCGTGCTGATCGACGGTGCCGCGGGCATCGTGATCGTGAACCCGGCCGCGACCACGGTCGCCGAGTTCCGCGAGGAGCAGCGCCGGCAGGTGGCCGCGAGCTCCGTGCTGCACTCGATGCGCGACCTGCCCTCGCGCACGACCGACGAGACCGATATCCAGCTCTACTGCAACATCGACAGTCCCGACGAGCTCGACGATGCGATCGACTACGGGGCGATGGGCGTGGGCCTGTTCCGCACGGAGTACCTGTTCATGGGGCAGGACACCTTGCCCGACGAGGAGCTGCACTACACCACCGCGGTGAAGTGCCTCGAGCGGCTGAAGGGCTTGCCCGCGACGATCCGCACGTTCGATCTCGGCGCCGACAAGCTCGCGAAGTTCCTCGAGGAGGCGAACCTCGAGGAGGCGAACCCGGCGCTCGGACTGCGCTCGATCCGTCTGTGCCTCTCGGAGATCGGGCGCGCACTGTTCAAGTCGCAGCTGCGCGGCCTGCTTCGCGCATCGGCGCACGGACCGCTGAAGATCATGTTCCCGATGATCAGCGGCATCTCGGAGCTCCGCGCCGCGAAGGCCGTGGTCGACGAGGTCCGCACGGAGCTGACGGCCGAGGGCATTCCGTTCGACGAGAACGTGAAGCTCGGCATCATGATCGAGATGCCATCGGCGGCGCTGACCGCGGATCTGCTCGCGCAGGAGGCGGACTTCTTCTCGATCGGAACGAACGACCTGATCCAGTACACGATGGCCGTGGATCGCGTGAACGAGTACGTCTCGTACCTCTACGAGCCGCTGCATCCATCGTTGCTGCGCCTGATCGAGACCGTGGCGAAGGCGGCGAAGGCGGCGAACGTGCCGGTCACCGTGTGCGGCGAGATGGCCGGCGAGCCGATGATCGCTCCGATCCTGATCGGCCTCGGGATCCGCGAGCTGTCGATGAGCGCGGTGTCGGTGCCCGAGGTGAAGGCGACCATCCGTGCGATGTCGGTGGCCGATGCGGAGGCGCTGGTCGCGCGCGTCAAGCGGCTGGCGACCGCCGCCGAGGTCCGCGCGATGGTCTCCGACTACATCTTCAGCCTCGCGGGGCAGCGCAAGGGCCGCGCATGAACCGTGCGCTGGTCGCCGCGGTCATGGTCCTGGCCGCGACGACCTCGGCGCACGCCGGCGATCCGCTCCGCGAGTACAAGACCCTCGAGAGCGATCACTTCGTCGTCCACTACTACGAGCCGCTCGGAGACGTGGCGCGCCGGATCGCCGTGGTCGCGGAGCACGCGCACCGCACCCTGTCCCCCGCGCTCGACCACGTCCCGACCGAGAAGACCATCATCGTCCTCGTCGACGATACCGACGGCGCGAACGGGTTCGCGGGCGTGCTGCCGCGCAACGCGATCACGCTCTACGCCACCGGCCCCTCGAGCTTCACCGAGCTCGACGACCACGACGACTGGCTCTACGGCCTGACGGCGCACGAGTACACGCACGTGCTCCACCTCGACACGATGTCGGGGCTACCGATCATCTACAACCGGATCTTCGGCAAGACGTGGTCGCCGAACCAGGTCATGCCGCGCTGGGTGATCGAGGGCGTCGCGGTCTACGAGGAGTCGAAGCGCTCCGCCGGCGGACGCAACCGCGGCACGCGCTTCGAGCAGTTCATCCGCATCGCGCGGCACGAGAATCGAGATCTCAGGATCGACGAGATCAGCGGCGCACCTCGCCAGTACCCGCGCGGCAATGCGGCGTACGTGTATGGCTCGCACTTCCTGCGCTACGTGTTCGATCGGTTCGGCGACGACACGCTGCGCAAGATGGGGCACACCTCCGGCGGGTACGCGCCGCCGTTCGCGCTGAACCGGCAGATCGCGAAGGTCGTGGGCGCGCCGTTCACCGAGCTGTACGACGATTGGAAGGGCTACCTCCGCGATCGCTACGGCATGCAGGAGATGGCCGCCGAGCGGCGCGGTGTGGTCGCGGGACGCAGGTTGACCACCACCGCCGAGGCGAACGTGTGGGCGCAGTACACCGCCGATGGCAGGGAGATCGAGTGGCTTCAGTACGACGGGTACTCGAACCCGACCGTGCGCGCGATGCCCGTCGGCGGTGACCAGACCCAGGCGCACGACGTGGTGCAGATCGACGCGATGGGACCGTTCACGCTCGAGACCGATGGCTCGATCGTGTTCGAGCAGGGCCGCCAGTACCGCCGCGACTACTCGTTCCAGGACGTGTTTCGCTGGGACGCGCGGACCCGCCAGACCACGCGCCTGACCACGGGCAAGCGCGCGAGAGATCCGGCGGTGAGCAAGGACGGCCGCAAGATCGCGTTCTCGATGAACCAGCACAGCGAGAGCGTGCTCGCGGTGATCGACGCGGTCCCCGAGGCGACGCCGAAGATCGTGTGGAAAGGAGCGCGCTACGACCAGGCCTACCAGCCGGCGTGGTCTCCCGATGGCAGCAAGCTCGCGTTCTCCGCGTGGCGTACCGATGGCTACCGCGACATCCTCGTGCTCGACGTCGCGACCGAGAAGGTCGAGGAGATCACGCACGACCGCGCCGTCGACATGGCGCCATCGTGGTCCGCCGATGGCCGCTGGATCTACTTCGATAGCGATCGCACCGGTATCTCGAACGTGTACGCATTCGATACCAAGGACACCGCGACCTACCAGGTGACGAACGTTCTCGGCGGTGCGTTCCAGCCAAAGGCTTCGCCCGATGGAACGCGCATGGTGTTCCTCGGCGCCGTCGCGAAGGGCGGCTTCGACCTCTTCGAGGTCCCGCTCGAGCCGGGGCGCTGGCTGCCCGCGCACGAGATGCTCGACGACAAGCCGCCGCCGGTCGTGATCCGCGATGACGAGGCCACGGTCACCGCGCCGCGGCCCTATCGGCCTGTCGAGACCCTGTCGCCGCAGACCTGGACCGGCACGATCGACATGGGCGACGCGCCGATCGCATCGATCCAGACCGGCGGGTCCGACGCGGTGGGGCTCCACTTCTACAACCTCGCGATCGGGACGAACCTCGAGACGGGCCGCACGAACATCGGCGGATCGTACGGCTACACCGGGCTGCGGTTCCCGATGCGGCTCGCGATGTCGCGCACGCTCGTGGATCGCGGCGGCTACAAGATCGATGGCGTCAACAAGACGTTCCGCGAGGAGGACTGGAGCGGGACCGTGTCGACCAGCGTGCCGTTCGAGTCCCGGCCGGGCAGGAGCTGGACGATGTCGTTCGATTACGACGTCGACTGGTTCCGTCAGGTGGGAACTCCGATGTTCGGGCTCGATCCGAACATGCGCGTGCCGACCATCCCGAACACGAACTACGTGCAGGCGGGCGTGGGCACGCGGCTCGGATTCTCGACGACGAAGTCGGTGACCTATGGCCTGGGCACGCAGAGCGGCTTCGATGCGGCGGTGGCGCTGCGCTTCGATCACCCGGCTCTCGGCGCGAAGTACCGCAACGTGACCCTCAGCTACTCGTCGAGCACGGCGCGGCGGCTGTGGGGCAAGACGCCCGTGATCGCCGCGCGGATCGCGGGCTCGCTGCGCGCGGGTGATCTCGTGCGCACAGGATCGTTCGGCCTCGGAGGCTTGCCGTCGCAGGACATCGCGCAGGCGATCGTCGATAGCACCCGCGTCGGTGTCACGGGCTACCTCCGAGGCTATCCGGCGCGCACCGTGGCCGGTAACCAGTACCACCTGCTCAACCTCGAGTACCGGCAGGAGCTGCTGCAGATCGAGCACGGCATCGGCACCATCCCGCTCTACATCCGCCGCCTCCACATGGCGCTGCTCTCCGACATCGGCACGGCGTTCGACGTGCGGTTCGATGCGGATCGCAACCTGCGGACGAGCGTGGGCGCGGCGCTGCGCCTCGATGCGTACTTCGGCTACTTCATCCCCGGCACGTTCGAGGTCGGAGCGGCGCGTGGGCTCAACACCGGTGGCGTCACGCAGACCTGGCTGCTGCTGACGGGGAGCCTGTGAGCGACGATCCGCACTCGCCGATCGCGGGAGAGGTCGCCATCGAGATCGCGCGGCAGCTCGCGGATCCGCTGCGCGGGTTGCGCGATCGCCTCGCGCTCGTGGTCGATCACCTCGAGCGTCACGTCGCGAGCTCGACCGGACCCACGCCGTATCCGTGGCGCTCGCTGCAGACGCTCCGCCAGGATCTGGCTGCGGCGTACCTCGAGTCCACGTCCCTCGCGCGCCGCCTCGACGAGCTCGATCGCGCGCTCGACGACGATCCACCGGGCTGGTTCGATCTCTCCGCCTCCGTCGAGCTCGGCCTGCGCCTCGCGGGCCATCACCTCGGACCTGGCATCGAGCTGCTGATCGATCTGGCGGGGCCGACCGCGGTGCGCGGTAGCTCGGGCGCGCTCGCGCTCCAGGTGGCGCAGCTCGTGGCGATCTGCGCGGAGAGCGCGCGGGCCCTCGCGGGCAGCACGCTCACCGTGCGCGTCACGATCGAGGAGGCCTGGGCGCTGGTGCTGGTCGCCGACAACGGCATCGGCAGCGATCGAGCGGCCGCGATCGGCGATTCGGTGCGGGCGGAGCTGATGCCATGGGGCGCGACGATCGACGCCGCCTCCGAGGCGGGGCAGGGCACCTCGTTCGAGCTCCGCCTGATGACCGCCCCGAGCTGACTACCGGCCGGCGGTGTGACCGGACCACGACTCGTAGTCGGCGATCCGCTTCGACAGGATCTGCACGTCCTCGCCGGCCTTCGCGCGGCCATCGGCGGCGACGACGAGGAGGCCCATCGCAGCCTGCAGCAGGCGACCGCCGGTCAGCGGCAGGTTCGCACCGCGCAGCGCGTACTCGCGGACCTCGGAGATCCGGAACGCGACCTGGCCGACCTGCAGGTAATCGCCGCGCAGGTAGACCACGTCCTCGCCGACGAGGAGCGCGCTCTCGATCTCGCGCATCGCGGAGGCCTCGCCCTTGCCCTCGGCCTGGGCGCGCATCCGGCGCTTCGCGTCCTCGTAGACCTCGGGGCGCGTGATCGGTGCGTCGCGCGTGTACGGCGCGAGCTGCTCCGTGATGCCCTTCGCGGCCTCGGGGCCATCGGCGACGTGGAGCGCGACCTCCAGGTCGCCGAGCGCGAGCAGGAGATCGCGGCTGCGCGAGCGGCGGCGCGCCTCGCTGAACCGCTCGTGTGCGAGGTACGCGAGGCCGGCGCACGCGAACACGCCGCCCGGCACGATCGACAGCGCGGCCGCCGCGAACCCGGCGGTCGCCACGCCCGACCACACGAGCGGCCCGGTCGGCGAGCGGCCGATCAGGTCCACGCGATCGAGCAGGCGCGCATCGAGGCGGATGATCGGGTTTCCCGGCGGCGCGATGACGAGCCAGGCGCCGTCGACGCCGATGCCACTACGGGGCAACAGGCGCTGGCGATCGATCGCGGTGGGTACGACGGCTTCCATGGTCTATCCGAGATCGACCACGCCGACCTCGGCGAGTCGGGAGAAGGCGAGCAGGGCCTCGGCCTCGCGAACGCTCGCGGACCGGATCAGCGAGAGCAGATCCCAGCGGCCATCGACGCGCTCGGCGAGCTCGATCTCCGCGTCGGTGAGCTGCAGCTCGGGCGGCGGAGACGTGAGGTCCGCGATCAACCGGCGCGGCACGCGATGGCGCGACAGCAGCTGCTTCGCGACCTCGGCCACGCGTGCGCGCTCGATCTGCGCGAACGTCTTGCGCACCTCGGCGTCGCTCGGATCCTGGTGCAGCGCCTGCGTGGCCATCGCCAGTGCACCGGCGCGATCGCCCTGGCGCAGTCGACCGCGCGCGCCAGCGGCGAGCTCGACGGCGGAGTTCGTGCGCTCGCGGTGGCGGCGGTCCACGGTGAGCAGCTCGTCCTCGACCATCCTGACAAGCGCGTCGTACACGCCATAACGCTCGCCGGCGAACGAGGCCGCGATGTCCGCCGCGCTCCGGCGATCCCCCGCGAGGGCCCAGATCTTCTGGTGATCGAGCACCGAGCCATCCTCGCTCGCCGGGGGCTTGGCGCTCGGTGGCACATAGAACGTCACGTCATCCGCACCGAGGACGCCCATGATCTGGCTCATCCGGTTGGCCCGGCGCCGGGCGACGGTCAGGCAGATGTCGATGGCGAGCTGCGCCACGACGCCGGTGGCGGGCGGTTGCGCCTTGGGAATAACGTCGAAGGTCCCATCGGTCCAGGTGATGATGTCCGTCACCGCTTCCCGGATCTTGGTCGCCAGGATCTCGACCAGGTCGATCTCGGTGATCAGGCCCGACATCTGGAGCACCTTGCCGAGGGGCACGCCGGTCTCCGCCCGGGTCTCGAGCGCATCGGCGAGCGCGCGCTCCGCGACCAGGCCGCTCCGAACGAGGATCACGCCGAGCTGCTCGTCGCGGCGATTCGAGCTCGCCCACACGATCTGGCCCTCCTCGATCACGAGGCTGCGCACGAGCCCGCGCCGATCGAACGTGATCGGGCCCGACAGCTTGCGCCGGGCGACCCATTCGAGGACGTCTTCGGCGGGCATGGTGCTGAGCGCGCCGCGCACCGACATGCCTTTGAGCATAGCGGAGAATCGGCTAAGGTGTGGCTGATGGCCGAGACGTCGCCGCCTGCAAAAGGCATCGTGATTCAGCCTCGGCTGATCTTGGTCGGTGGGAGTGTTGCCATCCTCGGAATCGTCATGGCGGCCATGTTCCTCTGGATGGTCCCGAACGCGGCCGCGCGCGAGACCAAGGCGGCCTGCCGGGGACTCAAGGGCGACCTGCCGCTCGTTGCGGCGCTGTGTCCCAGCGGTGCGGCGTGCAGCCTGCCGGTCCGCGCGCCCGACTTCACCGCCATCGACCACAAGGGTCAGCCGGTCAAGCTCTCCGACTTTCGCGGCAAGGTCGTGCTGCTCAACTTCTGGGCGTCGTGGTGCGGGGTCTGCAAGACCGAGAAGCCGGCGCTCCGCGGGATGGCCGACGAGTTGGCGAGCGATGACTTCGTCGTGCTCGCGCTCGCTTCCGACCACAACTGGACCGACGTGCTCTCGGCGCTGGTCGAGGGCCTCGCGCCGGCCTACCGGATGCCCGAGAAGGTCGACATGGCGGGCGCGCTCAAGGCGTACAGCGAGGCACTGCCGCAGGGCGTCCCGTTCAAGGTGCTGCTCGATCCGCCCTCGGGCGATGGCACGATCGGCGCGATCACCGCGGCGTGGGGCATCAAGGCGGTTCCCGAGAGCGCTCTGATCGACCGCGACGGCAACATCCGCGCGTACTTCGTGAACAAGCGCGACTGGGAGACCCCCGTCGCGAAAACCTGCCTGCGCTCCGTCATCGACGAGTGAGCGCGGGGTAGGCTGGACCATGGCGCGCGTCCTGGTGATCGACGATGAACCGGATGTGGTCCGGCTGATCGTGAAGGTCCTGTCGGGGCGCGGTCACGTCGTGCAGGTGGCACGCGACGGCGCCTCGGCGCTCGCGCGCGTCAAGCACGAGCCGCCCGACGTCATCCTGCTCGACTCGGACCTGCCGAAGATCGACGGCGCGGAGGTGTGCCGCCGCATCAAGGGCGACCAGGGCACGACCGATATCCCGATCGTGATGATGACGTCCTCGTACATCGACATCTTCGACGTCAACGCGGACGGTGGTCCCGAAGCGTTCGTGGTGCGCCCGTTCGTCCGCGACGTCCTCGCGAACGTCGTCGAGCGCGTGCTGCACCGCCGCTAGCGGGTGACGGGATGGGCGACCGCGTTCCCTTCACGATCTTGACCGGCTGGCTCGGCGCCGGAAAGACGACCGCGCTCAACCGCATGCTCGCGGCGCAGACGGGGAAGAAGATCGCCGTGCTGGTCAACGAGCTCGGGCGGATCTCGATCGACACCCAGCTGATCATCGGCCGCGGCGGCGACGTGCTCGAGCTCGCCGGCGGCTGCGTGTGCTGCAAGGTCGATATCAAGAACGATCTGTGGGACGGGATCGGAGACATCATCGCGCGCAGCGAGCCCGACCACGTGGTGCTGGAGACCACCGGGATCGCGGAGCCGGCCGCGATCCTCGACGGCCTGGTCCGCGTCCCCGAGAAGATCCGCGATCGCGTGCTGCCGGCCGGCGTGATCTGCGTGGTCGACGCCGAGGCGTCCGCGTCCGCGCTGACCACGCGGGACGAGGCCCGCGAGCAGGTGATGGCTGCTGATCGAGTGCTGCTCGCGA
>JBBRED010000208.1:0-14837 GCA_038203335.1 Haliangiales bacterium | reverse complement strand
CCAGGGGCTTCCAGCGTGCGTTCGACGGACTCGCGCGCGTGGCGAAGATCGTGCGCTCGATGAAGGAGTTCGCGCATCCCGATTCCTCGGACATGACGTCGCTCGATCTCAACGGCGCGATCGAGAGCACGCTGACGATCGCCGTCAACGAGTACAAGTACGTCGCCGAGATCGAGACGCGGTTCGGAGATGTTCCGCAGGTCTCGTGCTTCGCGGGCGAGATCAACCAGGTGATCCTCAACATCATCGTCAACGCCGCGCACGCGATCGGCGATGTCGTTCGCGACACGGACAAGCGCGGAGTGATCACGGTCGAGACGCGTCACGAAGGTGACTTCGCGGTGATCTCGATCTCCGATACCGGGACCGGCATTCCCGACGCGGTTCTCGAGCGCATGTTCGACCCGTTCTTCACGACCAAGGAGGTCGGTCGCGGGACCGGCCAGGGGCTCGCGATCGCGCGCAGCATCATCGTCGAGCGCCACGGTGGCTCGCTCTCGCTCGATAGCACGCCCGGTGCCGGCACCACGTTCCACATCCGCGTACCTATCGCGGGACTCGCCTCGCGCGCGGCCGCCTAGCCGAGCGCACGATGCGCACCGCGCTCGCTCACCCGTGGTGGTGGGGGTTCTTCGGTCGCGGGAGCGCCGTGATCACGTCGAGCTGCTCGCGCAGGTTCCACGTCGGCTCCTCGTAGACATCGTCGATCAAGGTGGAGAGGGCAGGCGCGCCGATCTGCTCCTGGCGCGCGATCGCATCGCGCACGTCGACCTCGATGGTCGCCGCGAGAGCCTCGCGCTCGCCGGCCGCGACCCAGCCGCGCGTCATCAGATACGCCTCGAACCGGCGGATCGGATCCCGCTGGCCCTTCCACACCTCGGTGACCGCTTCGTCGCGATAGCGCGATGGATCGTCGGACGACGAATGGGCGCTGACGCGATACGTGAGCAACTCGAGGAACGTCGGGCCATCGCCGCGGCGCGCCTTGTCGGCGGCGTAGGTGACGGCGTGATAGACGGCGAGCACGTCGTTGCCATCGACGCGCAGCGCCTCGACACCGTAGCCGATGCCCTTGAGCGCGATCGTCTCCGACGCGGTCTGCACCGAGCCCGGCGTGGAGATCGCCCACTGGTTGTTCTGGCAGATCAGCACGCACGGGGCCTGCCGCACGCCGGCGAAGTTGAGCGCCACGTGGAAGTCTCCCTCGCTGGTGCCGCCGTCGCCCATGTAGCCGAAGCACACGCCCGGGTCCTTCGCGATCTTCATCGCCATCGCGATGCCGACCGCGTGTGGGATCTGGGTCGACACGCACGACGACATCACGACGTAGTGGTGTTCGCGATCGCACGGGTGACACGGCATCTGCCGGCCCTTCGTGGGATCCGCGGCGTTGCCGAAGATCTGCGCGATGTAGCTATCGAGCGTGAGCCCGCGGTACAGGCCCACGCCCGCCTCGCGCAGCGCAGGAACGATCCAGTCCTCGGGGCGGGTGACCGCGGCGGACCCGACGATCGCCGCTTCCTGACCGACGGCCTCCCCGTAGAACCCGATCCGGCCCTGGCGCTGGAGCGCCATCATGCGGGCGTCGGTGACGCGGATGCGCACCATGCTCTCGAACAGGCGGCGGGCGAGGTCGCGATCGAGGTTGGCGAGTGATGCCTCGTCGACCGGGGTTCCATCCTCGCGGATGAGCTGGAACAGGCCGCGGGCCTTCGCGACGAGGTCGCCATCGAAGTACGAGAACGCGCCCGACAACGGCGCGACTGCGAGGGAAGCCATGCGCCGGAGTCTACATGCAGGACGTGCCGTTCGACATCTCGGCGACCGGGACCTGGTGCCAGATGCTGGTCGAGCCGCCCGCGGTCTTCGACGTCAGCGTGCCGCTCGAGGAGAACACGCCGTCGAACGCACCCAGGAAGCTCGTCGCATCCGGGCGAACGCTGAGCGCGCCGAACTGCGCGCTGTACGTGCCGACCGCGAGGCTCTGGCCCTGGTTCAGCTTGACGCGCCCATCGGAGCACGCGAGCAGCTCGTCCTCGCACAGCGCCGCCTCGGGGTAGTCACCGGCGGCCTGCGCCTCGTAGCAGGCATCCACGGTCTCGAAGCCCGCGGCGACCTTCTTGAACGCCGCCGGCTTCGGGAGGAACGACGTGCTGTTCGCGGTGGTCCACCACGCGCGCGTCTCGATGTCGGCGCACATGACGTGCGCGTGGTCGAGCTCGACCTTGTCGAGCGTCGCGACGGTCCAGCCGGCGCCGAGCTCGGGCGACGACGTCGCGCCGCTCGCATCGGTGACGAGCGAGAACGTGCGCGCGCCGGTCTCCGGGTTGCTCGCGCGGACCTCGTCGCTCCACTCGTACACGCCCTCCGACTCCGCGTTCTTGATGGTCGCGGAGTACCCGCCGTTCGCGCACAGCATCACCGAGTCGCCGGTGGTGCTGCGGTACATCGTGTCGCCGCGACCTTCGAAGCCACCGCAGCCGAACGGGCAGCCGGGGAGCAGGGTCAGCGCGGCGGGGATGAGGGCGGCGACGGCGAGGAAGGTGCGCATGATGACCTCCCTATCGCAACGCTGGGGCCACTCGGATCTCCGTGTAATCAACGAGTTGCCTGCCGTCAGATGACCCCGTGGCAGTCATCCGCGACACGGATGTCAGGGGCAATCGTAGACGACCGGCTCCACCAGCTCCCAGGGGCGGCCGGGCAGCTGGCTCGAGGTCTGGGCCTCGAGGTCGAACCGCACCGTCATCGCGGGGAACGCGGCGATCGCGACGTCGCCGTCGAGCGTGTACCTGCCTTCCTGCCGCTGCGGGTCGAGCTCCATTCGGACCGTGCCCGTCGTGCACAACGTCAGCGACTGGTAGCACGCGGAGAACCCGGCGGCCGCGCATGCGTCGTAGCTCTGATAGCCGTCGACGAGGCGGCGATAGGCGGTGTCATCCCCGAGGGTATCGGAGCCACAACCGGTCAGAACCGCGACAGCGAGGAGAAGTGCGCGCATGTCGGGACACCGAGCAAGCGGTGCGCCGATCGCGATCGTGGCTAGATCTGCGGATCTTCGGGAGCCTCACGTGGGTAGTGGGGGCGCCCGCTGGAGGATGTCATCCCATGTGCGCGATCCGCACGACTTACTTCGGACCCGAGCTCGCCGGTCGCTCGTTCTCACGCTCGAAGCCGGAGGCGGCCGCGGCGGCGAGCATGCGGCCGGCGAGCCGGGAGAACGGCAGCGACTGCAGCCAGATCTTTCCCGGGCCGGTGAGCGTGGTGAAGAACCCGCCTTCGCCGCCGAACAGCGCGGTCTTGAAGCCACCGACCCACTGGATGTCGTAGCTGACGCGCGGCTCGAACGCGACGAGGCACCCGGTATCGAGGCGGAGGGTCTCGCCGGCGGCGAGCTCCTTCGCGACGACGGTGCCGCCGGCGTGGATGAACGCGAGGCCGTGCCCCTCGATCTTCTGGAGGACGAAGCCCTCGCTGCCGAACAGGCCGGCGCCGAGCTTCTTGCTCCACGCGATGCCGACGGAGATGCCCTTCGCCGCGCACAGGAACGCGTCCTTCTGGCACACCAGCGAGCCGCCGTGCTGGCGCAGATCGATCGGGATGATCTTGCCGGCGTACGGCGCCGCGAACGAGACCTTCTGCCGCTCCTTCGCGCCGTTGCCAAACATCGTCATGAACAGCGAGTCGCCGGTCAATACGCGCTTCGCGCCGGCGGCGAGCTTGCCGAAGAAGCCCTGCTGCTGCGCGTTGCCATCGCCGAAGATCGTCTCCATGCGGATGCCGGCGTCCATGTAGAAGATCGAGCCGGCCTCCGCGACCGCGGCCTCGCCGGGATCGAGGACGATCTCGACGAACTGCATCTCGCCGCCGAAGATCTCGAACTCGATCTGATCGGCGACGACGGGCGCGGGGCCGGGCGGCGGTGGCGGTGGCGGTGGCTGGGCGTTCGCGAACATCGGTGCGAACGCGGCGACCTGCGCGATCGGCGTCCACTGCGGCTGGGTCTGCCCGTAGACGTAGGCGGTCTGATCGAGCTGGTTGCCGCGGATCATGTCGATGACCTGCTGCGTACCGAGCGGGCCCTGCTGCTGGCCGTGGATGCCGATGTACCAGACCGACGCGTCGTTCATGCGGCCGTCGTACTACAAGTCGCGACCGGGAAGCGGTGCCACGACGCCTCGGTTAGCGGCCGCGGAGGTCATGCTTGTCGAGGAGGCGGATGAGCGCGAACCGGCTGATGCCGAGCTTCTTCGCGGCGCGGGTCTGGTTGTTGTTCGTTGCCTCGAGCGCGTCGATCACGGCCTCGCGTTCGACCTCGGCCACGCGTGCGCGCACGTCGATCTGCGGCCGAGCGCCGGCATCGCCGCCGTAGCGCTCGAGCAGGCGATCGGGCAGGTGCTGCGGATCGATCCGCGCGCCGCCGGAGACCACGAGACCGCGCTCGATCGCGTTTCTCAGCTCGCGCACGTTTCCGGGCCACGCGTAGGCGCGCAGCACCTCGAGCGCCTCGGGTCCGACGGTGCCGGTGCTCGACAGCTCCTTCGCGAACTGGATCGCGAGCGGCTCGATCTCGGAGCGACGATCGCGAAGCGGCGGCACCGGGATCGAGAATCCGCTGATCCGCTCGTACAGCTCGGCGCGGAACCGACCGCGCGCGACCTCGGCGGGCAGATCGCGATGGCTCGCGCAGATCAGGCGCACGTCGTAGTGCTCGAGCGAGCGGTGGAGACGATCCTGCGAGCTCGGCGGAAGCTCGCCGACCTCGTCGAGGAACAGCGTGCCGCCGATCGCGGCCTCGAGCCAGCCCACGCGCTCGTCGTGCCCGAACAGCTCGGCCTCGACGGTCGCCTCCGAGAGGGCCGCGCAGCTCTTGCGAACGAACGGACCATCGCGCCGTGGCCCGAGCCGGTGGATCGCCTCGGCGACGACCTCCTTGCCCACGCCGGTCTCTCCGACGATCAGGACGGGGATCATCGAGGCGGCGACCTGCCGCGCGAGGGCCATCACCTGCTTCATCAGCGGATCGGTGATCACCGGCTGCGGCGCATGGCCGATCGGTGCGCCGCGCAGGCGATCGCGTGCCACGCCGATCAGCTCGCCGACGTGCGAACCATCGCCCGGGAACGCGGCGGTGCCGGTGCTCGCCGACAGGCCCACGGGCACCGAGCTCGCGCGCCGCGCGACGGCGGCGGTGGCCTCGCGATCCGTCTCCGGCAACACGAGCGCGAGCTCGTCGGCACCGTACTCGGCGATCAGGTCCATGCGGCGGAGCTGATGCAGGAGCTGCTCGACGTGCTCGGTCATCAGCTCGACCGGGCCCTCGAGCCGGAGCATCACGAGGCCGAGCGGACGGTGATAGCGCACGGCGCGGTCGACCTCGGCGGCGAGGCGGTCCTCGAGCTCGTTGACCGTGGCGACCTGCCGGCCGTGGCGCACCGGGCTGGATGCGGCGACGATCGCCTGCGCCGGGCCGACGCGGATCACGTCGCCCGCGGTGACCCGCCGTGGCGCGGTGATCGGCTGGCCATTCACGAGCGTGCCGTTGCGGCTCTGCAGGTCCTCGATGGTGATCTGCTCGCCGCGGCGGCGGATCCGCGCGTGGCGGCGTGACACCGAGTCATGCTCGATCGGCAGCTCGACATCCGCGTCGCGACCGAACACGAGCTCGGCATCCTCGACGAGCGGGATGACGCGCGAGCTCGGGGCCGCGGCGTCGCCGGAGACGATCAGGTACCAGTTCGCGAGCGCAGGCTTGGCCTCGTAGGCCTGCGCGCTCGTCTCCGGTCGGTCGTGCTGACGTCCCACCCGACCTCGAGCTTAGACCATCTCCATGAACATCGTGGTCGGATCCTCGAGCAAGGACTTCACGTCCTGCAAGAACATCGCGCCGTCGTACCCATCCGCGAGGCGGTGATCGACGCTGATCGACAGGTTCATCAGGTTGCGGATCACGATCTGGCCGCCGCGCACCGCGGGCTTCTCCTCGATCTTGTGGACGCCGACGATCGCGACCTCGGGGAAGTTGATGATCGGCGTCGCGAGCACGCCGCCGAGCTTGCCGAGCGAGCTGACGGTGAACGTCGAGCCGGTCAGGTCGTCGCGTGTGGCCGTGTTGGTCCGGACCGCCTCGCCGAGCCGATCGATCTCGCGGGAGATATCGAAGATCGATCGCAGATCCGCATCGCGCACCGTGGACACGACGAGGCCGTACGGGCCCTGCGCCGCGATGCCGATGTTGTAGTACTTCTTGAGGACGATCTCCTGCGTGGTCTCGTCGAGGCTCGCGTTGAGCATCGGCCACTTCTTGAGGCCGGAGACGATCGCCTTGACGATGAACGGCAGGTAGTTGAGCTTCACGCCGCGCTCGGCGGCGCGAGCCTTCGCTCGGTCGCGCACGGCGACGAGCTCGGTCATGTCGATCTCCTCGACGTACGTGAAGTGCGCCGCGGTGCGGACCGAGCGCGCCATCGCCTCGGCGATCTTCTTCCGCATGCCGCGCAGCGGAACCCGTTCTTCGGCGTAGCCGAGCGCGCTCTTCGCGCTGGCGACCGGCGGCTGGTGGCGAACCATCGCCCCGCCGTTGCCATCGAAGTTCTTGACGTCGTCGGTGGTGACGCGGCCGTGCTTGCCGGTGGCGGGGACGCTGCCGATCTCGACGCCGAGCTGGCGTGCGAGCTTGCGGGTCGCCGGGGTGGCGAGCACGCGGGCGCGCGACGCGGTCGCATCCACGACCTCGATCTGCTGACCGCCACCATGGGCGGCGGGACGAGCCGCGACCGGCGCCGGCGCGTGGTGCGACGGAGGCGGAGCGGAGGGTGTCACCTTCGCCCCGCCACCGGCCTCCTCGATCACGACGAGGATCTTGCCGACGGGGCAGATGTCTCCGTCCTTGTAGTTGATCTTCGTGACCGTGCCCGCGCGCGGCGAGGGCAACTCGACCGTGGCCTTGTCGGTCATCACCTCGACGAGCGGCTGGTCGAGCTTGACGATGTCGCCGACCTTGACCTTCCAGCCCACGATCTCGCCCTCGACAACGCCTTCGCCGATATCCGGCATGTAGAAATCGAATGCCATGGCTACCACTCCAGCGTCTGGCGGATCGCGTTCATCACGCGATCTGCGTTGGGCATGTACTCGTGCTCGAGACTGTAGGGGAACGGGGTATCGAGGCCGGTGACCCGCAGGATCGGGGCCTCGAGGTATGCGATCGCGCGCTCCTGGATCGAGGCGATCAGCTCGGCGCCGAAGCCACAGGTGCGCGGCGCCTCGTGGACGATCACGCAGCGCCCGGTCTTCTTGACCGAGGCCAGGATCGTCTCGAGGTCGAACGGCATCAGCGTGCGGAGGTCTAGCACCTCGGCGGAGATGCCGGCGGCGTCGGCGAGCACCGCCGCCTGGTCGGCGATCGAGACCATGCCGCTCCACGCGATCAGCGTGACCTGAGAGCCCTCGCGCGTGACGGCCGCCTTGCCGAGCTCGATCTCGTAGTCTCCCTCGGGAACTTCGCCGCGGCTCGCGCGATAGATTCGCTTCGGCTCCATGAACAGGACCGGATCGTTCTGTCGCATCGAGGCGAGCAGCAGCCCCTTGGCGTCGTACGGGTTCGACGGTGCGACGACCTTCAGGCCGGGCGTGTGGATGAACAGCGCCTCGGGCGACTGCGAGTGGTAGTGACCGCCGCGAATGCCGCCGCCGACCGGCGTGCGGATCACGACGGGGCACGAGTACTGCCCGCCGGACCGATACCGGAACTTCGCCAGCTCGTTCACGATCTGATCGAACGCGGGGAAGATGAAGTCGCCGAACTGGATCTCCGGGACCGGGCGCAGTCCGTACAGCGCCATGCCGATCGCGGTGCCGATGATGCCAGCCTCGGCGAGCGGCGTGTCGATCACGCGGTCGCCGCCGAACTCCTCGTAGAGGCCGGAGGTCGCGCGGAACACACCGCCGAACTTTCCAATGTCCTCACCGAGGACGACCATGCGGGGATCCGCGCGCATCTGCGTCTGCAGTGCGCTGCGAACCGCTTCGATGATGTTCATGACGGGCATGGCGTCGGAAGGAGATTTCGTTTATCACGAATCGTGATCTGGATCCTGCTCGTGCTGCTCACGGTCGTCGGTGCCGCCGCCGCCGTGGGTATCGCGGCCAACGAGCGCCGGAAGCAGGTCGGCGGCGGTTCCTCCCCGCGGCAGCTGTCGGCCGGGACCGGCGACAACCTCATCGAGCGAACGGTGCGCGATCTGCGCGTCGACGACGTGCTGACGATCGACGGCAAGGACTTCCTCTGCGAGGGTCTGATCTCCTACGACGAGGACGGCCACCGCTGGTCGGGGGCGCGCGTCGTCGACAACACCGATATCCGCTGGCTCTACGTCGGGATCGAGCGCATCGGCGGCGCCGCGATGCGGATGCTCGTGCAGGACGACACCCAGGCGCTCGCGGGCTACCCGCCCGAGGCGCTGGTCATCGGCGAGGTCCGGTACGTCCTCGACAAGCGCGGCGCGGCGACCTGTCAGCTCCATGGCGATATTGGCCCGCTCGGCGATCTGAAGAAGGATCGACCTGCGGGACACGTCGAGCGCTGCCGGTGGTGGCTCTACGGCGCGCCGGGCGAGGATACGCTGCTCGTCGAGCAGTGGGGCGGGGACTATCGCGTGCTGCGCGGCAAGAAGACGGACGGCGGCACGTTCGAGCTGATTCCGGGCTCGTAGTCAGCGCGGAAGGTCGAACGTGAACGTGGTGCCGGCGCCGACCGTCGACGCCACGGTCAGGTTTCCTCCGTAGCTCTGCACGATCTCGCGTGCCACGGGGAGACCGAGGCCGGTACCACGGTCCTCGGGCTTGGTCGTGAAGAACGGCTGGAAGATCTTCTCGAGCTGATCCAGCGGGATTCCCGTGCCGGTATCGGTGACGGTGCAGACCACGCGCTTCTCGTCGCCGGTCGGGCGCACGTCGATCGTGATCGTGCCGTTCTGCTCGCCGATCGCGTCCACCGCGTTGACGATCAGGTTCACGAGGATCTGCTCGATGCGGGTGCGATTGACGGTGACCTGCAGTCCCTCACCGACGGTGGTGATCATGTCGAGGCGTCGCAGCTTGCCGGCACCGCGAAGCATCGCGACGACGTCGCGCACGATGAGATCGAGATCCACCGGCAGCACGTGATCCGGACCGGGACGCGCGAGCTGCATCAGCCGCTGGCCGTGCTGCGAGATGTGCTCGCCCACGCGCTCGAGATCGCCGATGACCTCGCGCACCATCTTCGTGACGTCCTCACCGGCCTCGAGCGCACCGGTCAGCTCGTCGACCGCCGCGACCTGGATCTGAGCGATGTTGCGCAGCTCGTGGCCCACACCGCCGGCGAGCGTGCCGAGGGTGGCCCGGCGCTCCGCCAGCAGCAGCGAACCGCGCGTCTGATCGAGCTGCTCCTCGATCGAGGCCTTCGCGGTGCGCAGCGCATCCTCGGCGAGCGTGCGCCGCTTGATCTCGGCTTCCTTGTCGGCGAGCAGCTGCCGGAGCTCGCGAACGTCGCGCGCGACGAGGACGATGCCCTCGAGCCCGCCCTCGGGGTTGAGGACGGGCGACCCGGTGACGGAGACCGGCACGCGCACGCCGTTCTTGCCGACGAGCCACGACTCCTCGCGCCGCATCACGTCGCCCTCTTCGATCCGGCGGCGCACCACGGTGCGCAGGCCCGAGCTGTCGTCGATCAGGAGCCGCGCGACGGGAGTCAGGCGCAATTCATCGAACGTATAACCTGTGAGGTGCGTTGCGGCCGTGTTCGCGAGGGTAACTCGCCCCTCCACATCCACCACCAGCACCGCATCGACCATCGCTTCGATAACGTTCTCGAACACCGATGGTCAACCGTACCACGGTTGAGGGAGTGCTCCATGTAGGGAGCGACGGCGACATCCTTGGAGTACCAACGAGAATTGCCGATCGCACTCCAACGTCCCACGCGCGCACTGGCACGTGCGCTGCCGCCACGAACAAACATGACTCTTCGCCCTACACGCCGAAGTGACTGCGGCCGATGTAGGGCCGCGAAAGCAAGGAGGCGCGTATGAAGTCAATTCTGGTCTGTTCTCTCATCTCTCTCTCCACTGTCACCGGTGCGTGCGTCGACCAGGTCGACGACGACAGCTCCATCGACGGCCCCACCACGGACACGCCGCGCCTCGCCGCGAACGGCATGGTCCCATCGCAGATCCAGATGACGTGGTTGAACTCGGCGGCGTTGACCAGCTACGCGATCCAGCCGTATGCCGGGACCGCGGATGGCCGCGCGTACCTGGCCTATCTCGTCAGCTGCGCGCTCGACAGCACACAGAGCATCACCACCGGTTCGTACACGTTCGTCGGCTCGCTCGGGATCGCGCCGAGCTGGACCTCGAGCGCCCTCTCGGCGACGAACTCTCACTGGGTCAGCGCTTGCATGCTCGCGCGCTCGAACTACTCCGGCACATCGGTCAACCTGTCGATGCGCGGTGGACATCCCCAGCTCTATCTCTCCGGCGAAGGCGGATACAACGTCCAGGAAGGCGCGTACTACGGCGACATCTTCTTCGGCACCAACTCGCGCAACGTCTGTGCGGACGTCGACGTCCTGAACCGGCCGACGTACCCGACGCTCAAGACCCGGCTCTGCGCGCACGGTGACGACGGTGTCGGCGCGCCCAGCATGTGCGGGTTCATCTATGCAGGTACCTGCGCCAGCGTCTGCTCGTTCACGTCGCCGAACTACACGACCTGTACCGACGCCTCGGGGATTCCCTGGACCGAGGTCATCAAGGTCAACGTCTCGGGTAATTAATTAGCCTGCAGCAAAAGGCTGCACCCATGGCGCGGAAAGGCGCGCGCCCGCGAAGTAGATGATAATCACGTCCTCGTGGAGACTCCCATCGTCCCCGGGTTCACCCTCGACCGCCTCGTTGGCGAGGGTGGGTTTGGTCAGGTGTGGCGGGCGACCTCGGAGAGCGGAGAGGTGGTGGCGATCAAGATCCTTCACCTCGAGCTCGTTCGCTCGATCGATGCCCTGACCCGGTTCCAGCGCGAGCTCGAGGCGATCGAGCGATTGCACCACCGCAGCGTGGTTCGCGCGCTCAGCCACGGCTCGCTCGACGACGGGCGGCCGTTCCTCGTGCTCGAATACCTCGAGGGTCCGAGCCTGCGCGAGGTGCTGCACGAGACCGGCGCGATGGCACCTCCGGACATGCTGAAGGTGTTGAAGCCGCTCTGCGATGCGCTCGCGATCGCGCACCTCGCCGGCCTCGTGCATCGCGACGTCAAGGCATCGAACGTGATCCTCGCCCACGATGCGGAGGGCCAGCGTCCGGTGCTGCTCGACTTCGGTCTGGTCAAGCTGATCGATCAGGTCGGCCCCGGGCTGACGTCGTCTCGCTCGATGCTCGGCACACCGGCGGCGATGGCGCCCGAGCAGATGCGCGGGCAGCCGGTCGATGCGCGCACCGATGTGTACGCGCTCGGTCTGCTCTCGTTTCACATGCTGACCGGCCAGCCGGCGTTCGGCGGCGCGCCCGGCGTGGTGCAGAGCTACATGCAGATCCACGGCGCGCGTCCGCGGCCGTCGACCAAGGTCGAGATCGATCCGGCCATCGATGCGCCGATCGGCCGCGCGCTCGCACCCGAGCAGCGCGATCGCTTCGTCTCACCCAGGGAGTTCTACGAGGCGCTCCACGCGGTGATCCATCCGGCCACCGGCGCCGAGCACGAGGTCATCGCGGTCTACGCCGAGGCCCAGCCATCGGTGATCGCCCAGGTCACCGAGCTGGTGCGCGGGCTGGGCATGACGATCGGGCTCGATGCACCGGATAGCGTGCTCGCCGTGATGCCGCTCGCCGAGATCGATGTCGGCGGCCTCCGCGGTCTGCTCGCGCCGCTCGCCCTGGGGAGCAAGATCGCCGTGGGGAAGAGCCGCGCGCTGATCCAGGGCGGCGTGGTCGATGGCGACGCGCTCGATGCCGAGTCGTGGGCGCCCTATCCGCTACCCGACGGGTTGTGGGTCGCAGACGATCTGTGAACGCTCGATCGCCGCTACGATGAGGTGTGGCCCGCTGTGTCACCTGCCATCGCCGCCTGGCCGGGGGACACCCCTGCCCCGAGCACGGGGGGATCGCGGCTGCGGCCGAAGCCGCCGAGACCGGCGCGCCGTTCCACTGGGATGCGCCGGTCGGCCCGCTGCTCGGTAGCGGTGGGTTCGCATCGGTGTGGGATCTCGGCGCGAGCGTGCTCAAGGTCGCGCACGCGGATCACGAGCTCGCGCGGGCGCGCATGGCGCGCGAAGCCGAGGCGCTCGGCGCGGTCGGAGCCCCCGGCGTGCCGAGGCTCGATGGCACGGGCGTCTTGCCCGGCGGGCGCGCCTGGATCGCGATGGAGAAGATCGCCGGCGCGAGCATCACGTCGCTGACGTATGGCGCGCCGATCGGCGCGGAGAAGGCGGTGCCGATCATCCTCGGCACGCTCGAGGCGCTGTCCCACGTGCACGCCGCGGGCTTCATCCATCGCGATCTCAAGCCCGACAATATCTATCGCCGCACCGATGGTCGGATCGTCATTCTCGACCTCGGCCTCGCGCGCAAGACACCCGACGATCCGGACGATCCAACGCGCGCGAACGTGCAGGTCGGTTCGCTCGAGTACATGCCGCCGGAGCAGCTCTTCGACGCGGCGGCGGTGACGGTACGCTCGGATCTCTACGCCATCGGTTGCATCCTGTTCGAGCTGTGCGCGGGACGGCCACCGTTCATCGGCGATGCGGCGGCGCTCGAGCGAGCGCACGCGGCGCTGCGCCCCCCACGGCTCGGCGCCATGGCCTCGGTGCCCGCTGCCCTCGAGGGGATCTGCGCCGATTGCCTCGCGAAGGATCCGGCCAGGCGACCACGCGACATCGCGGATCTCCGGGCGCGGCTCCGCGCGACGCGCGACACGCCGACGATGATGCGCACCGCGCCGGCGGTCTCGCAGATCGCGGAGAGCCGGCAGCCGGTGGTGCTGGTGTGGATCGAGCTCGCGAAGGTCGATCGCGCGATGATCGCGACGCTCGCCGCGCGGCACGTGATGATCGTGTCGCAGAAGGGCCGGCGCATCCTCGCTGCTCTGCTCGGGTCCGCGCACGGCGATCCGGCCGCGAGCGGTCTGGCGCTCGCGCGCGATCTGATCGCGGCGGGTGCCAAGGTCGCGCTGCACCTCGACGCACTGCGGATCGAGACCACCGGGCTGCGCGGCGAAGGCGTGGAGAAGCCGGAGAGCTGGATCCCGACCTCGGCGTGGACCGGCGTGATCCTGACCCGCGCGTTCGCCTCGGTCACCCAGGTCGCCACGCGCCCCGCCGACGAGGCCGGGCCGGGGTTCCGGCTGCTCGTCGAGGGCCTGGATCGGCCGGAGCTGTTCGGGCGCGAGGCGCTGCTCGCCGACCTGGCCGCCGACGCCGCCGCCGCGGTGCGCGGACTCCCGCCGCAGGACCATCGCAGCGGATCGGGAACCTGGGGCTTCGCGGGTCCGGCGTTCGCGGTGCTGGTCGGCGATGCCGGTGTCGGCAAGACGGCGTTCGCCACCGAGCTGGCGCGGCGGATCGGCGAGCTCGGTGCGCGCGTCACGCTCGCGAGCGTGCCCGCCCCCGGTAGTGGCAAGCCACCGCCGCTCGCCGGCCTGATCGGAACGCCGGAGGGGCCACCGGTGCGGGCGATCGGCGATGCCTTGCGCGCGGTGGCGCGGAGCCGGCCCACGGTCGTGATCCTCGACGATCTGCACTTCGCCGATCACGAGCTGCTCGATGCGCTCGAGTACGCCACGCTCGGCGGTGAGGCCCTCCCGCTGTGGATCCTCGGCGTCGCGAGCACGCGGCTCGACGTGCGCCGCCCGCGACTCGGTGCCGCCGCCGAGCGCCACCGGCACGACGTGTTGCCGGCGCTCGAGGAGGACGCGGCGGTGGAGATGACCGCGTCGCTGCTGCGGCCGGCCGAGTATCCGCCGCTGCGGGCGCTGCGGCAGCTGGTGTCGCTCGCGCGTGCGAACCCGCTGCACCTGACGATGCTCGCGCGCGAGATCCACGAGCGCGGCGCGATCCGCACGCGCGCCGGCGGCGAGTACTTCCTCGATACCACCGCGCTCGATGGTCTCGAGCCGATCGCGCTCGGCCCGTGGCTCGCCGCACGCGAGCTCGCGAACCTCGGCCCCGAGCTGGTGTCGCTCGCGCGCGTGGCCGCCGTGCTCGGTGATCAGATCGATCGCGACGAGCTGTCAGCCGCGGTCGATGTGCTCGAGCGCGACGGCATCGCGACCGAGCTGATCGATGTCGATGTCGGCATGCGCGAGCTCATCGCCGAGGGCATCGTGGATGCGGGCGCGAGCGGCTTCATGTTCAAGAGCCCGCTCGTGCAGGAAGGCATCTACGCCACCACGGACGAGACGTTCCGCACGAAAGTGCACGAGATCGCGCGCGACTACTGGTCGACCCGGGCGCTCTCCGATGTGGCGGTCGCGACGCGGGTCGCGAGGCACGCCGAGTCGGCCGGCCCGGCGGCGATGGCCGCGGCCGCGTTCCGCGTGCTCGGCGAGGCGGCCGACCGCGAGCACCGCGCGCTCGACGCGGACCAGGCGTGGAGCGGTGCGATCCGGAACCTGGCCGCGCCCACCACGGCGCGAGCCCGCGCCCTCCTCGGGCGTGCGCGCGTGCGTTACCGCCAGCAACGCGTGCGCGATGCCGTGATCGATCTCGACGAGGCGCTCGCGATCTCCGGTGACGTCTCCGATCCGCGGCTGCAGGTCATGGTGATGATCGAGCGCGCGACCGCGCACGACTGGGGCGATGA
>JBBRED010000207.1:0-14879 GCA_038203335.1 Haliangiales bacterium | reverse complement strand
GATGCCGCTGCCGATGCCACCGTGCACGCCGGACCACAGGTTGTCCGACTTCTCCTTGTCGGCCGGGTGCGGCACGTGTGCGCCATCGGTCTTGGAGTACAGCGCGTTCTGGAAGAAGCAGGTCTTACCGGTGAACGGGTTCGAGCCGATCATCGCGATGTCGTTGTACTGATCCGAGGTGAAGCCGCCGATGCTCTTGCGGCAGAGCAGCACCCAGCGCGTGCCCTGGTCGTTGATCTTCGTCGCGACGCGAGGACCGGCCTCGCACAGCGAGTAGATGTACTGCGGGTTGTCGCACTGGTTGACGGTGCCGTCCTGCGGCGCGCTGACCGAGCCGTTCGCCGCGGTCACCGTCATCGGGATCGGCGTCGAGTCGAGGCAGCTATAGGTCGAGTACTCGCCCTCGCCGGTCTTGGTGAAGAACGGGATCTCGCCGAGCTCGCTCACGCAGCGCTCGCCGTACGCCTGTGGGCTGGTGATGCGCTGCTCGCCGCTCGGGTCATCGGCCTTGCCGCCGATGCCCTTGCCACGGGCCTGGTCCCACGCCTGGAACAGATCGCGCTCGATCTTGATGACCTCCTTGTCACCATCCATGATGCAGAGGTCGATGATCGAGTCGACGCCCTTGGCCAGCGACGCGATCATCGCCGGGGTCGGGTTGATCCAGGCCGGGCTGTCGTAGACCGACTTCGTCAGCGCGATGTCGACCACCGGACCGTCGATGCTCTCGCCGCTCGTCTCCGTGAGCGGCTGGATCTCGGTCATCAGCTTCTGGCAGTCCAGCGTGTTGAAGTTGCCGCGGCGGGCGCGGGTGTAGACCTGCTCTCCTCCGGAAAGCGACTGGTTCATCGAGATGATGATCCGGGCGTTGGCATGGTTGTATAGCGGGGTGACCTCGCGCTCCTCGGTGCACGCAGCGGCGCCGAACAGGGAGATCACGATGGCAAGTCGGGTAGCCGGGCTGGTCCGCATGAGTGGGTCATCCGCAACATCGGATCCAACTCACGGTCCCAGTGATCACGCGATCATCGCCGCCTCTGGCTACTCGGGTAGCTGGCGTGTGTCGACGTCACGCGCAGAGTCAAAACCCGACTCGCGTCGCGGAGTTGCGCGCATCGCGCACCCCATTGCGCGATCCGGTTTTTAGCGCCGCCCCTTCTTGTCGTCCTTCCGATCGTCCTTGCGGTCCTGCCTCTCGTCCTTCCGATCGTCCTTGCGGTCCTGCCTCTCGTCCTTCCGCTCCTCCTTGATCTCGCGGCGCTCGTCCTTCCGCTCGTCCTTCCGCTCTTCCTTGATCTCCTTGCGCTCTTCCTTCCGCTCCTCACGGATCGCGGGCGGAGGCGGAGGCGAATCGCGGTGGTCACGGATCTCCGGCTGCGACCGCGCGCTCGCGCTGGCCCTACCGCGATAGTGGACGTACGCCGCCGGGCGATCGATTCGACGGATCGCAACGGGTGCGTTGTCGTACCGGACCCATCCGCGCGTGTGATAGCTGGAGCGGTACCAGGCGCCACCGTCGAATCGCCAGTAGTAGTTCCCGCTGTAGAAGATCGGCTCGTCGTAGTCCGCGATGACCTGGACGTCGGAGTCGATGTAGACGAGGTCGGGGGTCGTGACCGTCGCGTTCGCGCTATAGCCGGCCTGGCCGGAAGCAACGCAGCCGCCCATCAAGAGCGCCGCGGTCGTCAAGGTAAGCAATCGATTTCGCATCGGCCTCAGTACAGCACTCGGCGTGCCACGCGAGGACCGTTGTGGAGGCGGCTATCGAGCGCTCGGGCTCGTCGGGCGGATGCCGCCCACGGATCAGGACAGGAACTTCGGGCGGTCGCTGGGGGCGGCTTCGGAGCTGCTCTCCGCGCGCGGTGCAGCGGTATGGAGATCCGGCGCGACCACGATGATCGGCGCGCTCGGCGTGGCCGTCACCTCGCGCGGGAGCTTCGGCGCGCTCGGGCGTGGTTTCGGCGCGAGCGCCTCCGCGGAGGGCACCTTGATCACGGTGGCGGTCGGCAGGATGTGCGGCTCGCTGACGAGGATCGCCGCGGCCTTGAGGAACTTCGCGAGGCGGAGGTGGCAATAGACCCAGTACAGGCCCACCGCGACCGCGACCGCGAGGCCGAGAAATGGCACCGTGCTGGCGCCGGAGCCGAGGCCGTAGGTGAACTGATAGAACACATCGGAGACCAGCATCACGACCACGAGCTGGGTCACCGTGCCCGCGGCATCGCGCAGGTCGTACTGCTCGTTCGCCACCGCCGACTGCTTGACGGTGCGCATCATGGCGATCAGGCCGATCACGTAGGCGAAGTCCTTGAGCGTGGTCGCGAACCCGAGCACGCCGAGGCCGTTGATCGCCTTCGTCATGTCCTCGATGGAGCCGTCGGGATCGCTGACCACCGCGAGGAAGTCCGCCATCACGTGATGGACCCAGTACAGCGCGCCCGAGGCGACGGCGAAGCACGCGATCGCGATCACCACGAGGTGGACCGGCAGCCGCGCCTTGCGGAAATCCGGGAACGCGAGCAACGCGCCGGCGAGCATCGCGATCGCAGCCGCGAGGTTCGACCACACGCCGTACTGCGCGTACCGGAACAGGCTCATCGGATCGTCGAGCCCACCCGTCACCGCCTTGCCGATCAGCGCGAGGCTGAGCAGGCTCTGGATCAGGGCCATGAAGACGCCGATGCGCACGAGCTGGAGGCCTCGCGCGTACCGCGGCTGACTCATCAACGCCGGTTCCATCACCGTGGACGATACACGGGCGAGATGCCGTCAGGGTGGAGCGTTGCCCTGCGTGGACAGGCTGAGCTCGATCTGGCTGTGGATCATGCGGAGGATGCTCTCGACGTCGGCCCCCGCGACGCCGAGCTCGGTCATCATCGCCGACCGCGTCGCGCCGACGAGTTGCTCGCGCGCGGCGGTCACCCACCGGGAGATCGTTCCCGGGTTGACCGCGTGGATCGCACCGAGCTGCTCGACGGTCATCTGATGCCGATAGCGCTGCTTGAGGAGAAGGCGCTTGTCCTCCGGGAGCGCGGCCAGCGCGGTGCGGAACGCGCGCTGGAACGACTCGCCGTAGGTCTTCTTCATGAACGCGAGCTCGACGTCGGCGGCGGCGCCGGGCGTGTGCTTGTCGTCATCGAGTACCTCATGCGGCGCGACGCGGTTCATCCGCATCGCGGTGCGCACGGCCACGGAGCGCAGCCACGAGCGGAGTGGGCCGCGGCCCGCGTAGTCGAGGATCCGCGGCGGCGCCTGCGGTCGCACCACGAGCAGCTGCTCGCGAACGGCCTGGAGCACCTCGTCGACCGAGCTGCCGCCGTTGCAGATCCGATGCAGCGCCACCGGCAACGTCGCGATGTAATCGCGCTCGAGCACGGCGAGCGCCTCGGCGTTCCCCTGCCCGCACGCGAACGCGAGGACCAGATCCGCACCATCGCTCGCGTCGGGGAATCGAGCAACGTGGACGGCTAGGTCTGCTTCGACGACCTGGATCGCAGGCCATCGCTCGCGAGCTTCTCCGTACCACGCCGACGTCACTTCACGAGTATAGCCTTGTGGGCGGCCTCCAGCTCCACGAGCAACGACACCGTGGGCGTCAGGAACACCGCACCTTCGCCACGGTGCTCCAGACACCACGCGATCTCGCGCTGCGCCTCGGTACGTTGATCGGCGGCCACGTAGCCGCGCGCCAGCCGGGCGCGTGCGATCCACAGCGGCGCCATCCGCGTCGCCTCGCGATACGCGGTGACCGCCGCGGCCGGCGTTCCCCGCGCGAGCGCCAGATCGCCCTCGAGCAACTTGCCGTACATGCGCGCCTCGAGCCCGTCGAGGTTCTGCCACGCGTGGGCGCGCGCGTCGGCGCCGTCGAGGTCCCCCGCCGCGACCGCGAGGCTCGCCGCGATGTAGTCGGGCCGCGGCTCGCCGCTGTCCATCACGAGCGTCGCATCGGCGGCCGCGCCCGCGCGATCACCGCGCGCCAGCCGGATCCGGCTCCGCATCAGCAGCTCCGCGCGCGTATCTCGCGGGCTGTTCATGATGATGCCGAGTTGCGCCCACGGATCGACGAGCGCGAACGCATCGTCGAGGCGGCCCTCGTAGATCGCCTGGTCGGCCATGCCCTGCGCGGCGAGCTCCGGGCTGTACCGCGCGAGCCGCCCCCAGGTCCTCGTCGCGCCGGCGCGGTCCCCGAGCAGGACCTGCGCCATCGCCACGAACGCGAAGCTGAAGTCCGACGGGCGCGGGAGCTCGTCGAGCATGCGGAGGCCATCGGTGGTCGCCTCCTTCAGCCGGCCGGTCGCGAGCTCCGCGAGGACGAAGTTCGCGCGGACCACATCGGTCTCCGGATGCTCCTCGACGGTGTGCTTCGCGAGCTCGTACGCGAGCGCGAAGTCGTTCGCATCGATCGCCGTCGCGATCAGGTTGATCTCGGTGCGTGCATCACCCGGCCATCGCGCGAGGTAGCGCTGGTACGCCGAGATCGCCTCGGGATACTTGCCGATCGTGCCGTAGTAATCGCCGAGCAACTGCAGGCGCAGGCGCTCGGGCAGCCGGTCGGCCTCCTCGATGGCGGCCTCCATCGCCGCGATCGCACCCTTCTGATCGCTGAGGTTGTAGAGCACGAGCCCGAGAGACACGCGCGCGGTGACGAAGTGCGGATCGAGCGAGAGCGCGTGTCGCAGCCGATCGGCGGCACCCTTGAAGTCACCGCTCGCGACCTGCAGCGTCGCTTGCGCGTAGTCGTGGAGAGCGTCGATCGACGACGACGGCGGCGGATCCTCGGCGACGGAGTCATCGCCGCGGCGGCGGCGTAGATCTCGCGCGAGGTCGGCCACCGCGACGACCAGCTCCTCGGTGCTCCCGGCGTGACGGGTCTGACCATCGAGCGCGACATCGAATCCCGGACCCACCGTGCCGCGCACGACGATCGTGGTGCGGCCGGGCAGCTTCGCGGCGATCGCGTCGGGATCCGTGCCGCCGGTCGCCTTCGCGGCGCGCACGAGCTCGAGCCCGGCGAGCGGCTCGAGCGTCGTCGACCGATAGATCACATCGGCGGCCACCACATCGAGAACGTCGTCGAGCCGTGGATCGCCAGTGGTGTTCGCGAAGCGTGGGATCAGCAGCGTGGTCCGCTTCGCGGTGGTCGGTGCCGCCTCGCCGCCGCCACGCAGGACGAGCGCCACGGTCGCCGCCGCCGCCACCACCGCCGCGCCCCCCGCGAACCATGGCCAGCGCGATCGCCGGGGCATCGCCGCCGCGACGTCATGGAGCATCGCGTGCATGTCGGGGTATCGCTCGCTGCGCGGGACCCGCAGCGCGCGCTCGAGCACGCGATGCAGCGCGAGCGGCACCGCCGTATCGGCGGGGCGCGCGGTGATCGCACCGGCGCGAACGCTGGTCGCGAGCTCGCTCGCCGTGGTCCCCGCGAACGGCGCCTGCCGGTACAGCGCCTCGTACAGCGCCACCGCGAAGCTGAACTGATCGGAGCGCGCATCGATCGCCTCGGACGCGAACTGCTCGGGCGACATGAAGCGCGGCGTGCCGACCACCGCATCGCCGGCCGGATCCGCCAGGCCCACGGCGAGCCCGAAATCGGTCACCGCCGGGCGACCATCGCGATCGACGAGGACATTGTCGGGCTTGAAGTCGCGATGAACCACACCCGCGGCGTGCGCCGCGACGAGCCCGCGGCCGACCGCGAGGTACATCGTGGCGATCGCCGCCCACGCGCGCTCGCTGCTCGCCTGCCAGCGGCTCAGCGTGACGCCGTCGATCAGCTCCATCGCGATGAACACGCCATCGTCGAGCTCGCCGGCGTCGTACACCGACACCACGTTCGTGTGCCGGATCTTCGCCATCGCGCGCGACTCGTGCGAGAGCCGTGCGCGGATCTTCGGATCCTCGAACGCGGAGGTCCGCACGATCTTGAGCGCGATCCGCCGCTCGAGCTGCGGGTCGTACGCCACGTACACCGCGCCCATGCCGCCGCGGCCGATCAGATCGCGGATCTCGTAGCGCCCGATGGTCTCGGCCACGGCCGTCGCGATCGCGCTCCCCGGTTGCCCGGAGCGCACGACCTCGCAGGTGATCGCGAGGCACTCCTCGCACGTATCGAGATGCGCCTCGACCGCACGCCGTGCCTCGGGCGCGAGCAGATGCTCGAGGTAGGCCGTCAGTACGTTGTCGTCGAGGCACTCCACGGCGCGCTGGCTTTCGAGAGTACTCCGATCACAGGCCCGGTGGCGGAGGCGCCCCGGCGCGTCGCGCGGCGTCGTCGGCCACGCGTTGCCGCTCCTGCTCCTTCTGATCGAGCTCGCGGTGCTCCACGGTCAGCGTGCAGAAGTCGCCCTGCGCGGCGTGATCACCGGTGATCATCCGGCACTCGGCGCCGAGCGAGACCTCGCCCATCTTCCAGCTCATCTGGATCGGCGGGTTCTTGTACGACGGTGGTCCGTACTTCGCGATCAGCGCCTTGCCGAGCTTCGAGTCCTCGGTGAGGTCATCGGCCGCGAACGTGTACGTGATCTGGAACACCTTCGACGCCACCGAATCGGTTCCGGTGAGCCGGATGAACTGCAGCGGCGGACTCAGCAGCGTGCGATCGAGATACGTCGCCCCGTTCATCTCGTCCATGAAGCAGTTCTGGCCGCGGTCCACATCTCCCGAGCTGCGGATGTGATGGATCTTCGTCGGCTTCCCCTTGCAGCGCTCGTCGAGGAACTTCACGCAGCTGTGGTTCTGCGTGGTGAACCCATCGGTGCCGCGGGGAGGCCCGCAGGTGAATCCCGCCTGCGGCTCGAGGGGAACGCCGAGCTTGTTCCCGAGGATCGCGAAGTGGTCGTACGCCTTGTCGGCGCTCGAGCTCGACATCGCGCCGCCACCGCCGGAGTCGCCACCCGATGACGACGAGCGGTTCGACGTGCCGAGAGAGAGGTGCCCACCGGCGAGGCAGCTCGACGAGATCAGGGCGAGAACGATGGCCTTCATAGGGGTGGTGCCTCCGGTGCGGCCGCCTTGCGACGGTCCGCGTTTGCTTGCTCCTGGAGCGAGCGTTCCGTGCCATCGAGCGATCCGTCCTCGACGGTGATCGTGCAGAGCTCGCCGAGGGCCGCGCGATCGCCGCCGATCTGCCGACACGCGGCCGACAGCGAGACATCGCCGATGCTCCAGCTCATCGCGGTCGGCGGGCCTGCGTACGACGGCGCGCCGTACTTCGCGATCAGCGCCTTCCCGAGGTTCGAGTCGGGCGTCAGATCATCGGCGGCGAACGTGTACTCGATGCGGAAGATCAACGGCGCGGTCGTATCCGTTCCCACCACGCGCAGGTAGCGCAACGTCGGCTGCATCAGCGCGCGATCGAGATACGCACCTGCGTTCATCTCGTCCATGAAGCAGGTCTGCCCCTTCGGGAGATCCGCCGAGCTGCGGATGTGATGGATCTTCGTGGGCCTGCCCTTGCACCGATCGTCGGTGAACTTCACGCAGCTGTGGTTCTGCGTGGTGAACCCATCGGTGCCCGGCGGGGGGCCGCAGGTGAACCCCGCTTGGTGCTCGAGCGGCGCGCCGAGCTGCACGCCCTGGATCGCGAATTTCGACCACGCCTTCTGATGGTCGGCGTAGGTCCCGTTCTTCATCGGCGCTCGGTCGTCCGCGGCGGCCACACCGGCCAGACCGAGGCTCGCCAGCAGCCACACAGCTGTCTTCAACATGCGTACACGTCCCCTTTCGCTCCCTAGTGGGGGCAGGGCGGGAGACCTTGCATAGAATTCGGTAATTTCGCGCTTTTGCACCGAACGTGCCGTATGGTGGTGCACCATGGCCGAAACTATGACCGCGTCCGACACCGTTGCCTCCGGCGAGCTCAAGGCGCGCGTCGAGTACCGCAGGCGCGAGCTGATCGCCGAAGCGGTCGAGCACAAGAAGAACAGCTCGCGACCGGGCGCTGCGGAGGCCGTCGATCGGATCAAGGAGCGGCTCGCGGAGCTCGCATACATCGTGAAGCACGGCCTCGGCGCGCCGGTCGCTCTCGAGGAGTGGATCTCGCGCTAGCGGTTGCACGATCTGTCCACCCTCGCCCGCAGGCCCCAGCGCTGCATCCCGAGGTCGACATTTCGGTTCCCCAGTCATCTGCCAGGATTGCGAAACCACGAGAGAAAATCGTGGCTGCGAGTTTGCAACTCCCCTGGGCATGCGCCACCTCGCCCGTCACCTCGCGCTCGCCGCCTGCCTGACGCTCGCCGGATCGGTCGCGATGGCGGCGCCCGCGCGCAAGGCCAAGACCGCGAAGAAGCACCGCGCCCCGATCGAGCAGGACGCACGCGAGCGAGGAGAAGCCGAGAGCGATGAGGCGCCGGCGACCACGCGCGCGATCGATCGCCGCACCACCGCGCGCGAGCGCCATGCAGCGCGACTCGAACGCGAGCGCGAGCAGACGGAGGAATCGGTCGCGTTCGCGTCGCCTGACGATGTGGACACGATCGAGAGCACGGAGCTTGTCGATGCGCCGGTGAAGCTGCACGTGCGCGCACCGAAGGCGAAGGACTGGAGCCTCGCGATCGGTCCGTACGTCTGGGCGTCCTCGGTCGATGCGAACGTGTCGCTCGGTGGAGCGAGCGTCGGCTCCGGCGTCGACTTCATGGAGCTCAAACGCCACACGCGCTGGGGTGCGATGGCGCAGGCCGAGCTGCGGTACCGGCAGTTCTCGATCAGCGGCGATGCGATGTACGGCGTGATCGGGATCGACGGCGAGAAGACCGTCGGTCCGCTGATGGTCTCGTTGAACGGCACCGCGAGCAGCCTCCTCGTCGATGGCTACGGGGGCTATCAGGTGTACGGCAGCGATCAGTCCATCCTCGCGCTCGAGCTACGCGGCGGCGTTCGCTACCAGCGCACGGCGATCGAAGGATCGGTCGGGCTCGGCGGTAGCTCGGTGGCGTCGACCGATCGGGTCCAGTCCGTCGCCGATGCAGTGGCCGGTGCGCGAATCGCGTTCCGTCCGTTCCGCCGGATCGCGATCTCCGGCGAGGGCGACATCGGCGTGTTCGGTGACTCGCAGCGCACGTGGTCCGCCGCCGCCGACGCGAGCGTGCGCCTCCACTCGCGCGTGATGCTGTCGCTCGGATATCGCACGCTGACCATGGCGGGCACGAACCTGACGATGCGGATGCACGGCCCGCGCGCCGCGATCCAGCTGACGTTCTGACCGATGGTCATGTTTCGATCAACGCCGCACCTCCGACCAGGTGCGGCGTTTCTCGTCGGTGGACGTCCCCAGCTTGTCTACCCGGGGTAGCTCTGGCGCGAGCACGCGGCTACCGACGATGTGCATCCCCATGCGCACACCGTCGGCGACAGCGAGCTAGCTGCGCGGAACTTCATGCATCGTCGGTGATCGCGCGCGCGACGCTCGTCGTGGCCTCGCATTTGCTGACTGGCTACTCCATGCGCCAGGCCCTCCTCCGTTCCACCGTATCCGTCCTCGTCTCCACCTTGATCGGCTGCGTCGGAGAGATGCCTCCGCCACCGAACGTCCAGGTGACATCACCGCCGCGCGGCCTCGTCCAGAGCGGCGGAGGACGGATCGTGGTGCAGGGCACCGCGCTACCGGGCCCGAGTGGCTCCCCGGTGACAAAGGTCTCCGTCAACAAGGTGCCCGCCACGCTCGCCGCCGATGGCTCCTTCTCCGCGACCATCGATGTCCCCGCCGGCGCGACGATGCTCGAGACGGTCGCGATCTCCTCCGAAGGCGGCTCGGCCACCGACGCGCGTACCGTTCACGCAGGCGAGCTGCGGCCGGTCGGCGCGAACATCGAGCGCGCGATCACCGCATCGCTCTCGAAGGACGCGTTCGCCCGGCTCTCGAAGGCCGCCGACGAAAAGATCAAGACGATCGACCTGTCACAGCTGCTCGCATCGCAGCAGCCGGTCGCGAACCTCGGAGACAGCCTCGCGAACCTCAAGGTGTCGATCACGAGCCTGAACCTCGGCACCACCAAGATCTCGCTGACCCCGGTCGATGGAGGTCTGGAGCTCTCGGCCGAGATCGGCCCGCTCAACGTCGCGGCGAAGGCGGCGTACGCCGGCACCTTCGTCCCGGATGGCACGACCACCGTCGGTGTCACCGCCGACAAGATCACGGTGACGGGCAAGCTCGTCGTGACGCCGAATGGCACGAACGGGTTCACCACGAAGATCACGTCGCCGAGCGTTCAGACCACCGCGCTGAAGCTCCAGGCTTCCGGGCTCGCGGGCTCGATCCTGGATCTGATGACCGACAACCTCGGATCGACCGTCCAGCGCATCATCACGAGCAGCGCCGAGAGCGCGCTCGAGCCGATGCTCAACCAGGCGCTCGGCGCCCTCGCCGGCCCGCAGCGCATCGCGGTGATGGGCAAGATGCTCGAGATCGAGGCGTCGCCGAACACGATCACGTTCAGCCGTGATGGCGCGCTGGTGACGATGAACATCAAGGCCAAGCTCGCCGGTAGCGAGGTGAGCCCCGGCTTCATCTTCACGCCGAACGGCACGCCCACGATGAACGTCGGCAGCGGCATCCACCTCGGCCTCGCCGATGACCTGATCAACGAGATGCTCGCGGAGGTCCACGCGCTCGGCCTGCTCGACATTCACATCGAGGACAACTTCGGCCTGTTCGACGTGGCGGACATCAAGCTCGCGGCCCCCCCGATGATCAGCGCCAACAACGATGACGGCGCGATGCGCCTCGTGCTCGGCGACATGATCGCCACGTTCACCGATCACGGCAAACCGCTGCTCAAAGCCGCGGTCAACGCGTCGGTCGACCTCGAGATCCAGCGCGGGACCACGGCACAGGAGATCGCGCTCCAGTTCGGCAAGGTCCGCGCGTTCGTCAACATCCTCGACGATTCCGAGGCAGCCGCCGGCGATGACCTGTCGGGCGCGGCCACCGCGGGCATCGGCATCCAGCTCGACAAGCTGAGCAAGTTCCTGATCACGGTTCCCATCCCGTCGGTCGCGGGCGTGACGCTCGACAGCCTCGCGCTCCGCGCCGACAACGGCTACGTCGTCGTGTCGGGCGACGTTCACTGACCGATCACGGCATGCGGTGGGCGACGTAGATCTTCGGCATGCCGGACCGATCACTCGTGAAGTACAGCCGACACCCATCGGATGAGACGTGACTCGATCCATCGATGACCGGCGAGTTGAGGTCGAGCAGCCTCGTGATGGCGCCGAACGGCTGCGAGAGCGACGAGCGCGTGGCGACGTAGATGTCACCGCCGCCGATGTTACCCACACGCGACGACCGGAAATAGATCGTCAGACCATCCGCCGACGGCACCGGATCGTAGTCATCGCCATCCGCATTCAGCTCGGTGATGGCAACCGGCGGTGCGTAGGTCATCGGGCCCGTGCGCGTTGCCTTGTACAGATGAGACCCGCCGCCACGATCCGAGGCGAAGTACAGCGCGAACTCGGCGGGTGACCAGTTCGGCTGGGTCTCCGCCGCCGCCGTGTCGAGCGACAGCAGGGCGCCTGGCGGACCGTACGTGGTCCCCGTCCGCAGCGACTCCCAGAGATCGAAGCCGCCCGCACCGCCGGGGCGGATGGACCCGAACACGACAAAGCTCCCGTCGGGGCTGAGGGTCGGATCCACATCGAGCGTATCCGCGAGGTCGAGCTCCGCGATCGGCGACACCGTGAACGGGCTCGCGAGATCCGCGCGCTGCGCCGCGTAGATCACCGCGTCGCCGGATCGCGTGCTCCAGAACATTCCGGTGAGCTCGTCCGACTGGAGCCGGAGCGTGACGTCCGCATCGGCACTCGTCAGGCCATCGACCAGTGTGGGCGGCCCGAACGGATCGGCGAGGCCGCAGGCGACGGGCAGGCCGGAGTCACCGGCCGCGTCGGCGAGCGGGTCGAAGTCGACGCGCCCGCACGCCGCGGCGACGCAGACCACCAGCGCGACCACCAGGGGCCGCGACGACCTCAGTAGCACCGGCCGTTGTACTGGCAGCGATCGCCAGCGGCCTTGTCCCCCGACTCGTACATCTGCCGCGTGCGCTCGCGGATGTACTTCGTGTACGAGAAGTCGCCCGCCGCTGCCGTGCCGCGATTGCTCGATGTCATCCACGCGGCGACCTTGCTGTTGATGTACGCGCCGAGCTTCGCCTCGTCGTCGAAGTGCGGCGTGTCGCTCCGGCGCAGCCACTCGGCGATCCAGCGCGCGCGGCCATCGCCCTGCTTGCCCGCCTCGTCGAGCCACTGGATCGCCGTCTTTCGATCGTTCAGGTTGATCTCCGCCACGAGGCCATACGTGAACTCGGCGAGCCCGAACTTCTGCTTCGCGCTCGCGAGGTACAGCTCGTACGCTTTCTTGCGATCCTGCGTGACGCCGGTGCCGTAGTCGTACATCTGCCCGAGCGTGAACTGCGAGGCGCGATAGCCCTGGGCCGCCGCGAGCGTGTACCAGCGCGCTGCCTCCGCGAGGTCCTTCGGGATCCCGCGCTCGCCACCCTCATAGATGTAGCCGAGCTGATGCTGCGCCTTGTCGAGCCCGCGCCCTGCCGCATCGAGCAACAGGGGCAACGCCTCCTTGTACCGGTTGCGTGCCATCAGCGCCGAGGCCTCGGCGTAGACCTTCTCGACGGGACGAACCGGCTTCTTCGCATCGCCGTACGCGAGACTGCCGATCAGCAAGACCACGAGCCAGACCCTCGGCATCTCCGTGATCATACCGCCTAGAACGGATCCGGAACCGGTCGATTCAACCCAAGCGATGGAAGCCTTCGTGCTCAGCGAGACGCAGCCGATCCGCACGATCGTCCAGGCGGTTCCGCAGCTGCCGGCGATCCCCGCGATGTTCCAGACGCTGCGCCGACTGCTCGCCGATCCGAGCGCCGGCACGCACGAGGTCGCGGTCACCGTGCAGCAGGATCCGGCGATCTCCGCGAAGGTGCTGCAGCTCGCGAACTCCGCGGCGTTCCGGCGCGGTGCGCCCACGGCGAGCATCGATGCGGCGGTGCAGCGACTCGGAGCATCGCTGATCTCTCGCCTGGTCCTCGTCGAGGGCGTGCTCGCCACCCACGCGCCCGTCGTGCGCTTCAAGTTCCCCGCCGAGGCACGCGCGTACTTCCTCGCCTCGCTGGTCGCGGAGGCCTCGGTGTCACCGGGCGCGCGCGACGAAGCCTCGCTCGCGGTGCTGCTGTGCCCGATCGGCAAGCTCGTCATGATCGCCGCCTCGCCCGAGCGCATGGAGCAGGTGATGATCCGCGCCGGTGACGATGGCGAGCGCGCGATCACCGAGGAGCTGCGGCTGTTCGGCACCACGCACGCCGCGGTCGGTGGTCACCTGATCGGGACGTGGGGCCTGCCAGCGAGCGTCGCGTTCGCGGTGGCCACGCAGTACACCGGTACCTCGAGCGACGAGATCACGGCGGCGACCACGCTCGCCGCACGCGACGTCCGCGGCCTCCCGCTCGCGCCGGGCCAGCTCACGTCGTTCGCCGCCACGTGGGACCGCCACCGCGCGCGGCTCGCGTCGTTCGACGCGTAGGTCAGCTCGCGGGAGCGAACGCGGCTTCCGGGATATCGAGCGCGCTACGATCCTCGCGCGCGATGAGCTGCGCCTTCGCGGCCACGCCCGGGAGCACGTTGTACGCGAAGTAGAGCGCCCCGTAGCGCTTGCCCTCGTAGAACGCCTTGTCGGGATGATCGGCGGCGAGCTTCGCGCCCGCAGCCTCGGCGATCACGGCCTGCTCGAGGAGGAGCCAGCCGACGACGGTCTCGCTCATCATCTCGAGGAAGCGGTTCGCGACGGTCGGCACCATCTCCATCTTGCCGCCGCCGAACCACTGCATGAACTTGCCGCCGGTCGCGGTCATCGCTTCCATCGCCTGACCGAGGACGGTGATCGCATCCTTCAGCGTGGCGTGATCCTTGTTCGCCGCGACGAACGTGGCGACGTCCTTGCCGAACGCCTGCACGTTCGCGCCGCCGCGCTGCATCAGCTTGCGGCCGACGAGGTCCATCGCCTGGATGTGATTCGTGCCCTCGTAGATCGAGAAGATCTTCGAGTCGCGAGCGTACTGCTCGACCGGCCAGTCCTTGAGATAGCCGGCGCCGCCGTAGACCTGGATCGCCGTCGCGCAGACCTGGAACGCCTGGTCCGAGCCGTACGCCTTGAGCAGCGGAACGAGCAGATCGACCTGGCCCTGGTGGTACTCGGCCTCGGCCTTGTCGCCGCCGGTCTTGTTGATCGCGGACTCGCGATCGATGTGCATCGTGAGCTTCACGGCGAGCGCGCGGAGGCCCTCGGTGCGCGCCTTCATGTCGAGGAGCATGCGCTTGACGTCGGGGTGCTCGATGATCGGCACGCGCGGCGCGGTGGCGTCCTTCCACTGCTTGATCGAGCTGCCCTGCTTGCGATCCTTCGCGTAGTGCAGCGCGTTGAGATACGCGGACGATGCGAGCGCCAGGCCCTGTAGACCCACGCCGATGCGCGCGTAGTTCATGAGGTGGAACATCTGGGACATGCCCTTGTTCTCGATCTCGCCGATCAGCTCGCCGATGCAGTTGTCGTTCTCGCCGAACACCAGCTGCGCCGTCGACGACGCCTTGATGCCCATCTTGTGCTCGATGCCCGCGGTGGCGACATCGTTCGGGGTGCCATCGGGACGGACCTTCGGGACGATGAACAGCGACAGGCCCTTTGTACCTGCGGGCGCATCCGGCAGGCGCGCGAGCACCATGTGGATGATGTTCTCCGTCATGTCCTGGTCGCCGCCGGAGATGAAGATCTTCGTGCCCTTGATGTTGTACTGACCGTCGGGGCGCCTGGTCGCCATCGTGGTCGCGCTGCCGACGTCGCTGCCGGCCTGCGGCTCGGTGAGGCACATCGT
>JBBRED010000206.1:0-15002 GCA_038203335.1 Haliangiales bacterium | reverse complement strand
GTAGACCGGGCGCGCCTGCGTCTTCAGGAAGCTGACGACGCGCTGGATCTCCTCCTCGTCGACGTAGCAGCCGTGGAAGCGCTGCGGGGCGCCGCCGAGATCGGAGAACAGCATGTCGCCGGCGCCGAGCAGGGCCTCGGCACCGTTATGGTCTATGATGGTGCGCGAGTCGATCTTCGACGTGACGTGGAACGCGATGCGCGACGGGAAGTTCGCCTTGATGAGGCCGGTGATGTCGTCGACCGACGGACGCTGCGTCGCGATGTTCAGGTGGATGCCGGCGGCGCGCGCCTTCTGGGCGATGCGGGCGACGCTGGTCTCGACTTCCTTCGGCGCGCACATCATGAGGTCGGCGAACTCGTCGATGACGACGACGATGTAGGGCAGGCGGTGCTGCGGCGCGACGACGAGCTTCTCGCGCGCGTCGGCCTCCTCGGGCGAATCGGAGTCGACGGCCTTGTTGATGTCGTCCTCGATCGCGGCGGCGGCGGCATCGGCGGCGGCGCGCAGCTTGTCGGCCTCGAGCTTGGCCATCTGCTTGCCGACCTTCTCGTTGAACGTCGAGATGTCGCGCACGCCCATGTTCGCGAGCATGTCGTAGCGGCGCTCCATCTCCTCGACCGCCCAGCGCAGGGCGAGGTTCGCCTTCTTCGGATCGGTGACGACCGGCAGCAGGAGGTGCGGGATACCCTCGTAGATCGAGAGCTCCAGCATCTTCGGATCGATCATGATCATCCGCACGTCTTCGGGGCTGCAGTGATAGAGCAGCGACGTGATCATCGCGTTGACGGCGACGGACTTTCCGGAGCCGGTGGTGCCGGCGACGAGGAGGTGCGGCATGCGCGCAAGATCGACGACCGACGGACCGCCCTCGATGTCCTTGCCGAGCGTCATCGGCAGCCGCATGCGGCCCTTGCGGAACGCGTCGTCCGCGAGGATCTCCTTGATGAACACCTTCTCGCGAGCCTTGTTCGGCACCTCGATGCCGACGGCGGCCTTGCCCGGGATCGGCGCGACGATGCGGACGCGGAGCGCCTCGAGCGCGAGCGCGAGGTCATCGGTGAGGTTGACGATCTTGTTGACGCGCGTGCCGGGCGCCGGCGCGAACTCGTACATGGTGACGACCGGACCGGGCCGGATCGCGACGACGTCGCCCTTCACGCCGTAGTTCTCGAGGGTCTGGGTCAGCTTCGCCGACAGCTCGAGCATCGCGTTCTTGTCGATCGCGTTCTGGCTGTTCTCGTCGTAGTTGAGGAGCTGGATCGACGGCAGCTGGTAGTCGCCATCGCCGAGCTTGATGAACGACGCGCGGTCGGCATCCGCCGCCTTCTCCTTCGCAGCCATCTCCGCCTTGTCGGCGTGCTTGAACCGCGGCTCGACGATCAGCGGACCGGCGCCCGGGGCCGGGGCCGGACCGGGCGCGGCGGCCGCGACCACGGGACCGGATTCGTCATCGACGATCATCGCCTGCGGCTTCTGATCGTTCGCGGCCTCGGGGGACTTCGTGCCCTGCGGGAACCGCGAGCGCTTCGGCTTCGCGTGCGGCACGTCGTCCGCGGCGGCGGCAACCGTCTCCGCGAACGCGGGGCCGGCCGGATCGATCTCGGTGACCTGGATGGCGCGCTTCTTCTTCTTCGGCTTGCCGTCCTCGCCTGCGCCGCGCTCGATGATCGCGGGCTCGCTCTGACCTTCATCGTCGGCGACCTCGAGCACGTCCTCGTCCTCGGTCTCCTCGTAGTCCTCGTCGTCATCACCGCCGCGCTCGGGCAGCATCGCGCGGAACACGTCGCCCCAGAACCGACCGACCGCGAACGTCGCGGCCTTGACCGCGCGACCGACGGCGCGCGCGCCGGCGCCGATCAGGTGGAGCACGTCGCGCATCCGCAGGGGCGTGGCGACCACGACCGCGATGACCAGACCGACGAGCGCGAGCATGGCCGTGCCCGCGGTGCTGATCACGGCGCGCAGGATCTCCGCGAGGTGCTCGCCGAGGGCGCCACCCGGGCCGTGGCCCATGACGCGATAGCCGGAGGCCGCGAGGTGCGCGAGCATCGCGAGCGAGACCACGCCGATCACCGTGCCGCACGCGATCGAGAGCGGCATCACCGGCCCGCGCTCGATCAGCATCCGCACCGCGGCGACCACGCCGAGCGCGATCAAGATGTAGCCGCACACGCCCGCCACCCCGTAGAACATCCCCGCGCTGGCGCGGCCGAATGGGCCCATGACGAGCTGGCCGGCCTGCAGCGAGATCATGGCGACGAGCAGGAACAGGGCGATGCCCAGTCCGATCACGCCGATGACCTCGTTACGCCGGTCCGATCCGCCGCGGGATGAGCCTTCGGAAGACTCACGAATCTTTCGGTTTTTGGACATATCGGCTCTAGAAGACATCCAGGAGTACCTTATCCTACATCCACCGACGTCGGCGCCAAAGTTTTCGCCACGGTCGCTGACTCACCGCGTCAAGCGCTGGCCATGCGAGGCTGGGAGATGGTCCCGCGCGATCCCATCGCTGACGTCCGGCGCCGGCTCGGCCGCGCGCCTCGGCCGCCCGCGAAGCTGCGCGCGATCATTCGCGCGTGGTGGGGCGACCATGGCTTCGCGGACCTGCCCGCGAGCGTCGGCAAGCGCGTCGCGCTCGCACTTCTCGAGCGTCGCGCGGTGGAGGACCAGCTCACCGGGATCATCGTGCTGCAGCAGCCGCTCGGCGAGCAACTTCGCGCCTCCGATCTCGCGAGCTTCGCGCGGCTGTTCACGCGCCCGCATCTGGACGACGCGATGGTCGTCGACATGTTCGCGACCAACGTGCTCGGCACGCTGCTCGCGCGCGAGACCGGTCGCGGTGATGTGATTCGCGGGCTCGCGCAGTGGCGCTCGGCGAGCACAAAGTGGCAGCGGCGCGCCGCGTGTCTCGCGCTCGCCACGCTCGCGCCGCGCGGCGACTCGGTCCACGGGCTCACCGATGCGATCCTGCTCGTGTGCGCGACCGTGGTGTGGTCACGCGAGGAGGAGGATCAAGCCGCGGTCGGCGTGGTCCTGCGCGAGCTATCGCGCGCCGAGCCACTGTGCGTCGAAGCGTTCTTCCGCAGGTACGCGCGCTTCATGTCGCGAGCGTGTGCGCGGGCGGTGGTGAGCAAGCTCGCGCCGGGGCAGCGCACCGAGCTGCTCGCGCACCATCGGCGCGCGACGTCGATCCGCTAGTTTGCCGTGTTGCAGGCGCTGACGAGGAGCTCACCGCCGGCGACGGCGCACAGCTCTGCGCCGCAGGTCCCGACCGGCAGCGTGCCGCCGAAGGCCGCCGCATCGCACGCGAGCGCGCACGTGCCCGTCTCGGGCAGCTGTCCGCACAGATCGGGCAGCGCATCCGCTGCTCCCTGCAGACGCTGGTAGACGCCGTCGTCGAGCGGGACCCAGGTGCGGTTCTCGATCGAGCTCTCGAGCCCGCTACAGCCGGTGCGGCACATCGTCTTCGCGACCGTCGGGCCGGGAAGGCTGGAGCCTTCGTAGGTCGTCTCCGTGGTGCAGGCGGCGAACGAGAGCGCGAGGGCGGCGAGCATCATGTGAGTGCGCATGCGTTGTAGCTCCTTGCTGATGAGAACCCGGTTGCGAGCGGCGATTGCACATCACCGAACTGCGGATACGACTCCCCATGGTAAGGACGCGTCGGTCCGCTTCGCCATGTGGGAGATTTGGATTTCTTGCGTGCGACATGGAGCGACGTCATGTCTTTCTCGCGTCGCATCCGTGTCGCAGCGGCGTATCGTCCGCGCGGTCGATGAAGCGCGCGCTGCTAGCGGGATGGATGATCGTTGCCGGGTGCGGCGACGATCGACGTTTGCCACTCGCGTGGGGCGTCGGGATCGCGAACCTCGACGCCGTCGAGCTGGGGCTCGGCAGCGCGGCGCCTGATGCCCTCTCGAACCTTGCTGCCGCGCGCCGCCTCGAGATCCCCACGTACGACGGCTCCGGGCAAGCCGTGCATCCGGACATGCTGCGGGAGCGCGATCGCGTGGTGATGGCGCTCACACCCTATCCGTACTCCGATGCTCGATTCGAGAACCCGAGCATCCTCGTGTCCAGCGACGGCACGCGCTTCACGGAGCCGAGCGATGGCCTCAATCCGCTGGTGGATGCGCCGCCGATCGATCACAACGACGATCCGGATCTCCACCTCGATCCGATGACCGGCGAGTACGAGATCCTGTTCCTCGAGACGCTGCGCCCCGACGCGCAGCATCTGATCTCGCTGCGCAGCCGGGACCTCGTGACCTGGACGCGCACGATGGCGATCGACTGGAACTTCTCGCTGGGCGCACCGCTCGTGGTGTCGCCGGCCGTGATCGTCCACGGCGGTGCGGTCACCATGTTCGACGTGCGCCTCACCGGCGACGGCAACAGGATCGATCGCTACGAGTCGCCCGATGGACGCACGTGGGATCAGGCCACCGCGGCGCCGATCGCACTGGAGACCGGCGGGATGGTGCCGTGGCACGTGGATGCGCTGGTGTGCCCCACCGGCTACGCGCTGCTCATCAACGGCTACTTCCACGACATCGATCCCGAGGGCAACGACCGCGGGTTCGATCGCCAGGACCTCTACCTCGCGACCAGCCCCGACCTCGTGCAGTGGACCCTGCGCGCCGAGCCGCTCCTGCGCCACGACGATCCGGATCTCGATCTCTTTACGCTCTACCGCAGCACGGGCTTCGTCGCCGGCGACCGGCTCGTCATCTGGTACTCGCATCAGTATCGCGAGTGACCGGCACGACCTCGACGAGCTCGCTGTTGTCGGTGATCGCGTCGAGACCCTCGACGTTCGCATCGAAGTCGCCATCGATCTCGGCGCTCGTGCCGGTCAGCGCCGTACCGCCGGACTCCTCGCGCTCGCGCTCGCGGAAGTATGCGTGGACCTGCTCCGCCGCCTTCTTGTTCATGCCCGGCGCCTTCGCGAGATCCTCGATGCCGGCGAGGCGCACGGCGCGCACGCTGCCGAAGTGCTTGAGCAGGCGTTGGCGGCGGGTGGCGCCGATGCCGGGGATCGTGTCGAGCTCGCTCTTCAGCGACGCCTTCGTGCGGCGATCGCGGTGGAACGTGTTCGCGAACCGGTGCGCCTCGTCGCGGATCCGCGCGAGCACGTAGAGCTCGGGGGAGTTCGCGCGCAGTGCGATCGAGTCCTTCACGTTTCGGCGATAGATCCGATCGGGTGCGCTGCCGGTCTCGAGCTCGCGCTCCTTGGCGAGGCCGATGATCTCGAGCCCCGTATCGCCGCCGACATCGATCCCCAGGTCCTTGAGCGCGGCCACGGCCATGCCGAGCTGGCCCTTGCCACCATCGATGACGAGGAGATCGGGCGCGGCCCACGCCGGATCGTCGTCGGCATCGGCCTTCGCGACGCGCTTGAACCGCCGGGTGAGGACCTCGTACATCGCCGCGAAGTCGTTGTTCTCGACGGTGCGGATCTTGAACTTGCGGTAGAGCGAGCGGGCCGGGACGCCATCGACGAACGTCACCATCGAGGCCACGGTGTCGGTGCCCGAGATGTGCGCGATGTCGAAGCACTCGATGCGGCGTGGCGGGCGCTTGAGATCGAGCCGCTTCGCGACCTTCGCGAGCAGCGCATCGGCATCGGCGTCCGTGCCGCGGCGCGAGACCGCGGAGGCGGAGGCGTTTCGATCCGCCAGCTCCACGAGCTTCGCGCGCACCCCGCGGCGCGGCTCGAGGATCTTCACCTTCTTGCCGCGCGCCGTGCCGAGCCACTCGGCGAGGACCTCGGTGTCCTCGAGCTCGACGCCGACCACGACCTCCTCGGGGATGTACGTGCCGGTCGCGTAGTACTGCTGCAGGTGCTCGCCGATCACGGCGCCGTCGGGCAGCTCCTGATCCTTCTGCGAGAACGCGCGGCGACCGACCAGCTTGCCCGCGCGCACGAACAGGACCACGACCTCGACGGCATCGGCCTCGCGGAACAGGCCCCACACGTCCTGATCGACGAAGTCGTCCTGCACGATGTGCTGCTTCGCGAGCGTACGCTCGACCGCCTCGACGGAGTCGCGCAGCACCGCGGCGACCTCGAAGTCCTCCCGCTCGGCGCGTGCGGTCATGCGGCCGCGTAGACGCGTGAGCAGCTCGGCGTTCTTGCCGGAGAGGAACATCTTCACGTCCTCGACCTGCTCGCCGTACGACACCGGGGTGACGTCGATCGCGCACGGTCCGGAACATCGCTTGATCTGGTACTGAAGGCACGGGCGGCCGCGCGTCTCGAGCACGTGATCGGTGCAGGTGCGGAGCTGGAAGTGCCGGTTCAGCGTGCGCAGCGTCTCGCGCGCGCCGGTGGCCGAGTGGTACGGCCCGTAGTAGTTCGCGGCGTCGTCGCGGATGTTGCGAACCACCTCGACGCGCGGAAACTGCTGGCGCTTGGTGCCGGTGGCGTCCGGATCGACGAGCCGCAGCACGAGGTACTGCTTGTCGTCCCGAAGCTTCACGTTGAACTTCGGCTGGTGCTTCTTGATCAGGTGGTTCTCGAGGAGCAGCGCCTCCTTCGAGCTCGTGACCACGATCGTCTCGACATCCGTGACCGCGCGGCCGAGGAACCCGGCGGCCACGAAGAACCGCTCGTCACCGCCCTCGCGGAAGTACTGGCGCACGCGGTTGCGAAGGTTCTTCGCCTTGCCGACGTAGACGACCGTGGCCTTGGCGTCCTTGAACAAGTAGACGCCCGGCTCCATCGGGATGCGATCGAGGATCTCGCCGGCCAGCACGCGCCGACACCTTAGCCAATCACTTCGCGGGGCGCACGCTCTGAAACCGGAACACGGCGTCCCCGATCTCGACCAGGTCACCGTCGGCCAGAACGTGCGAGTGCACGGGCTTGCCATTGACGATCGTGCCGTTGGTCGAGCCGAGATCGACAAGAACGAACTCGCCGTTCGTAAACATGACACGCGCATGTCGCTTCGATAGGCGACCGCTCGGCACCACGATCTGGTTGCCCATGACCCGGCCGATCGCGTTCTCGGTGAGCAGCGCGAACACCTGGCCGGCGACCGGGCCGCCGATGCCCTGGAGCTGGGCATCGATCGGCGCGGGGATCGACACCGGCATCGCCATGTGCGGCGTGGCCGACTTGTACGCCATCGATTGCTTGCGCTGGTGCTGGCGCTCCACGTCGGTGGCCTTGCGCTCGTACTGCTCGATCTCGTCCTGCAGCGTCTCGCGCAGATCTGCGATCACCACCTCCGCAACGCTTCGCGTTGCTGCGCGCCCCACGTTCGTGGGGCTTGCCACCTCCGCAACGCTTCGCGTTGCTGCGCGCCCCACGTTCGTGGGGCTTGCCACCGCCGCAACGCTTCGCGGTGCTGCGCGCCCCACGTTCGTGGGGCTTGCCACGGAACCGTCGGTGCGCGAGAAGCCCTCGAGCGCATCGATCCGCGCGGCGAGGGCCCGCAGGATCGCCGCAGCCGCGGGCGTGGCACCTCGATCGGCCTGCGCGCGGGCCTGCGCGCGCGCGGCATCGGCCTGGACGAGGATGATCTCGCGCTGCGCATCCTTGTCGACCACGCTCGGGCCGACGCGGATGTCGACGTCGAGCGATGCCGTCACGCGGTGCGTGGTGCCATCGGCGGCGCGGCCTTCGACCGCGAGATCGGCGAGGCGGCCGCGGGCTCCGGGCTTGAGATCGAGCTGGAGCTCGAGCGCGATCGAGCGCGGCTCGTCGACGAACACGTCGCCGATCGACGTGGAGATGCCGTGCTTGCCATGGCGAAGCTGGCTCGTCGGGAGGACCTGGACCAGCTCCACGCCCTCGGCCGGCTCGATCTTCAGCTCGAGCTGATCGGCCACGATGCCGCCGTGCGCGAGCGCCGCGCGGGCGAGGTCGACACGCGCCACGACCGGATCCGGGATGTACGCGTAGCGGCCCGAGCCGGCGGTCGCGATCGCATCGAGGACGTTCTCGTCGTGATGCAGGCCGAACCCGAGCGTGGACACCGCGAGCTTCAGGTTCTTCACGTAGCCCGCGAGGTCCGAGGCGGACTGCAGGCCCACGTTCGGCTGCCCATCGCTGAGCATGACGATCGTCCGGCGGAGGCCCGGCGGAGCGGTGAGCAACACCCCCGCCGCGACCTCGAGTCCGCCGTGCATGTTCGTGCTGCCGTCCGCGCGCACTCCTGCGAGCGAAGCTCGGATCTGATTGCGACCCGTCGCATCGACGGCGGTCAGACCGCAGCGCACGCCCGCGTGGGTGGAGAACGTGACGATCGCGAGCTGGTCTCTCTCGGTGAGCAGATCCGCGACGAGCTCGCAGCTCTTCACCACGTGCGCGATCGGATCGCCCTGCATCGAGCCGGAGACATCGATCACCAGCACCACCGCGAGCGGCGATCGCTCCGCCTCGAGCGCCTTGCCGCGTGGCTCGATCTTGATCGAGGCCCACAGCTTCGACGTTCCCGGCGCGACGTTCTTCAGCTCACAGCCCGCCACGATGCCAAATGGTGTCCCCATGACACTAAGTGTAGCTTACCGTCGGAGCTGGCGCACGCGGTAAAATCGTTCGACCGCGGTGGAGCCCGGCTTCGGGATCATCTGGCGGTAGCACCCGCGGATCTTCGTGAGATCCATGCCCTTGAAGAACGGGTGGGGGTGGAACGTACCTGCGTTGCCGCGCGTCATGTGCTCGCACTTGATGCCGTCCCACTCCCACACACCAGTGTGCAGACCATGGGTGTCGTTGTAATGCTGCCCCCACATCTCGTCGGGCGTGAAGATCGGATTCGGGTTCGTGCTGTGGAACGAGATGATCGGACCGTCGGCATCGCGCGCCTCCACGCCATCCCACTTCTCGGACCACTCGAACGTCAGCGACGGATCGAGCGTGGTGGGCGTGAATAGCTTCTGCCCCTCCTGCTCGATGAAGTCGGGCGAGTCCGAGTACACGGAGATCGCGTGCATCGAGAACCGCGCCATCGGCATCTTCACCGAGAGGTCCGAGTGCACGTGCGCGACGGAGACCAGCTCGAGGAACGGCGGCGAGCCGGGGCGGAACTGATCCGGCTGATAGAGCAGCGTGGCCACCGAGAACAGGCCGATGCCGGGCCGCACCTCGATGGCGGTCAGCTCCTTGGGGACGAACTTCTCGAGCGCGTCGAGATCGATCTCCCAGGTGAACATGATGTGGCGCTGCAGGTGCCACTCGATGACGAGCGGGTCATCACCGACAAACGCGAAGCGATCTGGGGCGGTGCTCATGGTGTCTCCGGACGTGAGGTGCGAGTGAAGTCGAGCTCGGCGGCGCAGCCGCGGATGATCTGGGCGCAGCTCGCGATCTGCGCCTCGGAGTGCTCGGAGGTGACGAACAGACGAACGCGGGCCTCGTTGACCGGGACCGCGGGGAACGACATCACGCTGCCGTCGAGGCCGGCGCGCTGCAGCATGTCGGCGAGTGGGATGGTCAGATTCTCGGGTCCGTAGATCACCGGGACGATCCAGCTCGCGCTGCGGCCGAGATCCACGTGTGGGGCGAGCGCGGCGCGGAGCTGCGCGGCGTTCTTGACCAGGCGCTCGCGACGCGCGGCACCATCGGAGCTCGCGGCGAGCTCGAGCGCGCGCGTGACGCCGGCGGTGACCGCGGGATCGAGCGCGCACGAGAACATGCGACAGCGCGCGTACCAGTTGACGTAGCGCGCGAGCTCCTTGCGGGTGATCAGCGCACCGCCGATGCCGCCGAGCGCCTTCGAGAACGTGGTCACGAAGTAGTCGACCTGCTCGAGCACGCCCTGCGCCTCCGCGACCCCGCGCCCGCGCTCTCCGCACAGGAGGAACGAGTGCGCCTCGTCCACGAGGACCTGCGCGCCGTACGACTTCGCGAGTGGCACGATCTCGGCGAGGTTGCCGAAGTCACCGTCGGCGCTGAACACGCCTTCGGTGCACACCAGCATGCGCGTGCCGTCCTTCGAGATCTCATCGAGGATCTGCTTCAGATGCGCGACGTCGTTGTGCTCGAAGTAGTGCACCTTCGAGCGCGCGAGCTGCGCACCCTCGAGGATCGACATGTGCGCCGACTTGTCGATCACGATGTGATGGCGGCGCTTCATCACCGCGGAGATCGTGCCGGTGTTGACCGCATACCCCGACGAGAACAGCGAGACGCCTCGGTTCGGCAGGCCCATGAAGTCGAGCAGCCGCTGCTCGAGCTGCACGTGCAGCTCGCTCGTCCCCGCCTGGACCGGAGAGCTCGCGGCCCCGAGACCGTAGCGATCGAGCGCCGCCTTCGCGGCCTCGATCACCTCGCGGTGCGTGCTGTAGCCCAGGTAGTTGTACGAGGAGAAGTTGAGCAGATCCACCTGCGTGCCGTTCGCGCGGCGCGCCTTCACCATCGGCGTCTGGCCACCGAGGCGCGGCGCCTCGAACGCGTACACACCATCGCGTACGGCCTCGTCGATCCACTCCGAGAACCGCAGCGCCTCCGACTGCTCACCATCGATCGAGGCGATGAACATGTCGTACGTGTAGTCGTAGTAGTCGGGGCTGGGACGGGCGGTCATTGCTTTGCCGGGGCCTGCATCGCGACGTTGTAGAGCAGCTCGACGAGGCCGCCGATGTTCGTGAGCTTCGAGAGCTCCGCGCGCGGCACCTTGATCTTGAGCTCGCGCATCGAGACCGAGACGATCTCGACGATGTCGAGCGAGTTCGCGCCGAGCTCCTTCATCGACTTGCCGGGCTCGATCTGCGCCTCGGTGAGGCCATCGATCGTCGCCATCAGGTGCTTCTTCACGACCGTAAAAATGTGTTCCTTCGTCATACTTCCTTCTTGGTTGCTAGTTATTCGCCGAGCGTGCGCGGCGACAATCGAGCGAACGACATCGCGTGCATGAACGTCTCGTGCGTACGCGCGAGCTCGAATGCCTGTCGTCGAGGGAGAGAGAGTGTGCGCTTCAGCGCGATCAGCGCATCGCGCGGCTTCTCGGCCATGCGCGCGGCGATGTCCTGCGCGCGGGCGAGCACCTCGGCGCGCGGAACCACGTGGTTGATGCCGGTGCGCGCGAGGTCCTTGCCGCGGCGGGCCTCGCACGTGAGCAGCAGCTCGTGCGCGATCGCCGGCGACAGCGCGTGCTCGAGCAGCGCGGTGGTCCCCATGCCGGGCGTGAACCCGAGGTCCATGAAGTTCAGGCAGTAGCGGCTCTCGGCACCGAGGATGATCACGTCGGCCGCCATGCCGAGCGCGAAGCCGCCGCCGATCGCGTAGCCCGCCATGGCGGCGATGCATGGCACCGGGCACTCGAGCAGCACGCGGGGCAGCAGGAGCTCGCCGCCCTCGCGCCGGCCGCTGACCAGATCGTCGATGACCTCGCGCGCTGCGCCGCTCGAGAACACCTCCATGGTGCCCGTGAGGACGATCGCCTTCACGCTGCGGTGACGGCCGAGCGCGGCGAACGCCTCGCCGAGGCCATCGACGATCGCGTGCGACAGCGCGTTCGCGGTCGCCGGCTCGTCGATCGTGACGGTGGCGACGCCGTCGGCCTGCTCGACGGTCAGGCCCACGACGGGTCCTCCGCGGCGATGGCGTCCCGTACGGCGGGGCGGGCGAGCGCGGCACCGGTCTCCTCGACCCCGGCGGCGAGTGCGCGCGACAGTGCCTCCGCGTCCCAGCGGCGAAGTGCGGCGACCGTCTCGGGGCTCGCGCGGCGAAGCTGGCGGATCATGCGCGCCTTCGCGACAGGGAGCGCATCCACGCCGACAAGCTCGTCGACAAGGCCGAGCGCTCGAGCCTCATCGGCGGATCGCGAGTGGCAGGTGACGACGAGCATGCGGAGCTGCTGCGGCGACAGCCGTCCGAGCAGGGCAGGCCGAATGATCGCGGGCGCGAGGCCATACAGCGCCTCCGGCAACCCGAACCGCGAGCGCTCGCTCGCGATCACGACGTCGCACGCCGCCGCGACGCCGAGTCCGCCGCCGAGCGCCGGCCCATCGATCACGGCGAGCGTCGGGATCGGAATGGTAAGCAGGGCGTGCAGCATCCCCGCGAACCCGCGCAGTCGGGCGGGGTGCCCGATGACGTCGAGGCTGGCGAAGTCCATGCCGAGACAGAACCGCTCGGGGATCCCCTCGATGACGAGCGCGCGCGATCCCTCGGCGATCGCCGCCGCGATCCCGTCGAGCAGCGCGCGCACGCACGCCTCGTCGAGCCGCTCGCCGATGGCAATCGTGGTGACGCTCACGCAAGCCCTCCGCGTGTCCGGAAGGGGTCCGACCCCATTTCCCGGACAGCTCGGTGTGTCCGCAAAAAGGGGTCCGACCCCATTTCCCGGACAACGGTCACGGCGCCACGCTCCAGCTGTAGCGGCGGAAGTGCTCGGCGGTGCCGTCGAACACGAGGTGCGGCGAGGTCGTGTAGTAGCGGTCGTAGTGATCGCCGAGCAGCGCGCGATCGGTCGTGTGATCGCCGGCGTCGATCGCTTCCAGGCGCGCGCGCTCGACGGCCTCGTACTCCGCGACGGTGACCTGGCGACGCCGGTCGAGCAGCGCCGGCAGATTCGCCGAGCGGACCACCTCGCGCGCCTCGGGGAGCACCGTGCCGCTCCACATCTCGGCGCACGAGCCGGAGCCGTACGCGTAGATGCCGATGCGGTCGCCGGTCGCGATCGCTTCGTCGCCGTCGAGCAGCGCCATCAGGCCGAGGAACGTGCTCGCGCCGTAGGTGCCGCCCATCCGGCGCGCGTGGCCGAGGGACGGCGCGATGCGGCGCGCGAAGTCGGCCTCGGCGGCGGCGCGGCCCGAGCGGCCGAGCTTGCGCAACAACGTCCGGTGCGCCATCGGCGCCATGCCCGCGAACGGCAGGTGATAGATCTGCCGCTGGAAGTAGCTCTCGATCTCGACCGCCTCGGGCCGTCGCCGCACGTACTCGTCGAACGCGCCTTCCAGGGCGTCGAGGTACGACAGCAGGCTCGTCTCGCTGTTCCCGGTCTCCACGTGCGCGGTCGGCCGCGTCAGGTCCGAGACCTCGTTCGTGTACACGCCGCTCGCGCCGAGCTCGATCTCGAGCACGCGCGGCCGCGCCGAGACGAGGACGGCCACCGCCGCCGCGCCCATCACGAACTCCCACGGCTGGCCGAAGTGCGTGCGGCTCTGGTCGGTGTTGATCACGAGCGCGGACTCGCCGGGCGCCACGCCCGAGGCGACCCAGCTCGCGGCGAGCTGCAGGCTCGCGGTCGCGCCGTAGCACGCGTGCTTGACCTCGATGTTGCGCACGCGCGAGGGCAGGCCGAGATAGCGCTGCACCCACGTGCTCATCGGCTTCTCCTGATCCACGCCGCTCTCGCTCGCGACGATGACGAGGCCGATCTCCGCCTTGTCGCGCTCGGAGAGCATCGGCAGCGCGGCGTTGACCGCCATCGTCACCGGGTCCTCCCACGGCACGTTGAGCGAGCGCTCGTCGACCATCATCGAGTCGCGGATCTCGGCGACATCGCGACCGCGCGCCTCGCACAGCGCGGGCATCGCGAGCGCGAGGCTCCCGGGATACGCGCGCAGCTTCTCGATGCCGACCCTCACGGCGCCCATCCGAGGCCACCGTCGACGCGAATCTCCTGCCCGTTGATGTAGTCCGCGCCTGGCGACGCGAGGAACGCGACGAGCTTCGCGAGCTCGGGCAGCTCGCCGAGGCGCCCGAGCGGGCAGTGCTGGATCCAGAACGCGCGGTTCGCCTGCGACATCCCGTGGCGCGTCATGTCGGTCTCGAAGAACCCGGGCGACACCACGTTCGACGTGATGCCGCGCTTGCCGTACTCCTTCGCGATCGTCGTCGACAGGCCGAGCAGGCCCGCCTTGCTCGCGCAGTAGTTCGCCTGGCCCGAGACGCCGGTCGTGCCGAGCGATCCCATGAGGATCACGCGCCCGAACCGCTGCGACAGGAATGTCGGCAGGAACTGGCGCACCACGAAGAACGCGCCGGTCAGGTTCGTATCGATGACATCGCGCCACTCCTCGTCGCTCATCGAGACGAGGAGGTTGTTGTGGTTGATCCCCGCGTTCGCGACGACCACATCGACCGACCCGAAGTCCTCCAGCACCCGGTCGCCGATCGCCTCGACCTCGGCCGAGCTCCGCACGTCGAGCCGGTACGCCTTGAACTTCTTCTCTGGCGCGATCTCCGCGCACCGCTTGGCCAGCTCGTGCGCGCCGGCCTCCGACGCGACATAGGTGAACGCAACGTCGTGGCCCTGGCGCGCCGCCTCGAGGACGATCTCCGCGCCGATGCCGCGCGATCCGCCGGTGACGAAGAAGATCACGACTCCTCCCACCGAGCGATCAGGCTGACGCAGTTGATGCCGCCGAACCCGAACGAGTTCTTCATCATGACCTTCACGTTCCACGGCACCGGTGCGGTCCCGCGGCAGACATCGAGATCGACCTCCGGATCGAGCTCGTCGATGTTGATCGACGGATGGAGCATGCCGGCGCGCATCTGCAGCACCGCCGCCACGGTCTCCACCGTCGGCGCGGCCCAGCAGGTGTGCCCGAGCATCGATTTCGGTGCGTTGATCTTCAGCGCCTTCGCGTGCTCGCCGAACACGCGCTTGATCGAGCGGATCTCCGTCAGGTCGCCGAGTGGCGTCGACGTGGCGTGCGCGCTGATGTAATCCACCTGCGAGGGCGCGATGCCGCACTGCTTGAGCAGCTTGGTCATCACCTTTGCCTGCCCGTCCTCGGACGGCTGCGGCAGGTGGTTCGCATCGGAGCCCGCCTCGACGCCGAGGATCTCCGCATAGATCGTGGCACCGCGCCGCTTCGCCGAGGTCAGCGTCTCGATCACGATCGCGCCGCCACCGTGCGCGGGCACGAAGCCCTCGCGCCGCGTGTCGTACGGGCGGCACGCCTTGGTCGGCTCGTCGTTGAAGCTGGTGAACGTGATGGCGCCCATCAGCGCCATCGCGTGCAGCTCGACGGGCGAGAAGTCGAGCACCGCGCCGACGACGATCGCGCAATCGATATCGTGATAGCGGACC
>JBBRED010000205.1:0-15175 GCA_038203335.1 Haliangiales bacterium | reverse complement strand
CGTGGATCTGAAGTGCGAGCCGGTGAAGCTCCGCACGCTGCTCGAGGAGACCGAGGCCGCGGTCGCCGCGAACGCGGACGAGAAGCAGATTGTCGTGAAGGTCGATCTGGAAGGTGAGCCAGAGCTGCTCGTGGACGTGCGCCTTGTGCGGTCCGCGCTCTCGAACCTCGTCCGCAACGCGATCAAGTTCACCCACCAGGCGGGGACGGTCACGCTGCGCGGAAAGATGGTCGGCACGCACGCGACGATCGAGATCGAGGATGGCTGCGGCGGTCTGCCGGAGACCGACCTCGAGCAGGTCTTCTCACCGTTCGTCCAGCTCGAGCCGGGCAAAGGCGGCGGCTTCGGGCTCGGTCTCGCGATCGCGCGGCAGGCCGTCGATGCGCACGGTGGATCGCTGCGCGTGCAGAACCTGCCGAACCACGGCTGCATCTTCGTGCTCGAGCTGCCGACCACCGAGACGATCGGTGACTAGCGCGCCGGCTTGAAGCGCACGTGCAGGTGGTCGGTGTGGTGCGGCCAGTGGCGCACGATGCCGGCGAGCGTGTCCTTGCCGCGCGGGTACTGGAAGATCACCGCGAGATCCTCGTCCGGCGTGCCGCGCTGCTTCGCGTAGCGGTAGAGCCGCGCCTGGACCTCGTAGTCGAGGAAGATCATCTGCACTCCGGAATCGAGATCCGAAGTCCGCGTGAACGCGGTGAGCAGCGCCCACGTCGCCTGGAGATCGAGGTCGCGATCCGCCGCCACGAACGTATCGGGGTAGCCGTCGGGCACGCGCACGAAGTAGAAGCCGACATCGACGTCGAGGCCCGACTGGTGCGAGTGGTGATCGCCGATCTTGCCGCCGCCGCGCTGCGAGAGATCGCCGATCGCGAGGGTGTGGACCTCGGGGTAGAGCGCGCGGACCTCGGCGATCGCGCGCTGCAGATGCTCGACGACGTGGCTCGCGCCGAACGCGCGCTGCGGCCGGCGGAGCTGATAACCCTCGCCGCGCGGCATGCGCTCGCCATTCAGGAGCTTCCCGTTCCACGGCTGGCCGAGGCTCTCCGCGGGGCTATCGTCATCGCCAGGCTCGACGACATCGGCGGCGCGTGCGGTCTTGACCACGCTCGCACCGTCGATCACGGCGAGCGCCGCTTCGGCCTTCGCCTCGAGGGAGTCCGCGGTGCGCGTGCGGGTAGCCGCGCGTGTCTTCACGCTGCACGAGGGCACGCGGACCACCGTGCCGGCGCGGATCAGCGTGGTCTTGACGTTGTTCGCCTTGAGCAGCGCCTCGGTCGAACATCCGTAGACCTTCGCGACGTGCTCGAGGGTCTCGCCGCGCTGCATGACGTGCGTGCCGGCCGAAGCAGGGCCTGCGAGGAGGGCCAGCACGAGGAGAGGGCGCACGCTCCGATGTTCCCGCGGCGGCGGGGACCCGGGCCAGTTTCTAGCCGATCTCGGCGATCACGGCGGTGAGGTCCGCCTCGGCGAGCCGTGAGTTGTTCGTGATCTGGAGGACGGTCTCGTCCTTGTCGCCTTCCTTCGCCTCGAGGTAGGCGGCGAGGCACGTCGGGTGCAGGTAGCCGGCGCCGGCCTGCACCGACGCGCCGACCTCGATCTCGCGCTCCACGGCGATGCGGAACGAGTCCTTCGCGATCGCCTCGTGGCACTGCATGCACTTCGCGCGACCGGTCGGCGCGCGGTCCGCGTACGGCATGCCACCCGGCTTCGCGTTGCCCTTCGCGTACGCCTCCGCCATGACCTTCTCGAGCTCGTCCTTGTTCGGGACGTCGCCGGGATACGCGACGAGCGCTTCCTTCAGCTCGGCGGGCAGCTTCTGAGCGGCGCACAGAACGTGGTGCCACTGCATGCTCGGCGTGTCGCCGAACGCGTTCGCGGCTTCGACACCGAGGCGGAGCGCGCCCTTGTCGATCGTCTTCTTGCACGTCCTGCAGCTCGCGCGGCCCGACTTCGCTTCCTCGATGTGGTTCGCCATCGCCGGCAATCTAGTACATTCGCCGCGTGTCAGGCGCCGAACAGTCCTATCCGGTGATTCAGTCGAAGGTGGATCGTAGGACCGAGGAGTTCCGCGGCAACGACACCACCAACCGCGCCGCCGTGGCGAAGCTCTCGGCCGCGCTGGTCGAGGCCACGCGCGGTGGCGGCGACAAGTACACGAGCCGGCACAAGGCCGCCGGCAAGCTGCTCCCGCGCGAGCGCGTGGAGATGATCCTCGATCGCGACTCGTACTTCCTCGAGCTGTGCGCGCTCGCCGGCAAGGACGTGCCGGGGCACATGCCGGGCGCGTCGATGATCGGCGGCATCGGCAAGGTCTCCGGCGTCGAGGTGCTGATCACGGCGAGCGAGTCCACCGTCAAGGGCGGCGCGATCAGCGAGATGAGCGCGTGGAAGAGCGGCCGGCTCAGCGACATCGCCGAGCACAACCGACTGCCGTCGATCTCGATGATCGAGAGCGCGGGCGCCGATCTGCCGAACCAGTCGAAGATCTTCGTGCCGGGCGGGCGCGGGTTCCGCGACCTGACGCGGCGCTCCGAGCAGAAGATCCCCACGATCTGCCTCGTGTTCGGCAGCTCCACCGCGGGCGGCGCGTACATCCCCGGGATGAGCGACTACGTCGTGATGGTCGAGAAGCAGGCGCAGGTGTATCTCGCCGGCCCACCGCTCGTGAAGATGGCGACCGGCGAGGACACCGACCACGAGGAGCTCGGCGGCGCCGAGATGCACTCGCGGATCTCCGGCGTCTCGGACTACCTCGCGCGCGACGAGCGCGACGCGATTCGCCTCGGCCGCGAGATCGTCGCGCACCTCAACTGGCGCAAGGGCGCGCACCCGCTCCCTCGTCCGATCGAGGAGCCGCGCTATCCCGCCGAGGATCTGCTCGGCATCGCGTCACCCGACGTCAAGGTGCCGTTCGATCAGCGCGAGGTGATCGCGCGCATCGTCGATGGCTCGCGGTTCTCCGAGTTCAAGCCGCTCTATGGTTCCACGCTCGTGTGCGGCTGGGCGCACCTCCACGGCTTCCCGGTCGGCATCCTCGCGAACAACGGCGTGCTGCTCTCGGAGAGCTCGCAGAAGGGCGCGCAGTTCATCGAGCTGTGCAACCAGTCCGACGTGCCGCTCCTGTTCCTGCAGAACATCACCGGCTTCATGGTCGGCAAGAAGGTCGAGCAGGAAGGCATCATCAAGCACGGCGCGAAGCTCATCAACGCGGTCTCGAACTCGAAGGTCCCGGCGATCACGATCATGACGGGCGCGAGCTACGGCGCCGGCAACTACGCGATGAGCGGCCGAGCCTACGCGCCGCGGTTCTTGTTCACCTGGCCTAACCACCGCATCGCGGTGATGGGCGGGAAGCAGCTCGCGGGAGTGCTCGACATCATCCAGCGCGACGCGGCGGCCAAGCGCGGCGAGACCGTCGACGAGCAGAAGCTCGATGTCATGAAGGCGATGACAGAGGCGATGATCGACAAGGAGTCAGACCCTTACTTCGCGACGGCGCGGATGTGGGATGACGGGATCATCGACCCGCGCGACACCCGCACGGTGGTCGCGATCGCGCTGTCGGCGGCTTATTCCAGGCCCTTCGAGGGCACCACGAGCTGGGGCGTCTTCCGACATTAAGTTATTGCGCAGACGGGAATTGGTCGCAGGCTTGGGTTGTAGGTACCCGGTGGCCAAGGACCCGGATGTTCGCCGCGTAGGATCAGTCGTCGCGGGTGTGCTCTGCGCGTGCGGGCAGCCCACGGACGAGGCGATCGCGCGCGCGAATGCGGGACTCTCCGCGCTCGGGCGACCGCCGCTCGCCGATGCCGACGCCACGGGCGAGACGCCCGAGATGCTCGCGCCGGTGATCCCCCAGTCCATGCGCGCCGGGTTGCTCGAGCTGCTCTACGTGCTCGCCGGCGACGAGCCGATCGCGCAACGACTCGCCGATGCATACGCTGGCCTCTGGCATGCAGAGGTACCGGCACCGGCCGAGAAGCGCAGCGGTCCGCCGATGGTGCGCTGGCTCGTCGGGCAGCTTCCGCGGCATCAGATTGGTAGTGCTCCGAAGGAGGACGACATGATCGAAGGCAACGGTCCGTATCGCGAGGTCGAGGTTCCCGAGGTCGTCCCCACGCAGCGCACGCCGCTGCGGCAGCGCGTGGAGCGGATCCGCGACGAGTTCACGGCGGTCGTCGACGCGGTGGAGTCGGTGATCATCGGCAAGCGCGACGTCATCGAGCGCGTGCTGACGGCGATGGCGGCGAAGGGCCACGTGCTGCTCGTCGACGTGCCGGGCGTCGGCAAGACGCAGCTGTGCAAGGCGATCGCGGCGGTGATCGAGACCCGATTCGGCCGGATCCAGTTCACGCCAGACCTCCTGCCGATGGATGTCACGGGCGCGAACATCTTCGATCCGCGCGACAAGCAGTTCTACTTCCGGCCGGGGCCGATCTTCACCCACGTCCTGCTCGCCGACGAGATCAACCGCGCCACGCCGAAGACGCAGTCGGCGTTGCTCGAGGTGATGGAGGAGCGCTGCTGCTCCGTCGACGGCGTGACGCATCGGCTCGAGGAGCCGTTCCAGGTGCTCGCGACGATGAACCCGATCGACCACCAGGGAACGTACGAGCTGCCGGCGGCGCAGATCGATCGCTTCATGGTGATGCTCGATATCGGCTTCCCCACCGCCGAGGACGAGGTCAAGGTCCTCGACTTCCACCTCGGCGCCGAGTCCCCGCTCGCCGCGCTGCGCCCCGTGATCTCCCGCGCGGCGTTCCTCGAGTGGCGCGAGACCGTGCCGCAGATCCACGTCACGCCGGAGCTCAAGCGCACGGCGGTCGACTACATCCACCGGCTGCGCAAGGGCGCCGAGGACGGCCAGTCGATCAGCCCGCGCGCGACGCTCGCGTGGGTCCGAGCCGCGCAGTCGAAGGCGATGCTCTCCGGCCGCGAGTTCGTGACGATGGAGGATCTGCTCCACGTCGCACCCGATGTGCTGCGTCACCGGTTGTGGACCGATGCCGCCACGGTGCGCGAGCGGCTGCGTGCCGTCGCCGTCACGGGAGCGCGCTAGTCATGTCGTCGCGGATGATGCGCATCTCGACGCTGATCGTGCCGCCGGCGATCGCCGCGCTGCTCGCGGTGCGGATCGATCGCGAGCCGCTGCTGCACACGGTGGCGCCGGTGCTCGTGATGATGTGGATCTTCATGATCGGCACGCTGGTCATGCGCTACGTCGAGGGCCTCGAACATCGCGGGCCATACACCACGTCGCACTGGGAGCACGTCGACGTGCTGACCTCGAGCGGCTCGGCGGTGATGTGGCTGTCGTGCGTGGCGCTGGTCGCGTCACGCTCCACCGGCTGGGCGAGCCTGAGCGTGGTCGGCATCCTCGGCTTCGGCACGATGTTCGTGACCGTGTCGTGGACGGCGATCGCCGCGGGCGGTATGGACCGCTGGCGCGCGGCGAAGATCAAGCGCACGGTGATTCCCGAGATCTCCGTCGAGGGCGACGAGCTGCGCGAGGAAGTGCAGCTCGATGGCGTGAGCATCCCGATCGGCACGCGGTTGTTCGCGACCGGTCAGCCGATGCGCCACGGCGCGGTCACCCGCTACACCGTCGGTGCGGAGGGCTCGCGCGCGTCGCTCAAGCTCGATAGCGAGCTCGGTCCGGCGATGCGTGGCGAGCACACCGCGCCGCCGCTCTCGCTGTGGCTCGGTGACGTGCTCGGGCTGACCCGCACGCCGACCGTGTACCGCGGCGAGGCCACGTTCACCGTGATGCCGCGTCCGCGCGTGCTCGAGGGTGCGAAGGCGTTGCTCGATCTCGGCGGCGACGACGCGAGCTCGCGGCAGGCCCACCAGCTACCGACCGAGGGCACGTTCAAGATCCGGACGTACGTCCCGGGTGACGACACGCGTCGCATTCACTGGGTCCGCTCGGCCCAGCAGGATCAGCTCGTGATGCGGCTGCCCGACGAGCTACCACCGGCCGCGCCGTTCGTGCGCGTCATCCTCGACAACGATCTGCTCGGGGTCGAGATGCTGACCACGCGCGCACCGGCCGACCTCCTCGACGCGCTCGTGCGCGTGTGGATCGGCGTCGGTCGCGCGCTCGCGGATCAGGGTACGCGCGTCACGCTCGTCACCGCGCTCCCTCACGAGGGCGGGTTCCGCTCGGTCGAGCGCACGCTGCGGACGCGGGCGCAACGCGATGACCAGCGCCTCGGCGCGCGCGTGTCCTGGCAGGAGAGGGTCTCGCTCGATCAGCTGATCGGGGACAAGAGGACGAAGTGCATCGTGATCTCGAGCCGGCCGCGGCGCATCCAGCACGCGGACGAGGTGAGCTGGGTCGTGGTGCCCGAATCGGCGTGGACCGAGCCGGAGGAGCTGGTGCGCAGCGACTCCGGGCTCACGCACCTGTTCCCGTCGGGCAGCGTCGAGAATCGAGCGAGTCGACGGAAACGCGAGGCCAGGCGCCTCGAACGTCAGTGGCAGGACCGCAACGTGTTCAGTCAGGTCGCATGCTGGACCGACTGGCGCGCGTACTCGGGCCATCACATCGCGCGGCCAAAAGCTGACCGCATCGCCCTGGCGGTGATCCCGTGAAGCGCCTCCATCTCTCCGCCGGCGTGCTCCTCGTCTACTGGCTGATGCTGGTCGGCGGGCTCGCGCTGTTCACGTTCAACCGGCTCGAGGATGCGCACGCGCTCCAGGGCATCTGGCTCGGCATGCTGACCGGCACGGCGATCGGACATGCGCTCGCGATCCGCGATGCCCGCATCGGCACCGCGTTCGTGGTCATCCTGCTCGGTGCGTGCTGGTTCGTCGCGATCATTCCGCCGGATGTCGCCGGCAGCTTGTTCGCGAAGGTGTTCGTCGCCGCCGGCATGTGCGCGTTCTGGAGCCTCGGCGATCGCGGCTCGCTCGCCGCGTTCTGGTTCCCGACGATGATCTGGATGCTCACCATCCTCGATCGCACGGGGAGCGCATCGCTGCCGGATCGCACGGGCGTCATCCTGCTCGGTGCGCTCGCGCTGATGTTCATCGTGTTCCTCCGTGCGCGCGAGACGCGCAGGATCCAGTTGTGGCGCACCGTGGGCTTCCAGCCACTCGCTCGCGTGAAGCCGGCGACCGTGCTCAAGGAGCATCCGGGCGGCCAGATCGCGCGCGCCTCGTGGTCGTTGCTCGTCGGAGCCGGTGCGTTCGCGATCACGGCCTGGCTCGCGCCGAAGCTGTGGCAGACCGAAGGCACCGACGGTGATCCGGTGATCGCCGAGGGCCCGGCGCACGCGGGACTGCCGTGCTGCCCGGCGGACCACTCCGCGGAGACGAAGCGCACGCGCGTGAAGGAGTACCTCGACGTGGGCCTCGGTCACGACGCGGCCGTTGCCGACGAGCCCCGCCCCGGGATCGAGTGCCAGGTGTGCGACGGCACCACCGAGTACGCCTCGGGCTACGGCTACGGCAATCAGCCAAGCTACACGCCGGACCCGTACGTGCCGAGCGGCGCGATCGAGGGCACCGGGACGGTTCCCGCCGGCACGTACTACGACACGCCCGGTTGGATTCGCACCGTCAGCGCGTCGGGCACCACCACGTGGACGCGCACCGGTGACGTGCCGGCGACGACGTACCCGACGCAGGCTGGTACGGCGTATCCGACGCAGGCCGGCACGACCTATCCGACACAGACCGGTACGACGTATCCGACGCAGACCGGCACGACGTATCCGACGCAGCCCGGTACCTCGTACTCGACGCAGGCCGGTGGATATCGTCCCGCCGCCACGCCGACTCCGTCGACGCCGACCTACGTAGCGCCGTCGGCTCCGGTGCCGCCGGCTGCGACGCCGACGCCGACGCCAGCCCCGGTCGCGGCCGCGCGGTCGACTCCCTCGTCGCCGATCGGTGATCACGAGGCGGCACCGGCGATGGCACCGGCGAAGTCCAGCGGCGATCTCGGGGGTGGGATCCTGCGCTGGGTGCTGATGCTCGCGGCGTGCGCGATCGCGCTGCAGCTCGTGGCGCTCGCGCTGCGCCCGCTGCGCCGCGCGGTCACGCTGCGCCACCTGCGCAGCCCCTACTGGACCGAGACGGTGGACCAGCGGATCTCCAACTCGTGGCAGCTCGCGCTGATCGGCCTGCGTGATGCGGGCTGGCGCGCGTCGTCCTCGGAAGCACCGCGCGAGTTCGCGGCACGCGTCAACATTGCGGGCCTCGAGCGATGCGCCACGATCCTCGAGCGCGCGCGTCACGGACTCGGTGTGGATGCCGATGATCTCGCGGAGATGAGCGCATCGGCCGATGCCGCGTATGCCTCGGCGCGTGCCCCGCTCGGCGCGATGGCGAAGGCCGGCGCGGCGGTTCGCTGGCCGTTGACGTAGACCGCGGCCGCCGTTCGGGCGTTCCTACGTGGGATGAACAAGCTAGGGGTCTGTCTCGGGGCCGCCGCGTGCGTCGCGGTGGTCGGTGTAGGAACCGCGGACGCGTTCTGCGGCTTCTACGTCAGTGGTTCGGGCGCGAAGCTCTCGAACGATGCGACGCAGGTCGTGTTGATGCGCGACGGCACACGCACGGTGCTGTCGATGCAGAACGACTTCAAGGGTCCGCTCGAGGACTTCGCGATGGTCGTACCCGTGCCGGTCGTCCTCAAGGAGTCCGAGGTCAAGACGCTGCCGCGCAGCGTGTTCTCGAACACCGACTCGCTCGGCTCGCCGCGCCTCGTCGAGTACTGGGAGGAGGATCCCTGCCCGAACCCGCGCATGAACGAGGAGAGAGAAGGTCGCGCCTATCCGAAGTCGGCGAGCATGGCGATGGCGGACGACGAGAGCGGCGCCGACAAGAAGAAAGAGACCGTCAAGATCGAGGCGAAGTTCGATGTCGGCGAGTACAAGATCTTGATCCTCTCGGCCACCGAAGCGGCCGGTCTCGAGACCTGGCTCAAGGACAACAAGTACAAGATCCCCGACGGTGCCGAGCCGCTGCTGCGGCCGTACGTCGAGGCGGGTAGCAAGTTCTTCGTGGCGAAGGTCGACCCGAAGAAGGTCACGATGGAGGGCAACCACGCGGCGCTCTCGCCGCTGCGCTTCCACTACGACAGCGAGGACTTCGCGCTGCCGATCCGCCTCGGCATGGCGAACTCGTCGGGCAAGCAGGACCTCATCGTCAACATCATCTCGGCGAACAAGCGGTTCGAGGTCGCGAACTACAAGAACGTGTTCATCCCGACGAACTTCGACGTCAAGCCCGCGGTCAAGACGCGGTTCGCCGAGTTCTACGCCGCGCTGTTCGACAAGACCATCGAGGCGAACCCGGGTGCGGTCGTCACCGAGTACGCGTGGACCGCGGTCCCGAACTACCACTGCGATCCGTGCACCGACGCGGATATCACGAACCCCGACCTGATCACGCTCGGCGGCGACGTCGTCGGCGGGCAGATCGCCAGCGGCAACTTCGTGCTCACCCGCCTGCACGCGCGCTACGGCAAGAACGACATGAAGGACGATCTGCGGTTCCGCGAGGCGAAGCCGGTCACCGGCGGCCGCGAGCAGTGGACGAAGCAGGGCATCGAGTACGGTGCGTCACCGTCGCAGCAGAACTACTTCCAGGCGCGCTACGCGGTCCGCCACTGGTGGACGGGAGCGATCAAGTGCAAGAACCCGCAGCGCGGTGTGTGGGGCGGTCCGCCCGACGGCAACTATCAGCCCACCCTCGCCGCAGGGAAGCTGGCGTTCGCGCCGCGCGGCAAGATCGCCGTCGCGAGCATGATCGGCCGCGACCTCTGGGAGATCGGCCTCAAGAAGCAGCGTGCGGCACCGCCGCCGGCCGCGCCCACCGCAACGCCGCCCGCGTCGGGCGTCAAGGCGATGGGCTTCGGCGCCCTCGGGAGCCTGCTGCTCCTCGGCCTCGGCGTCACCGTCGCGCGCCGCCGCCGCGATCCATGACTAGTCGTTCGCGTGAAGCTCGGCGCACGCCGGGCACAGGCTGTGACTGACGTTCGAGGGCATCGGGTCGAGATAGCCGGGCACCCAGTCCCAGCGCTCGACCTCGTTTCGCTTCACCCGCCGGCAGTACATGCACATGCGCATCACGCCGCCGGCGATGTACGTCGCATCGTCGGCCGGGTGGCGCTCGATCGCGTGCGGTCGCGCGACGCGCAGCGAGTGCGTGACGAGCATCAGCGGGCCGCCGGCACATTCGGCGAGCATGTGGAACTCGCGATGCTCGTTCGCAGAGCTGCACTCGTAGTCGAGCGTCCAGGCCTCGCCACTCGCGAACACCGTCTCGAAGTTGCGGCGAAAGCGGGCGCGCAGCGGGGCGGGAATCGCCTCCAGGATTGGCGAGCCGATGGTCCAGCGTTCGACGACATCGCCGCCGCCGTTCGCGAGCGCGAACGTGGTCCAGCCGGCGTTGGTAGCAACGATGCGAAGATCCCTCGACAATAAATAGGCCGTGTCGGCCGAGCTCTCGAGCGCCGCAAACGCGGCGAGCATTCGGTCCAGCGGGCTCGGCACCATCCAACTGTACCGCGGACTCTTCGGGGCGGCTCGTCGTCCGCACGCGTCGGCCGCCTCGACGGGCGCCCCCCCGCACCGCGGCCCGCACCGCACACGCGGACCCGCTCGATGCCGAGTCCGGAGGCAACCTCAGCTTCGCCTCCCGGCGCCACGGCGTGGGACGCAGCGGCTGTATCGGAGGCTGCCTCGCCACCACCTCGTCGTCGATTGAGGTAGCGTCGGGGCACGTGGCTGCCATCGACAAGGTCCTGATCGCGAACCGCGGAGAGATCGCGCTGCGTGTGATGCGCACGTGCAAGGAGATGGGGATCGCGACCGTCGCCGTGTTCTCCGACGCCGATGCCGACGCGCCGTTCGTCCGGTTCGCCGACGAAGCCGTGCGCATCGGTCCGCCGGCCGCGCGCGAGAGCTATCTCGTCATCACCGCGCTGCTCGACGCCGCCCGCGTCACCGGAGCGAACGCGATCCATCCCGGCTACGGCTTCCTCTCCGAGAACGCCGCCTTCGCCGAGGCCGTCGCCGATGCGGGCCTCGTGTTCATCGGTCCGCCCGCTCCGGTGATCGCGAAGCTCGGCAGCAAGCAGCAGGCAAAGCGCATCGCGCAGGCCGCGAACGTACCCGTGGTCCCCGGTTACGAGGGCGACGATCAATCGAACGCGGCGCTGATCGCGGCGTCGAAGTCCATCGGCTATCCGTTGCTCGTGAAGGCGAGCGCGGGCGGCGGCGGCAAGGGCATGCGCGTGGTGCGCGCCGACGGCGAGCTCGCGGAGGCGCTGGACCGGGCGCGTGGCGAGGCGAAGTCCTCGTTCGGCGACGACACGCTTCTGCTCGAGCGGTACGTCGATCGGCCGCGGCACATCGAGATCCAGATCCTCGGCGACCAGCACGGCAACGTCGTCCACCTGTGGGAGCGCGAGTGCTCGATCCAGCGCCGTCACCAGAAGGTGATCGAGGAAGCGCCGTCGGTAGCGCTCGACGCCGCTCGCCGCGCCGCGATGGGCAAGGCCGCCGTCGAGCTCGGCAAGGCCGTGGGCTACGTCGGCGCGGGCACCGTCGAGTTCATCGCAGATCAGCAGGGCAGCTTCTACTTCCTCGAGGTCAACACGCGCCTTCAGGTCGAGCACCCCGTGACGGAGCTGACCACCGGCCTCGATCTCGTGCGCGAGCAGATCCGCATCGCGCGCGGCGAGCCTCTCGGTTACACCGAAGCGCCGCCGCAGCGCGGCTCGGCGATCGAGGTCCGCCTCTGCGCCGAGGACCCGGAACGCGACTACCTGCCGACGACCGGCACGCTGTACGCCGTCGATATCCCGCCGACGATCCGGGCCGATGTCGGTGTGGTGGCGGGTTCCGAGATCGGGATCCACTACGACTCGATGCTCGGCAAGTTGATCGCCCACGCGCCCACGCGCCGTGAGGCCGCACAGATCCTGCGCCGCGCGCTCGACGAGCTCTGGATCCCGGGCCTGATCACAAACCGCGAGCACCTCTCGCGCATCCTGGCGCACCCGGCGTTCCTCGCCGGCGAGCTCGACACCCACTTCCTCGAGCGCCACGCCGGCGAGCTGGCTGCCCCCATGCCCGGCCTCGATCGCGTGCGCGTCGCCGCCGTCGCGCTCACGCTGCACGGCATCGCCGTTCGCCGCGAGAGCGCGCCGCTCGCGCCGCCGGGCTGGCGCAACGTACCGGTGGCCGATCAGGCCGTGACGTACCTGTACGGCGACGCGCCGAGCGAGGTCGCCCTCGGCTATCGCCCGACCGCCGAGGGTGGCGTCGCGATCGCGATCGGCGGCAAGACCACCACCGTCTCGCGCTTCGGCCTCGACGGTGATCGCCTGTGGTTCGTCGAGGGTTCGGGCCATCGCCGCACGGCGCGCGTGATCGTGCGGGGTGCACGCGCCTGGGTGCAGGTCGACGGTCTGACCCTCGCGCTCGCCGAGCAGCCGAAGTTCCCCGCGCTCGCCACGCGTGTGGTCGCGGGCGGCCTGATCGCGCCGATGCCGGGCAAGGTCGTCAAGGTCCTCGTCGGCGAGGGTCAGGAGGTCGCGGCTGGCGCGGCGCTCGTGGTGCTCGAGGCGATGAAGATGGAGCACACCGTGCGCGCCGCCGAGGCTGGCACCGTGCGTGCGATCCACGTCGCCGTCGGTGATCAGGTCGATACGGATCGCCTGCTCGCCATCGTGACCGCCTAGATCTGCGCTGCGGGTCGGAGTTGGCGCCTTCACGCCCGGCGGGCTATACCCGGCGCGTGCGGATGATCGCGGTCGCGGCGCTCGCTGCCGCGTGTACGGGCCGCGAGGTTCCGCCGACGCCGTCGCCTCCACCACGGCAGATGCCAATGACGCCGCCGGCGGATGCGGCGCTCGATGCATTCGTGGTTCTCGAGCCGACGTTTCGGCTGCCCGAGGGCGTGAGCCCGATCGCGTATGACGTGAGGCTCGAGATCGATCCGCAGCGCGACACGTTCGCGGGCGCGGTCGAGATTCGGGTGCAGCTTGCCGCGCCCACGCGAACGATCTGGTTGCATGCGCGCGACCTGACGATCAGCGGCGCGACGTATCGCGAAGGCGAGCGCGACGGGGTGATCGAATCGACGAAGGAAGGGCCCCGCCATCTGCGCGGGCTCTCCTTCGATCGCGACGTGGGGCCGGGCGAGATCACCGTCAGGCTCGCGTACACGGGCGCGGTCGGAACGGAGCTCGAGGGGCTGTTTCGGCAGCGCGCCGACGAGAGGTGGTTCGTGTTCTCGCAGGCCGAGGCCGCGCACGCACGGCGGATCGTGCCGTGCTTCGACGAGCCGCGATTCAAGGTTCCGTGGCGCGTCACGCTGACGGTTCCCCACGGGCAGGTGGCGCTCGCGAATGCGCCGGTCGAACGCGACACGAAGCTGCCCGATGGTCGCCGCGAGGTGCGATTCGCTCCGACCGAGGCGATGTCCAGCTACCTCTTCGCCGTCGCCGTCGGGCCGTTCACGATCGTCAACGGCGGGACGATCGGGCGCGGGAAGCGACCGTTTCGAGTGATCTCGTGGCCGACGGCGCGCGTCGAGACGGCGTTTGCCGTGAAGACGGCGCCGAAGATCGTCGAGGCGCTCGAGCAGTACTTCGATCTGGCGCTGCCCGTCGCGAAGCTGGATCTCCTTGCCGTGCCATCGCTGTTTGGCGCGATGGAGCATCCGGGCCTCATCACGTTCGAGTCATCGATCATCGTCGGCGATACGCGCTCGAGCGAGTTTCGCCGACGCTTCGTGCGGGTCACCGCGCACGAGCTCGCACACCAGTGGATGGGCAACCTGGTCACGCCCGCCTGGTGGGACGACCTGTGGCTATCGGAGGCGCTGGCCACGTTTGTCGGCGACAAGGTCTCCGAGAACCTCGACGGCTTCGACGACCTCGCCCTTCGCACGCAGCTCGACCGCGAGCACGCGCTCGCCGCGGACGCCGAAGCGCAGCCGCACGCGATCCGCCATTCGATCGCAGACGACGACGACCTCGACGAGACGTTCGACGCGATTGCCTACGAGAAGGGCTCCGCCGTGCTCTCGATGTTCGAGCACTACATCGGCGCGGACAACCTGCGCACCGCACTCCGCGCCTATGTCACCGCGCACGCGGGCCGCATCGCCGTGACGGCGGACCTGGTCGCCGAGGTCGCACGGGTCTCGTCCCCTGACGTCGGCGATGCGCTCGCCAGCTACCTCGGCCACACCGGCGCGCCGATCGTGGAGCTCGCGCTGCGCTGCACCGGCCGCGCATCCGTGCTCGCCGCGCATGCGCGCGATGGCGTGTCGGTCCCGGTCTGCATTCGCTACCCGGCGACCAGCGGCATCGAATCCACCTGCACGCTCGTCGGCGATCACGCGGAGATCGCGCTCGCGACGTGCCCCACGTGGCTGATCGGCAATGACGGTGGCCGCGGCTACTACCAGATCGCGTGGACGGGCTCCGCGCCCATGCCGCCGCTCGCCCTCGCCACCCCGGCCGAGCGGCTCGCCCACGGCGACGATCTCGCGGGCGCCATGATGCGCGGCGAGCTCGCCGTGCCCGCTGCGCTCGCGCAGCTCCAGCAGCTCGTTGCCAGCGAGGATCCGTACGCCGCGCTCTCCGCCATCTCGATCGCCACCGCGATCGATCCCCTCGTCTCCGATCAGACACGGTCACGGTGGTCGCGCTACCTCGTGTCCCAGCTCGCCCCCGTCCTCACCGCCCAGGCGCTGTTCCAGCCGAAGCGCCCGGTCGACCACGCCCTCCGCGATGCTGCGCTCGGCGTCGTCCCCGCGGAGAGCCTCGCGCCGGCGATCGTCACGCGCGCACGTGCCGCCGTCGATCGCATCCTCGCGACGAAGCGCGGCGACATGTCGACGCTCGAGCTCGTCCTCGCGATCGCAGCTCCCGCCGGCGGCGCGAAGCTGTTCGATCGCGTGCTCGCGCGCGCGAAGACCGAGACCGACGACCAGATCGTCGATGCCCTGCTCGAGAGCCTCGGCGGCTTTGGCCCCGAGCTCGCGCCGCGCGTCGTCGAGGTCCTGCTCGATCCCGTGCAGCGAACCGGCGCCCGGCTCGGCGCCCTCACGAGGATGCTCGAGCGCCCGAGCACTCGCACCGCCGCATGGACCGCCGCGCACGCGCAGCTCCCCGCGCTGCTGAAGCGCCTGGTTCCGATCCAGG
>JBBRED010000204.1:0-15197 GCA_038203335.1 Haliangiales bacterium | reverse complement strand
CTGATCGCCGGTGGCCTCGCGGCCCTGCTGTTCGCCGCGGCCATGGTTCGCCGGCGCGCCTGAACTACCTCCGCAACGCTTCGCGTATAGTCGGGAGCGCATGAGCCCGCTGATCGTGCTGGAAGGCCTGGATGGCGCGGGTACGACCACGCAGGCCCGCCGCCTCGTCGCCCATCTCACGAGCAAGGGCGGCAAGGCGCACCTGACGCGCGAGCCGAGCGATGGCCCGATCGGAAAGCTGATCCGCGAGATGTTGACCGGCGGCCACGTGATTCCCGACCAGTCGATCTCGCAGGGCACGTTCGGCCTGCTGTTCGCCGCGGACCGCCTCGATCACCTGCAGCGCGAGGTCGAGGTCCAGCTCGCCGCCGGAACCACCGTGATCTCCGACCGCTGGTACCACTCGTCGCTCGCCTACCAGGGCACCGGCGCCGATCGCGACTGGATCACCACGCTCAACATGCGGGCGCGAACGCCCGACCTGACCATCTTCCTGTCGGTCCGGCCCGAGGTCGCCGCCGCGCGCCGGGTCTCCGCCGGCCGGATCCAGGAGCTGTTCGAGGATATGCGGATGCAAGAGGAGGTCGCCGCCGGCTACAAGGCCACGATCTCCGAGCTCTCCGCGCAGGGCGAGCGGATCGAGACCATCGACGGCGAGGCCTCGCCGGACGCCGTGTTCGGCGCGATTCTGGCGCTCGTGGGAACGTTGCCGTAGCTTCGAGGCATGCGCTCCGCTCTGCTGGTTGTTCTGCTCGCTGCCTGCGCCCCGAAGACTGCGCCGCAGACTCCGATCGACGAGGACCTCGGCGCGAAGGCAGTTCCGGACGACCCGGCGTCACCTGCCCCCGCGGCGCCGCGTCCCGTCGCGCTCCCCGGCAAGGGCCTGCGCACCGGTACGATCGCGCGCGACAAGCTGGTGGCCGTGCTCGATGCGGGCCCCGGCATGTTCCTGCGCCAGCTCGAGATCGCGCCGCAGCTCAGCGGCGAGCGCTTCGTCGGCTGGCAGCTCGTCCAGCTCCTCGATCGATCGGGACCGCTGGTCGATGTCGACGTGGTCCCGGGAGACGTGCTGCTCGCGATCAACGGCAAGCCGCTGTCGCGCCCCGATCAGCTGCAGACCGTGTGGGACTCGCTGCGCACGGCGAACACGGTGACCGCGCAGCTGTGGCGCGGCCAGGCACAGTTCGAGCTGCAGTTCGCGATCGAGCCGCAGGTCGCCGCGGTCGCGACGCCCGCGAAGTAACTAGAGCGTGTCGAACACGGCGCGCGCGTGCGCCGGATCGTTCGCGAACACTCCATCCACGCCGAGGCCCGCGAGGCGGCGCAGCTCGGCCTCGTCGTCGACGGTCCACACGTTGATCGGGCGGCCCGCGGTGCGCCAGCGCTTGACCGACTGCTCCGTGACGAGCGTGTTCTGCGGATGGACGATGGAGACGCCGATGACGGTGCCGATCCAGCCGCGGCGGATCGGGAATGCCTGGTCGTCGCCGAAGATGTGCGCGAGCCCGACCGCCGGGAGATGCCGGTGGATCTGCAGCAGGATCACCGGGTCGAACGACGACACCAGGATCTGATCCTCGCGTCCCGAGTCGGCGATCACCTTCGCGGTCGCCGTGGCGAGCTCACCCTCGCGGCCGAACCTGTTCGCCTTGATCTCGACGTCGACCTCGAGATCGAACGAGTGGAGCACCTCGGCGAGCGTGGGGACCGGCTCGCCGCGGACGCGAAGCTTCGCGCGATCCACCGCCGAGGTCTGCTCCATCGTGCCGCGCACGCCGCACAGCCGCTCGAGGTCGTGGTCGTGGAACACGACGACGTTGCCGTCGCCGTCGAACCGCACGTCGAGCTCGATGCCATCGGCGCCCGCGGTCTTCGCCTTGTCGAACGCGAGCATCGTGTTCTCCGGCGCGTGCGCCGAGTCACCGCGATGCGCCCATACGCGCGGCGGGCGGCCACGACCGCGCTTCCACCGCGATGCGCGGCCGAGCCTGCCGAGGTGCGGCAGGAGGCGGGCGAGTCCGAGCTTGGGCATTACTCGACGAACGTCTTGTGGAGTGCGCGGGTCAGGCCATCGACGTGCTGTCGATCGCACCACAGGGTCACGCGCAGCGGCGACACGCTGACCGCGTTGAGCGGCACGCCGGCGCCCACCGCGCTCGCGCGCGCCTTGTTGATGACGCCCGGGTTGGAGCCGATGCCGTGACCGACGATGGTCACCGCGCCCTCCTCGCCGAACTCGACCTGATCGCCGAGGACATTATCGAGGCGCTTGCGGACCTCGCTCCAGTCCGGCACGTCCGCGATCGTGAACCACGCGCGCAGATCCTTGCCCTCGAGATCGAGGTGGGTGAGCGGGATCGAGGCGGTCTCGAGGATCTGCAGGCAGTGCTCGACGGCGGCGCCGCCGTTGACGCGCAACCGGATCAGCGAGGTCTGCCCGGTGACCGCGGCGACCTGTCGCTCGCGCTCCGGCGTGAAGTCGATGCGCGTTCCGCCGCCATCCTTGTTCGTGGCGCGCGCGTAGAGCGCGATGCCGGAGCGGCGTGCGAACTCCACCGAGGCGTCGTGCAGCACCTTCGCACCCTGCGCGGCGAGCTCGAGCATCTCGTCGTGGCTGATCGACTCGAGCAGCTGCGCCGCGTCGACGATCCGCGGGTCGGCGGTGTAGACGCCGTCGACGTCGGAGCAGATCTCGCAGTAGTCGGCGCGCAGGGCGCCGGCGAGCGCGACGGCGGTGGTGTCCGAGCCGCCACGACCGAGCGTGGTGATCTCGCGCTTGTACGAGACGCCCTGGAATCCGGCGACGATGACGACCTTGCCGCGATCGAGCTCGTCCTCGACGCGAAACGGGCGGACCTCCACGATGCGCGCGCCGGAGTGGCGGTCGTTCGTGAGAATTCCCGCCTGCGAGCCGGTGAAGGAGATGGCCTCGAGGCCGGCCTCGGTGCACGCCATCGAGAGCAGCGCCATCGACTCGCGCTCACCACAGGTCAGCAGCATGTCGAGCTCGCGACGCGAGGGGGACTGCGCGACCGACTTCGCTTTTTCGATCAGCTGGTTCGTGGTCTTGCCCATCGCGGAGACCACGACGACGACCTTCTTGCCCGACGCTTTGGTGCGAGCAATGCGCTGTGCGACGAGCTTGATCTTCTCGGCATCGGCGACCGACGAGCCGCCATACTTTTGAACAACAATTCCGGTCGGAGTCACGTCGTGCACCATACACCAACGTAACGCCCGAGCGATGCTACCTTGTTCTCGATGCATGTCGTCCGCGCGATCCTCGTCGGAGTCCTGCTCGCAGCGTGCGGGCACGCACCGGCGAGCAAGATCGCGTGGCCCGACACGCCGGTGGCACTGCGCGACGACTCCGATCGCGATCAGACGATCGATCATCTCTGGGTGTTGCCCGCCGGCGCCGCGCGCGATCAGCTGCGCACCGACGTCGCGGCCGCGGTGGCGCGGAGGATCGGCGACGCGATCGAAGAGGAGCGCCCGTTCGCGGCCGCGCTGCTTCTCGATCAGCTGACCTGGATGTGGCAAGGCGATCCGGCTGGCGTGGGCCGCGGTCTCGCACCGCACGCGGAGCTGCTGAAGCGCCTGCGCGCGATGTTCGCGAAGTCCGGCGCGCTCGAGCCGGCGATCCAGACGCTCGTGCTGCTCGCCGAGATCGAGCCCGCGCAGCGCGCCGAGCACGTCGCGGAGCTCGACGAGATCCTCGCGTTCGCCGACGAGCTCGCGATCGCCGACAACGGTCCCACGGCCGTGCGAGCGCAACCGCTCCAGCTCCTGCAGCCCACCGCGCTCGCGCTGCCGCTGCCGTGGCTGGTCGACCGTTACGTGACGATGCTGATCGAGCGCCAGCGGTCGATCCAGGCGCTGATCGACAGGCAGGGTGCATCGCTCCAGCTCGTGCGCGCCCATCACGACATCCTGACGTCGAGCCGCCGCGTCGCGAACGTGCTCGCCCGCGCCGGGCGGCCGCTCGAGATCCACGCCGCGCTCTCGAAGCTGAAGGGGCTCGGCACCGAGCGCGAGCTCTCGACGCGCGCGGAGATCCTCGCATCGCAGCCCACCGCCGCCGCGTATGCGGGGCTGGCCGAGGCGCTGCGTGTCGACGAGCACGCGCCCGATGTGGCCGCCGCGCTCGCCACCTGCCTCGCCGGGCTCGAGAGGTTCCCGGACGAGGTGACGCTCGCCATCGCCGCCGCTGGTGATGCGCGCACCCTCGGCCGCGTCGAGCAATCGATCCAGCTCTACGAGCGCGCGCTGCGCGGCGCGGCGGATGTCGATAGCGCGGCCGCGCTCCGGCTCGGCAAGCTGTACGGCGAGCGCATCCAGCGGCTCGCAGGTGCAGGGCGTCCGCGTGCGGCGAACGAGGCGTGGCGCGGCGTGCTCGCGTTCACCGATCGCTCGGCGAAGGACCATCCGCACATGGTGTGGCAGCAGACCGCCGCGATCGCGGAGTCCGCGCTCGGCCGCGGGCTCGCCAGTCAGGGCCTGCTCACCGATGCGAAGCACGCGCTGGTCGGATCGCTCGAGCGCGCGCCGTCGATCGATGCGTACGAGACGCTGACCACGATCGATGTGCAGACCGATCGCTTCGCCTCCGCGCAGGAGTGGGCGCAGAGCGGCCTCTCGATGCTGGGCGACAAGAGCAGCGGCGATCGCTACCGGCGCGCAAAGCTCGAGCGGATCGAAGGCGATGCGCTGCGCGGGCTCGGCAAGCACAAGGAAGCGGCCACCCGTTACCTGGACGCGCTGCGCTCGTGGGCCTCGCTCGGCGAGAGCAAGGACCTGCCGCGCACGGTCGCCGCCGAGCGGCTGCTCGATAGCGGCCGCGCGATGTTCGGCATGGGCGATCCGGATCCGGCGGTGGACCTCGTGATGCGCGCCGTCGATATCGATGCCGACACCGCGGAGATCTCGTCGGGCGCGGTCGCAGTCCTGATCGAGGCCGGGCGCTATCACGACGCCGTGGACGCGTTCCACCGCGGGCTCGGCGCGAACCTCTCCGATTTCCACAAGGTCTACATGTGCCTGTGGATCGCCGGCGAGGCGAAGCGGATCGGCGAGCCCCTCGATCGCCTCGCGGCCGACTACCTCGGCGGCCGCCAGGGCGATACCTGGTACGAGATGCTCGCGCGCGCCGCGACCGGCCGCCTGCCCTACGCATCGCTCGTTGCGGCCGCGACCACCGGCCCGCGCCAGGCCGAGCTCGCGTTCTACACCGCCACGCTCGATCTCGATCCCTCCGCCGCCTCACCCGGCGCGAAGAAGAAGCTGTTCGGCCAGGTGCTCGCCGCGAAGGTCGTGCTCGACGCCGAGTACGACATCGCGCGCCGCTACCTCGCGCTCCTGCCATGACCGTGGATCTCGCGAATCTCGGGGCTCGCCTGCGCGCCGCGGGCCTCACGGAGGGCGCGCTGCTCGCGTGGGCCGGAACGCGCCGGATCCCCGCGCTCGAGTGGCGGATCCCGGGCCTCCTCGCGCGCGAGCCGGTGCCCGCGGCCGCGGCGCTGTCGCTGTTCGTCGCCGGCGCCGTACTCGAGGTCGACCGCATCGGGACGCTGCCTCTCGACGAGCTGATCGAGGCCGATCTGCTCGAGCGCCGTGGCGATCGCGTCCGCTCCCCGGTGGCCGTCCTGCCGCTGACCTCCGCGCTCGTGGTCTGCGATCGCCACGACCGGCCCGACCGCGACGACCTCGTGCGCTGGCCCGATGACTCGAGCTACCACCTCGCGAGTGCGCTCGGCCCCGGGCGCCGCCCGCGCTGGCTCGACCTCGCATGCGGCTCGGGGTTCGCGCCGCTGTCGCGCCCCGAGCTCGCGTCGGAGATCCGCGGCCACGACCTCAACGAGCGCGCCGTGCGCTACGCCCGCCTCGGAGCCGCGCTCAGCGGCTGCCGGCACCTCACCGCCGAGGAGGCCGACATCGGCGAGACCCACGCGCCCGCCGCGCTGGTGACGTGCAATGCGCCGATCCCCGGTGACGCGGATGCCGCGATCTGGCGCCGCGCCGACGACGGGTTCTTCGCGCGCATGTGGCCCGCGGCGAAGGCGTGCACGGCGCCCGACGGCGAGGTGGTGGTGCACTCCGTGGTCTCCGGGGTGCCCCGCGAGCTGCCCGGCGAGGTGGTGGTGGTCCTCTACACGCCACCCGACGAGCGCGGCTTCTCGATCACCTGGTGGCGCCCGTCGGGACCGGTGCGGCGGGTCGTCGCATACCGCGAGCTGACGCAGGCCCGACCACATCTCGAGCCCCGCGATCGCGACGACGCGCTGGCCGGCCACCTGACGCCTGCCGACGAATAGGCATGTTAGCGTCGGCTCGCGGGAGATGCGTGCGCGTGTACTGATCGCGTGGATCGTTCTGATCACGGCGTGCTCGCCGAGACGGGAGCTCGATGCGCCGCTTCCGCCGCTCGACCCCACACGGCTATCGCACGAGCACCACGCCCAGATCCCGTGCAGCGGGTGCCACCGCACCGAGGCCCGCCCGGGCAGCGACGACCACAAGCCGTGCGATGACGGCGCGTGCCATCGCAAGGAGTTCCTCGGCACGCCCGGGCAGTTCTGCCAGGTCTGCCACATCAAGGTCACGCCCGCGCCGCTGCTCGCGCCGCTCAAGCCGTATCCGGTCGAGGACGCGTGGCAGACCGAGCCGTCGCGGTTCTCCCACAAGAAGCACCTCGACTCCGGGAAGATGGAGGGCCGCGTGGGATTCCACGTCGGCTGCGCGGACTGCCACGTGCGCGATGGCCAGCAAGCGCGCCCCGATCACGCCACCTGCGCACGCTGCCACGCCGCCGAGGTCGCGCTCGGCAAGGCGCCGAAGATGGAGGACTGCGGAGGCTGCCATCAGGGGAGCGCGCACGAGCGCACGCGCGGGCGGCTGATCACCGACGACCTCCACTTCGAGCACGACCGCCACAAGACCGACCGCAAGAACAAGGTGATCAGGTGCGAGGCCTGCCACAACCGCACCACGCAGGCGGATGACTACGCGTCGCACGCGGCCCCGCGCGTGGAGAGCTGCGTCACCTGCCACGACGACAGCGACCGCACCCCCGAGGAGCTCAACATGCGCGCGTGCGAGACGTGCCATGCGGCGCGGCAGAGCTCGCTGACCGCGCTCGCGCCGCGCAATCACCTGCCGGCGACCGAGCGACCGATCGATCACACCCTCGCGTTTCGCCGCGATCACGCCGAGGTCGCCGAGCGAGATGCCACGCGGTGCGCGACCTGCCACACGCGAATGTCGGGCAATCCGCGCCAGGCGTGCGACGAGTGCCATCAGACCATGCAGCCCGCGGATCACCGGATCACGTGGCGCGAGCTCGACCACGGACCCGAGTCCTCGGCGAATCGCGAGCGGTGCGCGCGCTGCCATGTCGTGGAGTTCTGCACCGCCTGCCACCAGCAGCGCCCGCGATCGCACGGCCGTCTCGATTCGTTCAAGGCCGATCACGGTCACCTCGCGCGCATCAACATCCGCTCGTGCACCACCTGCCACGGCGATTCGTTCTGCCTCGATTGCCATGCGACCAGTGTCACTCCGAGGAGAGGCTGGTGACCCGCCTCGCGGTGCTCGCGCTCGTGGTCTCCGGCGGCGTCGCGTTCGCGGATCCCCGGCTCGCGGTCACCCACGAGCCGCCGCCGAGGCACCTGCGAATGCGCGCGGCAACGGTCGCCCAGACCGCGCCCGCCGCACCGGCGCACACGAGCACGCCGATGCCCGCGGCACCGCCGCCGCTGCGCATCGACGACGCACCCGAAGAGACCGCGGCGCTCCGCGATCTCTCGCGGAAGGTCTCGTTCGAGATCGACGTCGGCTACCAGGTCGAGGCGGCGAACCCGAGTGGGCGCGGTTCGCTCGGCGCCCGGCCGCCGATCGTCGATCAGGACTACGCGAAGATCCGCTCGTACGGCTTCTCGGAGATTTTCGCCTCGACGCGTGGCCTGGGCCTCGCGTCGCTCTCGACCTACTTCGCCGCGCGGTTCCAGGCGGCGCGTCGCCTCGACTACTCGCCGGCGCTCGGCCAGACCATCGCGGTCCCGCCGCCGATCGCCACGTGGTTCGAGCGTAGCGGTGTCGAGATTCGCTACGGGTGGGCCGAGCTCAAGGACTTCCTGCCGAAGCGCTGGGGGCTCTCGAAGGTGCGGTTCCGCGCCGGCGGTCAGCACGTCTACGGTCCGTGGATCATCCATCTCGATGGAGCCCTCGCCGCCTACGAGGGACGCATCCTCACCGCGTCGGGCTACGCCGGGTATCGCCACTCCGACTACACGCGCGATCAATCGAACCAGCGCCCGAGCGTGGCCGGCGCGTCGCTGCGCATCGATCTGCGTGGGCTCGCGAAGCCGGTGCCGCTCGCGATCCAGGGCGAATTCCTGCGCATGGGCGAGTCGCGCGTCAGCGTGGATCTCCACCAGCCGGTATCGCGGAGCGGCCTCATCCAGGGCGACTGGCGTCCGCGCCAGGACGTGGCGATGATCGCCTCGGTTCGCACGCTCGATGGTCGGCTCGCGAGCCAGCGCCTCGAGCTGCGCGCCCGCTACAAGCAGGTCACGAACCTCGTCTTCGACATCACGCATCGGAGCCAGGACGACTGGGTGTGGGATCCGGCGTTCATCGTTCCCGACGAGGATGCGACGCGCGCGAAGCGCTACCTGGACCTCGGACCGACCGTGCCGCAGTTCATCGGCTCCGCTCGCGCCGGTACGCTGATCGCCGAGAACGTGGATCTCCTGATCCGCGGCGCGTTCGCGACCGAGGGGAAGAAGACGCTCGAGGACGGTACCGGCCGCGAGGTGCTGAGCTCGTTCGCGGCGCCGTACTACGAGATCGGCGGCGCACTCGAGGTTCGGCTTCGTCGCACGATCGCGCTCGGCGCGAGCCTGCTGTCGCGACAGACCAACCATCCCCTGCCGCTCGCCCAGTTCCCGGTCTTCGATCAGCGAAATACGCCGCAGCCGCTCCCCGCGAACGAGTACCGCGGCGAAGAGGGATTCACGGAGCTCGGCGGCACGTTGAAGATGTCGCTCGGTGCGCGCAAGTTCAGCTCGCTCGTCGAGTTCTACGGCCGCCGCACGCGCTACGCGGGCATCTACATCGATCCCACGCTCGCGATCCCCTCGAGCGACCTGCGGTTCGGTGGGCGGTTCACGCTCGATGCGTGGGTCGGCGAGCGCGTGCGGATCTCCGCCGCGTACGACGTCTCGAGCGCGCTCGAGTTCGCGCCGGAGATCAACGGCTATCGCAGCCTGCGGCTGATGCTCACGGGGATCTACTGATGCGCGCGTGGCTGATCGCCATCGCGTTCGTGCTTGTCGGTTCGCTCGTGCGCGCACAGGTTGCCGCGCCCACGGCGCCGAACTTCGATCACAACCTCCACGATCGCGACGTCTCGGTCTCCGGGGCGAGCGCCATCGCGTGCACCGGGTGCCACACCATCAAGGCCGGCGCGCTCGTCGGGCGGCCCGATCACGCCTCGTGCTTCGGCGCGTGTCACGGCGCCGCGCCTGCGAAGGTCAAGAAGGGCGACGCGATCGCCGTCGTCGCCGAGCAGAAGCAGGTCTGCGTCAACTGCCACACCGAGGCGCAGCTCGCCGCGCCGATGGCGAAGACCTTGCCCGTGCCCTACCCGCCGTACGTGGCGACCGACTTCGCGCTGTCGATGCCGCACAAGCGCCACGACGCGGTCGCGTGCGCGTCGTGTCACTTCCTCGGTGGCAAGGCCACGCCGCACCGCCGCTGCGTCGGCTGCCACGATGGCTCGGGCGCCGCCAGCAAGGGGCCGGCGATGGCGACGTGCACCGGCTGCCACACGCCGGGAAGTGGCTCGCCGCTGCCTCCCGCGATGGCCGCGCCGATCGATACCGTCACCTCGGAGTTCTCGCATCCGAAGCACGCCGCGCGCGGTGGCGCCGGTGCGCAGTGCGCGACCTGTCACCAGGCGATCCGCGAGACCGACGACAGCATCTTGCCGCGCCCGAAACAGAAGTCGTGCGGCATCGGCGGCTGTCACGACGGCAAGAGCGCGTTCGGGGTGACCGTGGCGTGCACGAAGTGCCACACCGGCGCGCCGAAGGGAAAGTTCGACGTCGAACGACCGACCGACCGCTACTCGCATGCGACCACGCACAAGGACGTGAAGCTCCCCTGCGCGTCGTGCCACCCGCTGAGTGCGAGCGGCGAGGTTCTCGTCGCGGGACACGCAGCGTGCGTGGGATGCCACGAGGAGCGGTTCGGCGAGCGTCGCCATCCGAAGGAGACCGAGGGGAAGCCGGTCGATCCGAACGAGAAGAAGCAGATCTGCGGCGCCTGCCACAACGCCACCGAGCCGTGGCGCAAGCTGACCGCCGATCGTCCACCGCGCGATCGCACCGAGTTCGGCGTGACGCTCCAGCACGACAAGCACGGCGCCGACTGCAAGAGCTGTCACTCGCTCGCGACCGCGAGCGCGCAGCTTCGTCCACCGCGCGGCCATGTCGCGTGCACGGGCACGACCTGTCACGCGACCAAGGGCGGGCCGGCGCCGCAGCTGTCGGCGTGCGAGAGCTGTCACGAGCTCGGGCTCGCGGCGAAGCGCGTCGCCGTCCGCACCACGCTGCAGTGGTCGGTGCGCGCCACCTTCGATCACGGCCCCCATCGCATCGGTCGCGACGGCGCCGAGGTCGCGTGCGTCGCGTGTCACGACGATCTCCACGGCGACGTGCTCACCCAGCTCGCCGCGCCGAAGAAGGTCACCTGCCAGCCGTGTCACGACGGTGCAACGGCCTTCAAGCTGACCGGGACCACATGTACCCGCTGCCATCCGGGCGCAGCGGCGGCGACGATCCGGCCCCTGTAAGCGCGCGCGTGCTCGCGGCGTTGAAGAGGCACGATGACACCGACTCGCCTCGCGCTCGCCCTGCTCCTCGTCTCGACCGGCACGGCCGCCGCGAACACCGTCGCCACCGACGGCGCGTACGCGTCCAACGATCGCGAGGACGATCGGCCCACGCCGCGCCGGGTCGAGGGTCGCGTCGGCATGCTGATCGGCGGGAGCGACGTCGGCGATGCGGATGGCTTCTCGATCGGACTCTCGGCGGGCGTTGGGTATCGCATCGGCGATCTCACCGTGCGCGCGCTGTTCGATCACTACCGCACCGGTGACTCGAGCGACGAGACGCTGAGCCGCCGTGGCCGCGGCACGCGCGTCGGCGGCGCGGTGCGCTACTCGTTCGCGAACACCGGCGAGTCGCGCAGCAGCGGCGGTGTCGGCATCGACTTCTGGGGCGAGGCCGGCATCGGCCTCGAGCACGTCGCGTGGCGCGAAGGCGGCGTGCTCGATCGTCCGAGCGGCGAGGTCGCAGTTGGCTTCGAGCTCGATGGTCAGGGCGAGCGCGGTCGGCACAACCGCCGCCGGCACGCCGGGTACTTCATGGCGTTCCGCTCGCTGATCGCACAGGGCCCCGAGATGGATGGCCCGTCGGTCTGCGGTGGCCCGTGCACGCAGGCGACCAAGCCTTCGCGCCTCGACGTCAGCATGTTCTTCGAGCTCGGCCTCCACTGGGGCCGCTGACTCCCTCACGTCACCGAAAGGAACTCTTCATGCAGATCGAGATCGGGGTGCGCAGGCACTCCATGGCCGTGGTGTGTCTGCTGCTCGGCGCGTGCGCCGGCGGACAGAAGATGGCGACCGGCGGCGGCGGTGGCGACTACGCTCCACCGACGGCGACGAACAACGGCGCGTATGCACCCGGTGGCTACGTCGCCACGAACGCCGAGCCAAGTCACGCGGCGATCGATCGCGGGACGCTCGCGGAGCCGACGCCGGATCGTCCCGGCCTCGGCACGCAGTGGGGCGAAGCGGTCTCGGCTCCGATCTCGTTCTCGCCGTTCGTGCGCTCGGCCTCCGGTCCGTGGGCCGAGGTGCTGCTCCACTACAACGATGCGCAGGGCGCAGCGGCACACGCGGCGTATCTCGGCACCTATCCGCAACCGCTCGAGGTCTACGCCGGCGACGGATCGCTCTCGGTCTCGCTCGTCGATGAAGGCGGGCGCACCCTGCCCGGCTACGCCGCCGCGAATCGCTCGCTCATCGTCGGCGAGGACGGCGCGCGGTATCGCATCGTGGTGCGCAACGGCACCACCGCGCGCTTCGAGGTCGTCGCGTCGGTCGATGGTCTCGACGTCATCGATGGTCACCAGGCCGATCCGAATCGCCGCGGCTACATCGTCGATCCGCACGGCGTGCTCGTGATCGACGGCTTCCGCACCTCCGATGATGCGGTCGCCGCGTTCCGCTTCGGCAAGGTCGCCGACTCGTACGCCGCGCAGACCTCGGGAGATCGGAATGTGGGGGTCGTCGGCCTCGCGATCTTCTCCGAGCGTGGAGCGGTCTGGAGCCCCGCCGAGCTCGGGCGTCGCGACAGCGCCGATCCATTCCCGAATCGCAACTACGCGATGCCGCCGCGCTGAATGGGTCACAGCTTCGTGGCGAAATGCCCGATGGGGCATCCTGCCTCGAAGATTCCCTATTAGTTTCAACGGACAGGACGGCACGTCGGGTGCAGTCATCGCGCCGCAATGTCCAACTCCATGCTCCGTAAGATCCTTCTCCTCGGTACCCTCGTATCCGCTTCGGCCGCCTACGCCGACACGCCGGTCAAGGCCGATGCGAAGGCGGGCGTCAAGGTCGACGCCAAGGTCGACACCAAGGCCGCCGCGGACGCGAAGGCCGCTGCCGACAAGGCCGCTGCCGATGCGAAGGCGAAGACCGACGTGAAGGTCGACGCGAAGGTGGACGCGAAGGTGGACGTGAAGGCCGATGCGAAGGCCGCCGCGGCCGCGAAGAAGGAAGCCGATCTCAAGCTCAAGGCCGAGCTCAAGCTGAAGAAGCAGGCCGACGCGAAGGCCGCCGCCGACGTGAAGGCCGCCGCGGCCGCCGAGCTCAAGGTGAAGGCCGCCGCCGACGCGAAGGCGAAGGCCGATGCGAAGGCCGCCGCGGCCGCCGAGCTCAAGCTCAAGAAGGAAGCGGACCTCAAGGCGAAGGCCGATGCGAAGGCCTCCGTGAAGGCAGATGCGAAGGTCGACGCGAAGGTCGACACCAGCGGCGCCGCGAAGGCCGCGGGCGCGGTCAAGGCGGGTGTCACCGACACCGCGAAGGCCGTGGGCGACATCAAGCCGAAGGCCGACGTCAAGGTGAAGGCCGACGTCAAGGCCGACGCGAAGGTCGACGCGACCACTGCCCCGAAGAAGTAACGGCATTTTGCCGTGACGGCGTCGTGCCTCACGCACGCGTGACCGCGCGTGCAAGTGTCGACGTGCGGTGCGCACGCGACTGACGGAGACCGAGAGAGCTCGACGCGACGAGAAGCGCCAGCGGCGCGCCGCGCGAGGGACGTGCGCGCCGGCGGGAGCGCGGCTCGGCAACTTGATCGCGCGCGACGCCCTGCTCCGCGTCGTGGAGAAGTCGACCGGTGCGTCGATCCGCGAAGCGGAGCAGCTCGCCGATCAGGTCGCGCGAGATAACGCGCGCTCGGTCTCGTGCGTCACCTGCACGGCGACGAAGGCGTGCTGCTGGCTCTCGATCGGCATTCCGTTCCACGAGGCCCTGCCGATCGCCGACCGGCTCCGCCGCGACGGGCGCGATACCCCGGAGCTTCGTGCCGCGCTCGAGACCTCCGCCGATCGCATGGAGACCCACACGCCGCCCGACTACCACGAGCGTCGCGAACCGTGCGTGCTGCTCGGTGCCGACGAGCGCTGCACCGTCTACGACCAGCGGCCGCGCGAGTGCGGCGCCGCCTTCGTGTTCTCAGCGCCGGAGCTCTGCAGCGATCCCGATGCCACGGAGTTCGCGACCCTGCTGATTCCCGACGGGCTGCTCGAGCCGCTGCGCAGGACCGAAGCCGCCGTGGAGACCACGCTCGGACTGCGCAGGATCGACGGTCTCTACTGGGGAGCTCTGCCGCGCATGGTACTGCTCGCGCTCGAAGCCTGGGACCGCGACGACTTCGCGTCCTACCTCGCGGAGCGCGTCGCCGCCGCGGCCGAGCGCCTCGCGGTGGTCACGAAGCACCGTCCGAAATCGTAGCTCGCCCCTGTGCGCCCGGAGTGGGCTTGTAGCACGCCAGAAAACCGAGCGCCTTGAAGCCGCGCGCGGCCCAGAACGTCAGCACGAAGCCACCGACGAGCAGCAGCGGTCCGACGAGCATGATCGCGGTCCACGGAATCTGATCCGCATCGGTGACGCCGCGGGTCAGCCTCTCGTTCAGCGCGTCGAGACCCCAGCGCGCGAGCGCGAGGTACAGCCATGGCACCAGCTGCGCGACCAGCACCGCCGGCCCGCTCCACGTCCAGAATCGCCGGTGCGCGGCGAGCGGCACGCCCTCGTTGAACCGGCGCTGGAAGATCTTCTGCGCCTTGCCGAGCACCAGCGACATCGACACCACCACCGCCGCGAGGTTCAGCACGAGGAACAGGATCACGCTGAACAGCATGAGGAACACGAGCGCACTCGACGCGCCGTCCACGAACTGCAGGTAGCTGACGCCGAGGCTGAAGTACGCGATCAGCGCGTCGAGCGCGGGGCGCACCACCATCCCGAGCACCGCGCCCGAGAGCAGCGTCAGCACGACGAGCACCCCGAGCGTGCACAGCGTGGCGAACAGCTCGCCCCGGATCCGGCGAAGCGCGCCGGCCACCACCTGCTTGCCCGCGCCGGGTGCGCCAGCCGTCGCCGTCATCGGCAGCCGGATGATCTCGACGAGCGTCGGTCGGATCGCCAGCACGAACAGGATCATCGTGACGAGCAACAGCAGCGTGGGCAGGAGCGCGAGCACACCATCCAGCTTCTTGAACACCCGCGCCACCGACACGAACACCTGCGCGTCCTTCACGATCCGCTGGCCGTTCTCGAGCAAGATCACCACCGGCTGGTCCTCGCTGTTGCCCTGGAGCTGCGCGAGCGTCGGGGCGAACAGCTCCTTGCCGGTGACCAGGAGGTCCTCCGCGTTGTGATCGAGGCTATCGAAGAAGCCGGAGGCCACCCGGAGCTGCGGGTTCGTGGCCGCCCCGAGCACCCGCTGTGCGCCGCGGAAGCCCACCACCACGGCGCCAAACAGGTTCACCGTGACAAAGAACGTCACCGCGGCGAGCGCGCTGTACTTGACCAGCGCCCCCATGGCGGCGCGCTTGCGCAGGAC
>JBBRED010000203.1:0-15295 GCA_038203335.1 Haliangiales bacterium | reverse complement strand
GCCGCGTTCACTATTGAACGGTAATGCCGTAGGTCGGCAGGATGTCGCCAGTCAGTGACTGGATCACCGCCTCGGCCTTGTGCCAGTCGATCAGCGCGGACGTCTTGCGGAGCTCGGACTGCCGCAGCTCCTCGAGCCGGTTGAGGATATCGAAGTTCGTCGACTTGCCGAGGTTGAAGCGGTCGGTCTCGATCTTGATGTTCTCGTTCGCGAGCTCGATCGCTCGCTGCGAGAGCGTCACGCGTCGCCGCGCGACCTCGCGCTGCGCGATCGCGCGCGCCATCGTCTGCGCGACCTGCGCGCGGAGATCGAACTGGGTGACCTGCAACCTGCGACGGTTCTCGCGGAGCTCGCGCGCGCGACCGCGCACGTCCTCCTGACCGAGCTGGTGCTCGAACGTCAGGGAGCCGCCGATCGCGATCGACTTCAGCGTCACGAGGTTCTTCGCGGCGGTGCCGAACTTTTCGTCCTGGCCGCTCGGGCCGAGGTTGAGCGCCGCGTCGAGGCGGGGCAGGAGGCCGTTCTCGGTGACCTCGACATCGATCGCGTAGACAGCATCCGACTTCGCCAGCTTCGCCAGCTCGGGGCTCGCCGCATACGCGCGCTCGGTCAGCTCGTCGAGCGTGCCCGTGACGGCGACCTCGTCGAGATCCGTCGGCACGCGGAGGCCGAGGTTGCCCGCGCCGATCGGCAGGCCGGTCGCCCGGCGCAGCGCGATCGAGCGATCGAGCACCGACAGCTCGCCGGAGAGCACGTCTTCTTCGCGGGTCGCGATGATCTGCTGCACCGCCGGGATCTCGGAGCGCGGGATCTTGCCGCCCTCGTTACCGAGTGTGGTGATCCGCAGCCGCTCCTTCGCGAGGTCGAGGCTCTGCTGCGTGATCGCGACCTGGCGCTCCGCGAACACCAGATCCCAGTACGCCGACACCACCGTCTGCACCGCGTTGATCGCGGCGAGGCGGCGCGACAGCACGGCGGCATCGCGCGATAGCTCCGCGCGGCGCTCGTTGGCCTCGTAGAGCATCCGGCCGCGACCGCGGAGCAGCGGCTGCGTGAGGCCAACCGTGACCTCGTCGGACCAGTTGTTCGTGGGGTCGCCCATCCCGAACACGTCGGGGTTGCGCGAGAACGCGCTGCTGGCATGGAAGTCGATCGTGCCGCCGGTGGGCAGCAGGCGGAACACGTCGACGGCGAGCGACGCGTTGGTCGCGCGGTCGATCTTCACGCCCGAGATGTAGCCCTGCGAGCTGTTGACCTGGAGGATGGCCTTGATGTGCCAGTCGTCGCGCGCGTAGGTCTGCTCGATCTGCGCCTCGGCGATCGCGATATCGATCCGTGCGGCGGCGAGGTCCGGCGCGGTGTGGACGGCGGCCTGGAGCAGATCGGGCAGCGACGATGGCTGGGCAGCGCCGGCCCACGCCGTCAGATCGTCGGACTGTGGTGGCGGTGCGGTGCCACCGCCCGAGGTGTCGCCATCGGCGGCCGAGAGGGCGCGCGACAGCAGATCGGCGCGAGCGCCACGTGGCGCCGCGACGAGCGCGACCAGAACCAGACCCTTTACAAGCCGCATCGAAGCGGGCGCATCATGGCACCACTTTCACGAGTGCGCAGCTGCGACCCATGCGCGACACGTGCGACCGAAGTTTTGAGCGCCCCGCGTGGAACACCGCAAACGAGGCGTGTTAGCGTGCGCAGCATCGATGGCAACGGTCCTGCGTACCTACTGCTTTCTCGACGCGCTCCAGCCGCAGCAGGCGACGTTCATTGGCAAGACCGCACGCGGCTTCTTGCCGGTGCCGTACCAGGCCTCGCTGTGGGTCGAGATCGCGCCGGGTATCGCGATCAACCAGGTCACCGACGCCGCCTTGAAGGCGACGGCGGTGCAACCGGCCGTCCAGGTCGTCGAGCGCGCCTACGGCCTCCTCGAGATCCATCACACCGACAAGGGTGAGGTTCTTCAGGCCGGCGCGACGATCCTCAAGTATCTCGGCGTCGAGGAGAACCAGCGGCTCAAGCCGAAGGTGCTCACGAACCAGATCATCCGTGGCGTCGAGGCCTACCAGACGCAGATCATCAATCGCTCCAGCGCGGGCATGATGGTGCTGCCGGGTCAGTCGCTGTTCATCTTCGAGTGCGAGCCGGCCGGCTATGCCGTGCTCGCGGCGAACGAGGCGGAGAAGGCGGCTCAGGTCAACCTGGTCAACGTGACTCCGTACGGCGCATTCGGGCGGCTCTACATGGCGGGCCCGGAAGCCGAGATCGATGCGGCGGCGGCGGCGGCGACCGCGGCGTTGTCCGCGGTCACCGGCAAGGAATCGGAAAAGTTCGTCGACAAATGATCGATTTCCCGGGCTTCGTCCGGGTGGGAGAACACGATGGCTGACGCGCTCGGAATGATCGAAGTAAAAGGTTTCGTCGGCATGGTCGAGGCCGCCGATGCCATGGTGAAGGCTGCCAAGGTCGAGCTCGTCGGGTTCGAGAAGACCGGCGGCGGCTACGTCACCGCGATCGTTCGCGGCGATGTCGCGGCGGTCAAGGCCGCGACCGAGGCCGGTCAGCGCGCTGCAGAGCGCGTCGGCGAGGTCGTCTCGGTGCACGTGATTCCGCGCCCGCACGCCAACGTCGATGCGGTTCTGCCGCTCGGCCGCGCCGGCGCAGGCAACGGCAACGGCAAGTAAGCATGGTCCTCGGGAGGGTCATCGGCACGCTCGTCGCGAGCCGCAAGGAGCCGACGCTCGAGGGCCTCAAGCTCCTCGTGGTCCGGGCCTGCGACGTCGATGGGAAACCGACCGGTGCGATCGCGATCGCGGTCGACGCGGTTGGCGCCGGCATCGACGAGGTCGTGCTGTATTGCGCGGGCTCGTCCGCACGCCAGACCCAGGTGACCAAGGACCGACCGGTCGATGCGACGATCATGGCGATCGTCGACGAGATCGCGATCGGCAATGACCGCCGCTACGTGAAGGACTAGCCGATGGCTCTCCTCGACGAGCGGCGGATCGAAGAGATCGTCACGCGCGTGCTCGAGCGGCTGGGTGGGGGGCCAACCGCCGCTCCAGCACGTGCCGTGGCTCCGCAGCTCGAGGCCAGGAAGGGCGCGAACATTCCACGCGGCACCAACGGCGTCTACGCCGATGCCGATGCGGCCGCGAAGGCCTCGCGCAAGGCGTTCGAGCAGAACGAGAAGACGCCCGTCTCGATCAAGGTCGCGATGGTCGCCGCGATGCGAAAGGCGGTGCTCTCGAACCTCGAGAAGCTGTCGCAGTACGCCGTGGAGGAGACCGGTCTTGGCCGGTACGAGGACAAGCTCTCGAAGAACCGTCTCGTGGCGGAGAAGACGCCGGGTCCCGAGATCCTCCAGACCATCGCGTACACCGGCGACCACGGCCTGATGCTCACGGAGCGCGCGCCCTACGGCGTGATCCTCGCGATCACGCCGACCACGAATCCGACCGAGACCATCCTCTGCAACGCGATCGGCATGGTCGCGGCGGGCAACGCGGTGGTGTTCAACGTGCACCCGTCGGCGGCGCAGGTCTCGAACTGGTGCGTGCATCTGCTGAACGACGCGATCCAGTCGGCGGGCGGGCCGCGCGACGTGATCATCTCCGTCGAGAAGCCCACGATCGAGAGCGCGAACCTCCTGATGAAGCACCCGCTGGTGCGCCTCATCGTGGTGACCGGCGGACCGGCCGTGGTCAAGGCGGCGATGAACTCGGGCAAGAAGGCGATCGGCGCCGGCCCGGGCAATCCCCCCGCGGTCGTCGACGAGACGGCGAACCTCGACAAGGCCGCCGACGCGATCGTTCGCGGCGCCTCGCTCGACAACAACATCGTCTGCATCGCGGAGAAGGAGATCATCGCGGTCGATTCGATCGCGACGGATCTCGTTCGCCACCTCGAGAAACACCGCGCCCTCCGCGTGGACGCACGCGGCATCAAGGCGCTCGAGCAGACGGTGCTCGAGGGCGATCATGTCAACAAGGACTTCATCGGCAAGGACGCCGGTGTGATCGCGAAGGCGGCCGGCATCTCCGGCAACCACGGCCACGATCTGAAGATCCTGCTGTGCGAGGTCGACGAGCAGCACCCGTTCGTCCAGCACGAGCTGCTGATGCCGGTGATCCCGCTGTTTCGCGTGCGCGACGCCGTCGAGGGCATCGCCGCGGCGCTGCGCGTGGAGCATGGCTTCCACCACACGGCGACCATGCACTCGCTGAACATCGACAACATGGCGACCATGGCCCGCCTGTGCAACTGCAGCATCTTCGTGAAGAACGAGGCGTCGTACGCCGGCCTCGCGCTCGGCGGCGAGGGCTACACGTCGTTCACGATCGCGAGCCCGACCGGTGAAGGCCTGACCACTGCCATGCACTTCACGCGCGAACGCCGCTGCACGCTCAAAGAAGCGTTCCGGTTCGTCTGATCATGGCCCGGGGTCCCGCGCTCGGCGTGCTCGAGATCGGGACGATCGCGAAGGGCATCGTCGTGGCGGATGCGGCCCTCAAGCGCTCGCCCGCGCTGCTCGTGCACTCGCGCGCCGTCTCCGGTGGCAAGCACCTGGTGATGCTCGAGGGCGGCGTGGCGGAGGTCTTCGAGGCGATGGCCGCCGGCCGGCTCGCCGCCGGTACGGTGCTCCTCGATTCCATCGAGCTCGCCGCCGCCGATGATCAGGTGTGGCCGATGCTCGGCGCCCCGGTGGCGCCGCCCGACTGGACCGACGATCCGAACGCCGAGGCCGTGGCGATCATCGAGACCCGCACCGTGTGCGCCGCGATCGCCGCCGCCGATGCGGCGTGCAAGGTCGCCGAGGTCACGGTGCAGGACGTGCGGTTCGCGATCGATCTCGCGGGCAAGGCCTACTTCACGCTGACCGGCTCGCTCGCTTCGATCGAGGCGGCCGCCGCGGCGGCGCATGAGGCGATCATCGCGCCGTCGGCGGATCGCCTCGTCGGCCTCGAGGTCATCGCGCAGCCGTCGCCGGATCTGCGCGGCCGCCTGTTTCGCTAGCGGCTACTTCTTGCCGCTGGGGCCCGCGTGGGTGCTGGCACGGCGGCCAGGAAACTTCGCCCTACCAGGACTGCATCTTCGAGATCGTGACCTTGTTCATCACGATCGGCGTATCGGGCTTGTTCTCGGCGTTCTGCGGCACGCGCGCGATCTGCTTCACGAGATCGAGCTCCTTGCACTGCCCGAAGATCGTGTGCTTGCCGTTGAGGTGATCCGGCGCGACCTCGGTGATGAAGAACTGGCTGCCGTTCGTGCCCGCGCCGGCGTTCGCCATCGCGAGGGTGCCGGGCTGCATGCGCAGATCGGGGAGGAACTCGTCGCCGAACTGGTACCCCGGGCCACCGCGGCCGACGCCCAGCGGATCGCCGCCCTGGATCATGAACTCCGGGATCACGCGGTGAAACGTCAGCCCGTCGAAGAACGGCTTGCCCTTCTCGACGTTGCCGGTCTTCGGGTTCATCCACGCCTTCTTGCCGGTGGCGAGACCGATGAAGTTCGCGGTGGTCATCGGCGTCTTGTCGCCGAACAGCTCGCAGTGGATCGCGCCCATGCTGGTGTCGAACGTCGCGACGATCTTGCCGCTGCCCTGCAGGTCCTTCGTGTACTCCGCGAAGTCCGCGGCCACCGGCGGGCGAACCTCGTCCTGCGACGGCGGCGCCACGGTGCCTTCCTTCTTCACCGGCTCGGGCGGCGGCGTCTGGCCGGCCTGATCGTTCTTCGGCGGCGGGGGCGCGGTCTCGCTGGACTTGGGCTTGTGCTCGCAAGCCGCGACGAGCGTGAGAAGTAGGACTGCAGCCAGGCGATGGGTACGCATTGCGCCAGACCATGGCGCAAACGCATCTCGCCTGCAAACGTGCGCGGCTACATCCGGCGATGCGTCGGCGCCGGCGTGCGTGCCGGCGGAATGCGCACCAGCGGCGGCGGCTCGGGCGACACCACGCCCGAACGCACGACCGGCGGTGCCACCGTGCGGGCGGCGGCGATCGTCACCGCGGGCGCACAGGTCACCACGCGGCCCGGCACGCCGATGCCGGTGGTCGCGAGGTTCGCGCATACCGCGTCGTAGCCGGCCGTCGCGGGCGTCAACTTCGGCACGTCGCCACCGACGCCGGCCACGCCCTGCAGCAGGAACTGCGGGGACTCGAGCAGCGCGGCGCACACTCGTCGCAACGCCGGCTCCGTGACCGCGCTCGACGCCGCATCGAGCGGGCCGACGATGGCGGTCAGCGCGTCGTGCTCGGGGCCATCGGCGATCGTGGGCTCGCCGACCAGGCGATCCTTGAGCGCCGCGATCACGTCATAGGCGGTCGCGGATGGGTCGGCCGCACAGGCGGCCTGGAGATTGGTCACGAAGTCCTTCGGAACCCACGCCGGCTTCGCGCACGCCCCGTAGCGGTCCTCCCACGCGAGCCGCGCCTGGAAATCGAGGCCGCGGAATCCGCGCTCGCTGTTGCGCAGGAAGATGCCGACGCCACGCTGGAACCCGAGCTCGTCGTACGGGATGTAGCCGCCCATCTGGCAGGCCTGCGCCGACTCGCAGCACTGGCCGCCCTGGCACAGCTGCGCCAGCCGCGCGCACGTGGTGGAGTTCACGCAGTCCTCGCCGTGATCGGCGAACCGCGACGCGCGCGGCGGATCGGTCCAGTCGAGCGCGCCCGCGGTGGCGGTGACGAGCGTGCGTGCATCGACCGAGGTCACCGCATCACCGGGACCGTTCTTGCGACGTTCCTTGTCGGCATCCGAGATCACCCACGGGTCGAACACGTTCGGATACGTGTACGGGCCGGGGCCGCACGCGGCATCGGGAGCCTGGCGGTCGAAGTAGTTGCCGCTGACGATCGCCGCGAGCAGCGCCTTCAGCGAGAAGCCGCTCTGCGCGAACTTCGTCGCCAGGCGATACAGCTCGGCGCTCGCCGCCTCGTTGCGTGGGAAGTAGTTCGCGATGGTCAGCGAGGTGCCGGTGGTCTCGCGCCACACGTCCTCGGTGATCTTGAGCGTGACCAGCCACGCGAGCGCGGTATCCGGATCGGTGATGGCCGCGTCGCCGGGCAGGCCCACGCCGCGCAGTGCGGTGAAGCCCTTCGCGAGCGCCGCCTCCACGTTGTAGACGGTCGAGCGCTTGCCGACCGCGCTCGCCAGCTTGCCGTCGATGTTCGCGATGTCGTCGCCGACGTTCGCGGGAGGAGCGAACGTGCCGCAGTTCGAGCTCCAGCCCCACGGCCGCGTGTTGCCGTTGTCGACGAAGTTGTCGACGCGGAACGGCGCGTGCGCCGCCTCCCGCGAGACCGTCGAGGCCGAGCCGAACACGGGCGCCTCGGGCGCACCCGGCACCGGCCAGTGGCGATCGAGCTCCGGATCATCGCTGTCGGTCACGCTCATCGTGCTGGTGTGGCAGCCGAGGCAGACCGTGTCGCGGTGCAGGTAGCTCGCATCGAACGTCGAGCCGAAGTCCTCGCGCCGCGCGAGCTCCGCGTCCACCGCGCCGACGTTCGCCGCGGGGATCGGGTGGCTGACCATCGAGAACAGCTGCGCGCGATACACCGGCGTCAGGTCGTCGAGGGCGAGGGCGCTGCGCGCGAGGTCGAGCATCGTGAAGGTCTGGCCATCACCTGCCGTGGTCGCCGCGTTGTTGAGGATCGCCATCGCGAGCGCGGGCGTCACCGAGGTGCGCAGCGGGCGGTCCCAGCAGCTAGCCTCGCTCTGGATGTCGAGCCGCTGCACGTGCAGCGCGTCCATGAACACGTTGACCCAGCGCTCCGAGAACTCCGGGCGCTGCATGATGGCCCGCGCGACGGTCTCCTTCGGATCGTCGCCGAGCTCCGCCGCGGCCTTGTAGAGGTCCGCGTACACGTTGACCTCGGCCTGGCCCTTCGGCCGGCGACCGACGAGCGACAGGAAGCTCTGGCGCGCGAACGACTGCGCGTCGCCGCCGCACTGATCGAACGTGTTGTCGCCGGGACCATCGGTCGCGTCGACGCTGTTGCCGTTGTCATTGCCGCAGCCCGAGCAGCCGGGCAGGAGGGATGCGCCCAGGAGCGCGATGGTCAGGAAGCGCATCACGCGGTCCTCCCGAGGAACTTGGTCATCGCTTTTTGCGCAGCATCGAGCTCGGTCGTGGCTCCCGGTGAGTCCGCGACGTTGAAGCCCTCCGCGGCGAACGGCCAGATGCCGCACGCGAGCAGCGCGGCCATCCGGTTCTCCGAGGGCGACGCAGAGGTCGCCGGCGTCGCCTTGCCATCGCGGCCGATCGCGCCCGACACGCCCTTCTGCGCGGCGGTGATCGGACCGCCGATGAACGCGGTGACGTAGCCGTAGGGATGGTGATTGCGGCCATCTCCGCCCTGCCGCGTCGGCGTGCGACCGAACTCGGTGTTGAGGATGATCAGCGTCTCGTCGAGAGAGATCTTCGTCGGATCGTTCTCGCTCGGACCGTTGATCATCGCGAGCAACGACTGGAGCATGTTGTCGAAGTTGACCGCGGTGTCGACGGAGTTGCGCGTGTGCGTGTCGTATCCGCCGCCGCCGGACGCCTCGTAGAGGCCGACGTCGCTGACACACACGTACGACGCGGGCTCGGTCGGATGCGTGAGTAGCCGGCGCGCCGCGGTCAGGCCCATCAGCGGCAGGCTCGTATCGGTGACGCCGCACGCGGTGCCGCTGCGGGTCATGAACAGATCCGGCGTCAGCACGCCGTTGATCGCATCCACGTTCTTCGTGGTGTTGAACGCGACCGCGAAGTCATCGGTGCGCGCGCTGCGCACGCGGCCGCGCTCGGGGAACGTGAGCCGTGCGTTGTACTGATCGAGGTACGCGCCGACCAGCGCATCGTGCTGGCCGCGGCCGCCGCCCACGGCGTTGCGCGCGAGGAGGTTCGTGAACCGCGACGCGTTGTCGGTCTTGATCAGCAGCGGACGGGCTCCGCCGGGGTGCGTTCCCGATGCGGCCGCCGCGGCGACGTTGTCGCTCGAGATGCCGCCGGTCGCGAACACGTACGAGTGCGGCGACGCCCGGCCCGGCGTGGCGCCGGAATCGATCCGCGCGCGCTGGATGTGCGTGCCGAGACCCGCGGCGTTTGGCTGACCGACGGGCCGGCCGGTGAGCGCCATCGGCACCGCCGCCTCGTGCGGCTCGAGGTTGTGGCGCTGCACGACGAGGCGCATACGCGACGTTACATCGGTGCGCATGTGCAGCCGGTTCGCGAACGGTCCGAGCTCCACCATCGCGGTGTTCGCATCGGTGGCGAACGGGCGCGATTGATCGATGTTCCCGCACTGCGTCAGCGCGGTCGATTGCGACAGCGCGTAGTACTGGGTGTTCGGATACATCGGATCGGCCGCCGTGCCGTAGTCCCGAACGAAGTACAACGTCTCCCACGGCGAGAGCCCTCCGTAGAGGAAGATCTCGAGGACCTTCTTCGCGCGCTGGTTTGCCGGCAGCTCGACCGAGGTGCTGCCGCTCGGGAATGCTCCGAACGTCGCCGCGCTCGAGCGACCGATCCAGGGACCGACCATCACCGCGGCCGCACCCGCACCACCCGCCAGCGTCAGGAACGTTCGGCGCTTCATGCGCGGTACGGTACGACGGGGATCGGGGCCGGATCGGTTTCCGCGCTCAAGTCGTCTCTCATTTCGATGCGCCGGCCTCGCAGGGTCCAATGCGCAGTCCGAGCACATGTCAGCGAGGTGTCGCACACCTTGCACAGGCTCCCATGGTGTCGTCGGCGCATGGCTCGGATCCTGATGCTGGTGCTGGCGGTCACGGTGGCAACCCCTGGAATTGCCAGGGCGCAGTACTGGACGGACGCGACGGGCGACTGTATCGGCACCACCGGGGAATGGAGCAACAAGGTCGAGGTCGCTGACGTCGATGGCGACAACAAGGTCGACCTCCTGATCGCGAACGGCGGCAACTACTCGAGCCCCGGCACCGCGGAGCCGGTCCGGATCTGGAAGAACCTCGGCGGCTGGGGTGTCGCCGGGCCGCACTGCCAGGAGATCTCGGCCCAGGCGGTGCTGGGCTTCACCGGGCTGTCGCGCGTGATCAAGGCGATCGACATCGACAACGACGGCGACCTCGATCTGATCACCGGCGGTGCCTACCAGACGCAGCTCAAGCTCTACCTTCGCGGCCCCACCGGCTGGACCGATGGGAGCGCCCAGCTCCCGCAGCAGCTCACCTCGATCGGCGACCTCGAGGCCGGCGATGTCGATGGCGACGGCGATCTCGATCTCCTGCTCGCGGACTGGGGAGGGGTGAACCCGGCCGCGAACGCCGGCGGTCGCACGCGGCTCTATCTCAACGATGGTCACGGCACGTTCACCGATGCGACCACCACGAACATGCCGGACCAGCTCGTGAAGTGGTCGTGGGACGTCGAGCTCGCCGACGTCGATAACGACTTCGATCTCGACGCGCTCGTCGCCTGCAAGCTGTGCACGACCAGCTATCTGTTCAAGAACGACGGCCACGGCCACTTCACCGACGCGCCGACCGCGCTGCCGCACTTCGGGAACAACTACGACTTCGAGCCGATGGACATCGACAACGATGGCGATCTCGATCTTGTCACCATCAACGATGGCGTGAACATCCGCGAGCACATCTTCATCAACGATGGCTTCGGGAGGTTCACCGATGACAGCGCGAACCGCCTCACCGGCACCGCGAACCCCGCGAACGCCGACGACAACGCCGCCCTGTGGCTCGACGTCGACTCCGATGGCGACGCCGACCTGCTGATCGCCTCGCTCGGCGCCGAGCGCCTCCTGCTCAACACCAACGGCGTGTTCACGCTTGCCCCGAACAGCACACCGAACGACACGCCATCGACCCTCGGCATCGCCGCCGCCGATCTCGACGACGACGGCCGCCTCGATCTCCTGCAAGGGCAGGGCGAGCAGGCGGATCCCGACAGGGTCCAGCTCGCGTCCTCCATGGTCGCGGTGGACACGCAGCCGCCCTCGATCGCGGTCGAGAAGCTGGTCAGCGTCAGCATGGGCGTGATCCACGCGCGCGTTCACGATCATCACAGCCCGTACCACCCGCACGATTTCCAGCGCGTGTGGGTCGAGTACGACGGCCCGGCGGCGATCCAGCTCGAGTCCGCGCCCCCTCCCGATACGATGACGGACATGCGCTGGTACGGCGAGTACGAGTTCGTCTCGCCCATGCTGCCGTTCTTCACGCACTACCGCGTGTGCGCCACCGATCGCCGCGGCAACTCCACCTGCTCGGCGACCATCACCCCGAACGGCGGCAACATGCCACCCGATGATGGTGGCTTGATCAACCCACCGACCACCGACAGCGGCGGCTGCTGCGACGCCGGTAGCTCCCCGACCACCGCCCTGATCCCGTTCGCGCTCGTCGCGCTCGGCCTGCGCCGCCGCCGCCGCTGCTAGCTGCTAGGCTGCGGTCGTGCGGTTGTTCCCCTTTGTCGTCCTGCTCGCCGCGTGCGGCGATGATCACGTGATTCCGCCCGAGGATTTCGGCGGCTGCGATGGCCTCGTCGAGCAGGTGGCCAACGAGGCCGGCGTTCACATGCCGATCGGCACCGGGATCAAGTGGTCGAGCAACCCGCCCGCGATCGGCGCGCACTACCCCACGTGGGCCGGCTGGGATCGGAACTACCAGGGGCTCGAGCGCGGCTATTACGTTCACAACCTCGAGCACGGCGGCATCGTGCTGCTCTACAACTGCCCGGCCGGTTGCCCCGACGTCGTCGAGAGCTTGCTCGACGTGGTGCGCACCGCGAAGGTCGATCCCACGTGCGAGGGTTCGGTGCGAAACCGGATGCTCGTCGTTCAGGATCCGCTGATGCCCGCCGAGGTCCAGGTCGCCGCGGTGTCGTGGGGCCAGGTCTACACGGCGACCTGCTTCGATCCGTACGTCGCCACGTTCGCGAAGACGCGCTACCGCCGCGGACCCGAGGATCTCTGCAACGACGGGGTCCCGATGAGCGGCGCGTTGATCACGTTCCCGCCATGAGGCTCGTCGCGGCGCTCGTCGTGATCGCGGCGTGCGGTGCCGCGCCGCCGCGACCGCGCGCGCAACGGCCCACGCTGGCGTCGGCGTTCGGCGATGCAGCCGCGTTCGAGCACCTGGTGCGCGGCTCGATCACCGTCGGCGGACTGTGGTTCGCGGATCCCACGTGCCAGGAGTTCGCCGTGGCGCAGGAGGTCACCGAACCTCGCATCAAGGGGCTCGCGCGCTGCCTCGCGACGCTGCCGCTCGTCGAGAGCAAGCGGATCGACGCGCTCGAGGACGTGCGGATCCTGACCTACGCGCCGGGCTTCGAGATCGAGGCGCGCGTGATCTTCGATGGCGATGGCGCGCGGCTCGCGTGGATCGGCTACGAGGCCGCCCGCGACGACCGAGATCGCACGCCCACGATCAGCAGCGCCGCGCTCGAATCCCTGCGCACCGCGGGCGAACCGAACGGCGGCCTCGAGCCCGCCGTCGTTGCGAGGATCGTGCGCGAGGTGCCGGCGCGGGAGGCCTCGAGGGTCGCGCGCGCGTGGTTCAAGATCTGCCTCGATGCCACCGGCAACATCGTGAACATCGATCCGCGCCAGGTGACCTCGCTCGGTGCTCGCGACGCGTTCCTCGCCGCGGCGAACGCGTGGGCCTTCCGGCCGTTCACCGCGAACGGCGCTCCGGTCGCGGTCTGCGCGATGACCCAGCTCGTCGCGCCGTCCGACGTGGCGCCCGTCGAAGACATCATGCCGTTTCCCCCGCCACCGTCGCAGAACGGAACGCACCCGCTGATGATCCCCCCGACGATGCTGGTCCGCAGAACCGGCGAGAGCCTGGTCGTCCCCGACGACGTGACCAAGCTGGACATCCAGCGCGGTCACATTTCGCGGCTCACCGGGACGTTCCGGGTCTGCATCGATCGCACCGGCCAGGTCGAGTCTGTACTTCCGTACCGACCGACCGGCGTTCCAGCCTACGACCGCAAGATCGAGCTCCGCGTTCGTGGCTGGACGTATCAGCCGTTCATCGACGGCACCGGGCCCGTCCCGGTGTGCACGTCGCTCACGTTCAACTACTTGCAGAGCTAGCGGAGCTTGATCATCTCGAGGCCCGCGACCTCGAGCTTCTTGTCGAGCGCGACCTTGTTCTCGTTGAGGAACCACGCCTCGACCGCCAGGTACTCGTCTTCCGAGAGCGTACCGGGCTTGTCGATCGGCATCTTCGCCTTGATGAAGTCGAACACGTCCTTCGCGGTCTTGAACGCGACCTTCTTGCGCAGCTTCGCCTTCGCGAACGTCGCCTTCTCGGGCAGCGCCTTCTCGCCGATCAGCGCCGGGTTCTTCGGGTTGCCCTCACCGGCGTCGCCGTGGCAGCTCGCGCACGCCTTGGCATAGACTTCCTTGCCGGTGCCGTACTGCTCGGCGAGCGCGGCGGCCTGCATCTCGGCCTCGTTCGGCTTCGGCGGCTCGGGCGGCGTCACGGGCTCGGCGGCCACGACCGGCGTCGGATCGGGCTTGACCGGAGCGGGCTTGGACTTGCCACCGCACGCCGACGCGAGGAACACGCACACCAGGAGGAGCTTGGACATGCGCGGGACAGTGCCTCACGTCAGTGCCAGAAACCAACGGACAGCGCCAGGTTGCGATAGCGCTCCGCCATATCGCCCGTTAACGAGATCCGGCCGCGCCGCCGACCCCAGGCAAAGAACTCGAACACGCGGAGCTCGGCGCCGAACGTGACGTGGATACGACCGCCGACGTCGTCGTAGCGCGCGGGCTCCCAGTACGAACCGGCGCGCAGCCGCAGCCGACCGGGTAGCGCCTCGAGCTCGGCACCGCCGCGCAGCGACACCGCCACGTTGCGCCCCGTGCGCTGCAGCATGTGCATGCCGAACGCCTCGATGCCGTACGCCTCCTTGCTCGCGCCGACGACCACGACATCGGTCGCGAGCGTCAGCGAACGCTCGTCGCGGAAGTTGCCACCGACGAGCTGGTTCCACTGCGTCGGCGAGAACCGCCAGGCGCCGCCCAGGATCACGCGCCACGGCGTGGTCACGTGGTCCGGCAGGATGAAGCCCTGGCAGTTCATCGGATCGCACGTCGCCGTGATGTCCTTGCCGAGGATCCGGCCCTCGAACGCGGCCGCCAGGCGCACGTCGCGATACTTCGGTAGCCACGTCGCACCAACGATCGGACTCACACCGGTCACACTGAACAACGCATCCGCCTGGTCGGCGTTGTTGTCGACCTGCAGCGATCCGGACTGCACGCCGATACCGATCGCCGTGTCGAGCGAGGGGAAGTACTTGCTCAACATGCCGCGGAATCGCACCGCCTCGACGTCGAGCGCCGGCGACGAACCCTCGATCGGCGCGGACTGGCCGATCAGCGTTCCCGCGATCGCCCAGTCCTGGAACCGGAACCCGAGGCCCGCCGTGATCAGCGACGCACCACCGCTCGAGTCCTGGCCGTTGTTGTCGTAGTCCTTCGAACCGCCGGCGGTGAGGAAGTCGACGTGCCAGTCCCAGTTCCAGTTCAGCGTATCCGTCGTCGGGCGCACCGCCATCGCCGACGGATTGAGCAGCGAGCCCGACGTCCCCGGGATCAGCGACGAGCCCGCACCGCCCATACCCACGAGCTGCGTGTTCCCGATCGCCACACCGTCGTAGAACTCGATCGTGTAGTTCGTGCTCGTGATCGGCTCGTCAGCCCACGAGGATGCAGGGGCGCCGGCGAGAACCGCGAGCGCGACGGACCACCGGAGAGCCATGCCCCATTGATCCACAGGTTGCCCCGGGCAGGCTATCCTCCGAGCGGATGCCCGGCGTGCACGAGACGACACCGGAGGGAAACCCCTCCGCGCGCGATTCGCGCTCCGAGGTCGCGTCCGTGCCCGCGGCCGCGATGTCGGTCGCCGGCGTGCCGTTCAAGCGGCGGTTCTTCGTCCCCGCCGTGATCCTGGCCCTCGTGGAGATCGTCGCGATCGGCTATCCGCTGTGGGTCGCCTTCGACCTCGGTGAGCTCGGCGCCGAGGCGCTGCTGCGCACCGCGCTCCCCGTCGGCGTCGGCGCCTCCGTGATCTGGTTCGCGGCCGTCACCACCTGGCTGCTGCCGCTCTGGCAGGCCGTGGTCGCGCGCCGGCGCGGCGAGCGCGTCAACAAGGACCTCGCCGCGCGCGCCTACCGGATCACGCTCAAGGGCCCGGTCCGCGTGCTCCTGCTTCGCACCGGGGTGTGGGCCGCCGCGGCCTGCCTCACCGGCCTGTTCCTCCACATGTACGAGGACTGGCCGGTCCAGCGGATCGCCGAGCT
>JBBRED010000202.1:0-15318 GCA_038203335.1 Haliangiales bacterium | reverse complement strand
CGGACCATGCCGGGCGCTGGGAGCGGACGCCCTTTCGTGCCTCGCTCGACGACCTGGTGCGCACGGTCCTCGACGACTTTTCGTGGACGCTCACGCCGATCGCGTAGAAACCCGGAGCGGACTTCCGATCCCGAGTACTAGTCGATCTCGGATGCCCGCATCGACGATCACCGCGCTCGGACCGACCACCGTGATCGCCGGCCACAAGGATCCGAAGGAGAAGGACGACGTCGCCTCGCTCAAGGCGACGAAGGACTACCTCGAGGTCTTCGATGCCGCGGTCGCCGCGAAGTACCCGGCGCTGCAGCTCGACGTGATCCTCTCGATCTGCGCCGACGCGCAGTTCACGCCCGCGAAGAAGTGATCAGGCGATCACGGCGAACGTCTGCTGGTTGATCGCGACCAGCCGGCCGTCCTCGCCCCACAGCTCGCGGGTCTCGAGGAAATAGCCGTCGCACATCACCGGCACCGTGCCGCGGTAGAGCAGCGGCGCCTCGGGATCGAGGCCATCGAGGCCGGCGACGATGTCGAGGGTGAACACGATCGTGGCCATCGCGCGCGGCTGCGTGAGCCTGACAAGCGACGCGGGCCACCAGGCATCGGCGAGCGCCGCGATGTGCGCCGCATCGCGCAGGCCGCCGGGCAGGCGTCATCGGATCCAGCCGATCGAGACCGCGGCGCCTCCGGACATCGGCACGCCCTGGACGACGCGGTACTCGAAGTGCTGCGTGAACTCCGGCGCGGCGAACGTCTCGGACGGGCCGACCTTCGCCGGCTCGATCGTGCGCCACGACGGCGCCTCGGGCGGTACCAGGTCGAGCCACGCGGTCGGCCCCACGCCGCGCCGCGTGGCGGCCAGCACCGCCACGGCGTGTAGCTTGACCGCCCCGTCTTGCACGAGCTGCGCGCGCGTGGTCGAGACGTTGCTGCCCGTGCGCAGCGTCTCGACCGTGATCTCGGTCGGTCCCTTCGTGATCGGCATCGGGATCTGAACGGTCACCGACCGCACCGTGCGCGTGGCATCAGCAGTGCGCTCCTCGATCGCGCGGATCACCGAAGCGATCGCGAGCCCGCCGAACGAGCCGCGGTTCATGCCCCACCCCTCGGGGACGTGAAGCTCGTGTCGATCACCCGCGAGCTTCGGCGTGGACAGATCGCTGAGCGAGGTCATGCGCCGTACTCTGTCACGCGATCGCTTACCCGGGCATCCCCTCGTGCACGGTCTCGAACGAGGGGCGTGCGCGCAGCTTCGCGTAAGCGCGGCTGAGGTTGCCGGCCGCGGCCACGGCGCGCTTGCCCTCGGGGAACATGCTGATGGTCTGGATGATCGGCGCGACCAGGAGGTCGGCGAGGCTCACCGCGTCGCCCGCGATGTACGCGTGGTGCGCGTAGGCACCGTCGAGCCGACCGACGTCGCGGTCCATCGCTGCGAGGCTCGCACGGACCTGCTCGGGATCCGGATCGCGCCCGGCGATCCGCGCCCCGAGGTAGCTGAACGCGTAGCCGCGCACGAGCGTGTCGTACATGTAGCAATTGATCGCGCTGATCCACTGCTCCATCACCGCGCGCGCGGCGGGCGTTGCGGGCACGAGCGACGCGCCGGTGCCGACCTCGTCGAGGTAGCGGATGATCGCGCTCGTCTCGTAGATCGATACGTCACCGTGACGCAGGATCGGCACTCGCTTCCACGGATGTTGCCCCTGCTGCGGCTCCTCGAGCGTGTGGGCGAGGCCCTTCTCGATGCAGGTGATGCGGGCGGTGCGGACGTAGCTGCTGTTGCGGGTGCCATAGATCGCGATCGACATGGGGAGCTCCAGGTGGTGGTTCACCCCTGGTCGAACGAGCCGACCCCGGATCGACCGCTAGTCGAGCGACTGGATCACGAGGCGGCCGCCGAGCTGCGTGATGGTGTAGCGGCGGAGTGACTGGCGGCGGGGAGCGCCGCCCGGGTACCCCGTATGGCCCTGATGTGCCTCGATCATCCGGGCCATGGCGACCTCGCGGGTGCCCATCATCCAAAGGAACGGCGCGAGGATCAGGAGCTGGATCGATCCGCCGGCGAGGCCCCACACGCCGAAGCCGATCGCCACGACGCGGGCGACCTTGACCGAGAGCTCGGTCGCCTGGACGAAGCTCATCCGGGTGGCGAGCGCGGCGCGGAGAATGCGGCCACCATCCATCGGGAGCGCGGGGATCAGGTTGAAGCCCGCGAGCACGAGGTTGATCCAGCCGATGGTGGCGAGCAGGGGAACGTGAAGGAGCGCGCCGAGCGCGAGCCCGAGGCCGGCGAGCGCGAGCGACACCGCGGGACGGGCCGCGGCGATCGCGATCTCGTGCTTCGGCGTCCGCGGCAGATCCACCATCTTCGCGGCGCCGCCGAGGAAGCCGAGCTCGATGCTCGAGACCCCGACGTTCAGCTTTCGCGCGACGACCGCGTGGCCGAGCTCGTGGAGCAGGACGGAGGCGAACGCGAGGCTGACGATCATCACGCCGGCGAGACCGCCGAACGCGAGGAACACCACCCCGAGGAGGAGCAAGAAGCTGACGTTGACGTCGACGGGGAACCCGAACAGGGAGCCCAGCCGCCATGACTTGAGCATGCAGACATCGTGCGCACTGGACCCACCGTGTCAATCGCGCCGGGTAGCGAGCTGACTGCCCGTTTGGCGAGGACGGTACGTCGCTTGCTGCACTACGGGGCGGCCGGCAACGGTGGCCACGCGCTAGCGTCCCGCTCGTCCCGATCCACGAGCTGGCCGATCCGCCTCGCCAGCTCCTTCCGATCCTCCGGAGCGATCCACGGAATGGAGACCTTCGCGAGGTCGGTGCCCTGCGGATCTGCGAACCGCACGTAGTCGCCCCAGGTGGTCACGCCGAACCGGGAGCGCACCGTGATCTCCGTGGTCCCAGTCTTCGCCGGCACCACGATTCGCCCGTCGGCGTGAATCGCCATCGCGAACCGCGCCCGGTCGCGGAACAGGCGCCGCGCGTAGACCACGAACCGGTCGCCGTGGTCGGCCAGGAGCACCTTGTCAAGGCCGCGCCCGATCTCGACCGCACGGCGAATGTCCTTTGCATGGGGGGCCAGCACGGCGCGCAGCCTCACCGCGAGGCGATCGAGGCTGGCCAGCGCCTCCAGGCCGCTCGGCTCCATCAGATTCACCGGCTCCACGCCGAAGATCCGGCGCATGCCGGCACGTGCGCCCTTCGCGGGATCGACCTCGACCCACACGCCGAGGTCCTCGTGAGGCACGTCGCGGGCAACCACCAGGTACCCATCGAGCTTCAGCGAGGTTCGCCGATCCTTGGCGGCGTGCTTCTTGTGGTGGTCGATGACGGTCGCGAACTTGTCGGCGACGTGGAGGGTCCGGTTCCCCACGGTCAGCTTGACCGCGTGCGGCGCCAGCTCCGCCCGCAGGATTCCCTCGGAGGTCGGTGCCTCCAGGGCGTCACCCGCGTCGTCGCGATACGCCACCTTCCGAGGGTAGCCGAGGCGTCGCCGGGTAGGTATAACGGCGGCCGCAGGAGACCCCGATGACCGCCCAGTACACGTACGTGATGAAGGATCTGCGCAAGCTGGTCCCGCCCAAGCGCGAGATCCTGAAAGGGATCTGGTTGTCGTTCTACCCGGGCGCGAAGATCGGCGTCCTCGGCAACAACGGCGCCGGCAAGAGCACGCTCCTCCGGATCATGGCCGGCGTCGACAAGGAGTTCCTCGGCGAGGCGTGGCCCGCCCCGGGCCTCAAGATCGGCTATCTGCCGCAGGAGCCGCAGCTCGACCCCACGAAGACGGTCAAGGAGAACGTCGACGAGGGCGTCGCCGAGACCCGCGCGCTGCTGCAGCGCTTCGAGGACGTCTCGATGAAGCTCGGCGAGGACATGCCGCCGGCGAAGATGGAGAAGCTGCTCGAGGAGCAGGGCCGTCTTCAGGACCAGATCGAGGCCGTCAACGCGTGGGAGCTCGACCACCAGGTCGAGATGGCCATGGACGCGCTGCGCTGCCCGCCGGGCGACGCCGACGTCACCGTGATCTCCGGTGGCGAGCGCCGCCGCGTGGCGCTGTGCCGCCTGCTCCTCTCGAAGCCCGACATGCTGCTCCTCGACGAGCCCACCAACCACCTCGATGCCGAGAGCGTCGCGTGGCTCGAGCGCATGCTCGAGGAGTTCCGCGGCACCGTCGTGGCCATCACCCACGATCGCTACTTCCTCGACAACGTCGCGAAGTGGATCCTCGAGCTCGATCGCGGCGAGGGTCGCCCCTTCGAGGGCAACTACTCCGGCTGGCTCGAGCTCAAGGCGAAGCGCATGAAGGACGAGGAGCGCCAGCAGGACGCTCGCTCCAAGGCGCTCGCGCGCGAGCTCGAGTGGGTGCGGCTGTCGCCGAAGGCGCGGCAGGCGAAGAGCAAGGCCCGCCTCAACCGCTACGACGAGATGGTGGCGGAAGCGCAGACCGACGTGCGCGATGCGTCGCTCGAGATCGTGATCCCTCCGGGGCCGCGCCTCGGTGGCGAGGTGGTCTCGTTCGAGGGCGTCTCGAAAGCGTTCGGCGACCGCCAGCTCATCGACAATTTGACGTTCAAACTGCCGCGCGGCGGCATCGTCGGCGTGATCGGTCCGAACGGCGCGGGCAAGACCACGCTGTTCCGCATGATCATGGGCGTCGAGCAGCCCGACAAGGGCGTGGTCAAGGTCGGCGATACCGTCAAGCTCGGATATGTCGACCAGAGCCGCGACGCGCTCCAGGAGAACGCCACGATCTACGACGAGATCAGCGAAGGCTCCGAGAGCATGATGATGGGCGAGCGCTCGATCAACTCGCGCTCGTACGTCTCGAGCTTCAACTTCAAGGGCCAGGACCAGCAGAAGCGGGTCGGCATCCTCTCCGGTGGTGAGCGCAACCGCGTGCACCTCGCGAAGATGATCAAGCGCGGCGGCAATCTGCTGCTGCTCGATGAGCCGTCGAACGATCTGGACGTCGATACGCTGCGCGCGCTCGAGGACGGTCTCGAGAAGTTCCCCGGTTGCGCCGTCGTGATCAGCCACGATCGGTGGTTCCTCGATCGCATCGCCACGCACATCCTCGCGTTCGAGGGCGATAGCCACGTCGAGTGGTTCGAGGGCAACTTCGCGGACTACGAGGCGGATCGCAAGCGACGCTTCGGCGACGACGCGGACCAGCCGCACCGGATCAAGTACAAGCCGATCGCGCGCTGAGCCGCCGGTGAAGGGTTCGGGGGAGCTCGACGAGACCGTCGCATCCGATTCGGATGTGGCGATCTCTCCGACCTCGCCGTCCTCAGCTGCGACGGCGGTCGCGCTGCCCACGTCGATCGATCGCTTCTCGATCGTATCGAAGCTCGGCGAGGGCGGCATGGGCATCGTCATGCTCGCCACCGATCCGATGCTCGGCCGCAAGGTCGCGCTCAAGATCCTGCGCGGCGGTCCGAGCGAGGACACCGACGACCGGACCGCGCGGTTCCTGCGCGAAGCCCGCGCGATGGGGAAGCTGTCGCACGAGAGCGTCATCGTCGTGCACGAGGTCGGCACGCACGACGGCCAGGTGTTCGTGGCGATGGAGTACGTCGCGGGCACCACGTTGACGCGGTGGCAGAGCGGCCAGACGTGGCGCGAGATCCTCCGCGTCTACGAGCGAGCGGGGCGCGGTCTCCAGGCGGCCCACTCGGCGGGGCTCGTTCACCGCGACTTCAAGCCCGACAACGTGCTGATCGGCGATGACGGCCGCGTGCGCGTCACCGACTTCGGCCTCGTCGCCGCGATCGATGCGGCCCATCCGGGACGGAGCTCGACGCCCCCCGACATGGTCGCCTCGTCGTTGACCCAGACCGGCGCGGTCCTCGGGACGCCGCGGTTCATGGCGCCCGAGCAGCACACGGGGGCGCCGGTCGATGCGCGCGCGGATCAGTTCGCGTTCTGCGTGGCGCTCTACGAGGCGCTGTATCACCAGCCGCCGTTTCTCGGGACCACCTACGGAGAGCTCGCGGAGCGTGTGATCGCGGGCGATCTCCAGGCGGCGCCGCCGAGCGATGTCCCGATCGTGGTTCACGACGCGATCGTGCGGGGACTCAGCCGCGATCGCGAGGACCGGTTCGCGTCGATGCACGCCTTGCTCGAGGTGTTGCGCGCGGAGATCGCGCCCGTGTCGCCGCCTCGCGGTCGCCGTCGCACGTGGATCGTTCTCGCCGCGGTCGCCGTGGTGATCGGCGCGGTGATCGGCATTGCCTACAAGCAGCGGCTAGATGCCCAGCGCGCCACCGAACGCGCGGACGAGCTCGAGACCGCGGTGGTCGATCTCGATCTCAAGCTCAAGCGAGAGCTCGACGCGAGACCACCCCCGCAGCCCGTGAATCCCATGGAGCGGCCGACGGTCCGGCCCGAGGGCCTCGGCATCCGCCACTCCCAGGTCGAGTTCGAGTCCGCGCAGGAGGCCTACCTCGCGGGGCGCTACGAGGAGGCCGTGACGCGGTTTCTGGGAGCGTACGAGTTCCAGAAGTTCCCGCAGTTCCTGTTCAACGCCGCCGTGGCGCAGACGATGCTGTACCGGCGCGACAAGGATCCCGCCGTCGCGAAGGGCGCGGCGGCGCTGTATCGCCGCTACCTGACCGATACGCCTGACGCCGCCGATCGGGACATGGTCGAGCGGTTGATCGTGCAGCTCGAATCGGCGAAGTGAGCAGCGATCGATCGCGAGCGTGGAGTGCGGATCGGCGGCGCACGGTAAGCTACGCCGCGCATGACCCGCGCTCTCTGCCTCGTGCTCGCGCTCTTCGCATGCGGCACCACCACCTCGTTCCTCGCGGCGCAGAAGCGCGCGACCGATCGCAACGTCACCGACCACGACAAGGCCCGCGACGGTCTCCTCCTCAAGGCCGACGGCGCGCCGTTCGAGCCGCTGCTCGCCGTGGTCGAGATGAACCAGCAAGCGATGCCCACCGGCGGCATCACGGGACTTCGCCCGGGCGAGCAGCTGTTCGAGCTCCCCGATGGCGAGCTCGCGCTGATGCCGACGACCTGCATCCGCGGCAGCTCCTGCGGTTGCGAGGTCAGTCGCGAGTACTCCTATCTTCGCAAGCCCGACGGCTCGGTCGTCGTCGCGCGACTGACGCCGGCGATCACGGTGCGCGAGATCCACGTCGACCGCTGCGGCACGGGCTGCGGCCAGCCCGCTCCGCCGACGCTGCACTCCGCGGCCCGGCTCGGCGTACGGCAGGTCGCGGGGATCCGGTTCGAGGAGATGACCTATCCCTACGAGCTCGTCATCGAGACCTGTGATCACCCGATTCCGCGCCCGTGATATCGATGCGGGATGTCGGACCCGCTCGATGCCCAGACCAAGAACGTCGCCGACGCGTACTGGGGTGGCGGTGCCGGCGCACCTCTGCCCGCGAAGCGCGACATCCACGGGCTCGGACCACCTCCTCGCGCGCTGACCATCGGCATGCAGGGCTACGTGGCGCGCGCTGGCGCGTCGCTGTTTCCGCTGTGGGTCGCGCTCGCGGTCATGTTCGGTCTCGGTGACACGCTGACCATCGTGATCATGAAGGGCATCGTCGCGCCCCCGTTCTCGGTCCTGTTCGTGGTGCTCGCGGTGATCAGCTATCGCAAGCGCGCCGAGCTCCGGCGCCGGATCACGCGGGTGTGCGAGGAGGGTGACTTCACGACCGCGGTGGTCAAGAACATCCATCAGGTGCAATCGCGCCGCGTGGTCACCACCACGGTGGCGTATCGCGTCGAGACGTTCGCGCACGACATCCAGCTCGTGTCGCGCGACCAGGCGGTCACGTTCCTCCAGGTCGGCCTGCGCGACGAGGTGCTGTGGCTCGCGGCCGATCCGAGCCTCGTGGTTCCGACGTTCCTCGTCGCCTGACCGCGTGAACGTGGCCGCCGCTGGTCCGTCCTTGGAGAGGACCATCGGTCGTCGCCGTCCTCTCCGTCGTCGCGCTCAACGGGTCGCGAGGGTGAGGTCGACGCGGCGATCCTCCGTCCACGCGCCTTCGTCGCCACCGGTCGCGTCGATCTCTCCGCGGGTCGTCTCCTGGAGCTGCGCGTTCGGCACGCCGAGGCGCATCAGATACTCGCCCACCGCGGTCGCGCGGCGGTCACCGAGCGCGAGGTTGTACTCGTCGGTGCCGCGCGGATCCGTGTGACCCACGAGACGCAGGCTACGCCCGCGCAGGGGGCCACGCGTGATGCAGGTCGCCACCTGCTCGAGCACGTTGCGATCCGCGGGGAGGAGCTGGAAGTTGTCGAATGCGAACTTGGGAGCCGCCGCAACGTTGTCCAGGTGCACGGAGCAAGCACGGGCGACGTCGTCGGAGACCGTGACCCGAGGCGTGACGGCGGCCGCGGCGGGGGGCGGGAGCGGCTTCGCCGGACCTGTGGCAGCAGCGCTCACCAAAGGAGTGGTCGCCGGTGATTTCGCATGGCTACACGAGATCAGGGCTACCGCGAACATGGTCGGAAACATGCGCATGACTCCGAGGACGTGCGCGGCACCGAGTTGTTCACGGAAATCGTTGGTGCACAAACGATTTTTCGCGGGTCATGTTACCCTGGCTCCGTGCTCCCGCCGGAAGCAGATGCCGATCGAGAGATCGCGGACCACCTCGAGCGGGTGATCCGGCGGATCAAGTACTCGATGCGCTACCGCGGCTCGTTCACCACCAGCGACATCCTCGACTCGCTCGTGCTGCGCTGGGTGCAGAGCGGGGAGTGGTCACGGCTGAAGGCGCTGCCGGTGGAGGAGCGGCACCTCGGTGAGAGCGTGCGCCGCTTCATCCTCGACCGCCTGGACTACCTGCGGCGGCGGGGACCGCATGTCGAGATCGGCGGCGCGGTGCTCGCGATCCCGGATGACGCCGCGCTCGCCGAGGCGGTCGCGGGCGCCGAGCTACGCGCGTGGATCGAGGCCCGGATCCAGGAGCTCGAGCGCGGGCACGTGGATCCGCGGGTCCTGCTTCCGGTGCCGCAGCCCGTGGAGACCGGGCAGGTGCTGCGGGGGCACCTCGATGGGTGCACGCAGCGCGAGCTCGCCGAGCGGATGCGCATGTCGCTCGGAGTCGTGCACAAGCGGTTGACCGAAGGGCGCGCCTATCTCGCGGTGCTGCACGACGTGGTGGAAGGTGGCGTATGACCGGCGACGAGCTCGCCGACCTGCTCGACGAGATGGTGCGCCATCCCGCGCATGACGTCGCGCGGGAGCTCGACCGGCGCTTCCCCGAGCAGCCGGCGTTCGTGCGGCAGGTTCAGATCTGGGTTCGCTCGCGGCGTGACTCCGATGTGGATGCGGTGCGCATCGCCGTCTCTGCCCGCTACGATCTCGAGGAGCCGATCGCCGATGGAGGGACCGCGACCGTCTACCGCGCACGCGATCGCCGGCTCGATCGAGACGTCGCGATCAAGGTCGTTCACGAGCGAGGCACGCTCGCCGTCGAACGAGTCCTTGCCGAGGCGTGCGCCGTGGCGGGCCTGTCGGGAGAGCACGTGGTACCGGTCCTCGACGTCAACGTCGCCGACATCCCGTATCTCGTGATGGAGCTGGTGGCCGAGCGGGAGCCCGCGACGGGCATCCTCGTCCAGGGAGCGTCGGCGGCGCGGTGCCGGCCACGGTCTCTGCACGAGGCGATCACCTGGATCCGCGATGTCGCGTCGGGCATCCGCCACGCGCACGCGACGGGTGTGATCCACGGCGACCTCAAGCCCGACAACGTCCTCATCACTCCGGTGACCCGGCGCGCCCGGGTGACGGACTTCGGCTGGTCCGCCCTGCATGGTGGCCAGCGGCCTCGTGTCACCGGGACGCCGCAGTACCTCGCACCGGAGCGAGCCCGTGGCTGCTTCGCCGACGATGCGGTCGACAGCGGATTGATCGCGGTCGACGTGTGGGGCATCGGTGCCATCGCGTACGAGCTCGTCACGGGCAGAGCTCCGTGGCAGCACACGGACCTGCTCTCGGCGTGGGAGATCGCGGCAACGGCGAGCCGGCCGCCACCGCTCGACGACGTGCCGGTGCGGATCCGGCGGATCATCGAAAGAGCACTCTCGATCGATCCCGGGCGCCGCTATGTCTCCGCCTCCGCGATCGTGCGCGATCTCGACGCAGTGCTCGAGAACCGCCCGACGAGCTTCGACCGCTCCGCAGCTCGGCGTGCGGCGCTGTGGCTACGGCGACGTCCCGCGCTCGCCGCCACTTCGGCGCTCGCCATCGTGTTCGCGGCATGGACCGGGATCGCGACGAGCCGGACCGGGGCGCCACGGGCGAGCCGTCCGGGCACCACCGAGGCCGCCATCGTGGCCGCCGGGACCGCGATCGTTCTCGAGCTCCACACCGTGCGTCCGCGCAACGCGCGGCCGCGCGCGAACGACCCAACGCATCCGAGTCGGGCCAAGGCGGTGCACCCTGTTGGGCGGCCGACGCGCCCTCGCCCTCGCCACTAGGGTCGCGGAGCGGGCGGCTTCGGCTCGTCGACGGCGTTTCCCTGGTGTGGCTGCAGCTTGACCTCCGCGACGAGCGGGCGGTGATCGCTCGCCGTGCGCGCGAGCGCCGAGTCGCAACGCATGAGCCGCTGGAGATCGACGGCCCCACGCACGAAGATCGCGTCGAGCGCGCGCATCGGGCCCCACGCCGGGAACGTCAGCGGGCGGCGATCGATGCCGCGGAACCCCGAAGGCGCGAGGAGCTGGCCCAGCCCACCGTACACATCGTTGAGGTCTCCCCCGACGACGACCGGCGTGTCGTGATGGAGGTGAGCGAAGGGCTGGCTGTTGAGGAACATCTCGAGCTGGCGCTTGCGCTCGTAGCGAGCGAGGCCGAGGTGCATGTTGAACACGTGCACGGTGCGGTCGACCTCGTCGTGCCGCACGCGGAGCACACCGTGGAGCACGCTGCGGCGCTTCTTGAACCGCAGCGTGACATCGATGTTCGTGCTCTCGATCAGCGGATAGCGCGACAGGATCGCGTTGCCGTACTGGCCCCCGCCGCGGACGTCCACGTTCGGAAACCACGTGTGGTACCGGAGGCCGAGCTGATCACCGAGGAGCTCGACCTGGCGATCGCCGTTCGAGCGCTTCACGCCCGCGTCGACCTCCTGCAGCATCACGACGTCCGCATCGAGCTTGCGAATGACCTCGACGATGCGCGATGGCTCGTACTTGCGATCGACGCCGCCGATGCACTTGTGGATGTTGTAGCTGAGGACGCGCAGCTTCACGACGCCACCTGCGCCACCACCACCGTCTCGTCATCGCTTCGCGGGTGACCGGCGCGATGCGCGGCGACACCCGATTGTACGAGCTTGTGCACCTGGGCCGCCGTGAGACGCGAGCGATCGAGTCGCTTCAGGAGGTGCTGCAATCGGCGATCGCCGAACGGTACCCCCGCAGGGTCCTGCGCCTCGATCACACCATCGGTATACCAGACCACGAGATCCTCGGCCTGTAACGGGCGCTCGTGCACGCGCGGAGTGCTCGGCACGCCGGACCCGAGCGGGTTACCGCGGCCCACGAGCGCGTGCAGCTCCACCGCGGTGCCGGCGGGGCGCACGAGGTACGGCGCGGTGTGCCCGCACGACACGAACGAGATCTCGTGCGCTTTCGCGTCGATGATCGCGGCGAAGCACGTCATCGCGAGCTGGCCGCCGCCGACCCGGCGCACGGCGGTATCGAGTGCGGTGGTCAACTCCGTGAGGAGCAGCTTGTCTCCGCTGCGCCGCACGAGCACGTCGCACGCGCCGATCGCGGCCGCGGTGACCATCGCGGAGGCAACACCGTGACCGGTGACGTCGCCGATCGCGACGAGCACGCGCTGATCGGGCAGGGGATAGACGCACCAGAAATCGCCGGCGCAGCGGGTGGCTGGCTGCCACGACCCGATCACCGTGACGTCGCCGTGCACGTGCGGCCCCTTGCCGGGAAGCAGCTCGCCCTGCACGGTGGCCGCGAGCACGACCTCGCGCGCGAGGCTCGCTCGCACGGCCGCGCGCCGCGCCATGCGCGCGTGGAGCAACGCCTCGGCGAGCCGCTCCGCGGTGCGCTCGAGGAACTGGAGCGGCCGGCCGCGCACGCGCTTGACCGAGCTCGGCACCATGACGAGACCGATGAGCTCGTCGACGCTGCCGATCGGAACGAGCGCGAGGGCATCGTGGCGCTCGAGCAGCTTGGTGACGAGCTCGCGCAGATCCGGTGGCACCGCATCGAGGTCGGCCACGAACAGGGCGCCGCGCTGCTCGGCGAGCCAGCCCATGAGCAACGGATCGGGCGCCTGCTCGTCGTCGAGTCGGTCCCCGGTCTCGGTGGTCCATCCCCAGTCGGTCTCGATCGCCAGCAGGACGTGCGCGCGGACCCCGATGCCGAGCTGGATGATATCGACCGCGAGCTGCGCGATCTGCCGCGCTTCGATCATGGTGCGTGCGCGGGTCACGAGCTGATCGAGGAGCCGCTCGAGCGGACCCTCGCCGGTGCGTCCGCCACGGTTGACCAGGCCCACGGTCGCCACCGCCGCGCGGACCGCGGCGAAGACGAGCAAGAGCGCGATCGTCACCACCCACCACGGGTTGTCGTGGCCGAGCAGCACGAGCACGACCCAGCCGAGGAACACGGCGGCCGCGAAGTGAAGGACCAGGAGCGGTGCGCCGGTGTCGATCGCGCGCACCCGGAGGAGATCCTCGACCACGAGCGCTCGCACGACGAGCAGGCTGCCGATGCCGGAGAGCAGCCAGCCGAGCGGGAACACCCCGATGCCATAGGCGAGGCCGACATCGATCAGGCCGGCGTAGGTGATCCCGTTCGCGACCAGGATCAGGCGCTTCTGGCGCCGCTCGACCGAGGGTCTGTCGCGTAACGCGGCATGCGACAGCGCGATGTACCCGCCGACGGATAGCAACAGCGTATGCAGGAGGGCGACCCACGCCCACGGTCCGGCCACCGCGTACCAGAACCCCGACATCCGCTGCACCCCACTCACCGCGGCGCCGGTCGTGCTGCTGACTACGATCCAGATCGCCGCGTTCGCCACTCCGAACCAGATCAGCCAGCGGTACTTGCGATGTTTCCGCACGAGGGCGAGCTGGAACCCGGTCCCGGCGGCCGCCGCCATGGGGATGAACGAAGCCGCCACCTGGAAAAGCTTCGCGGCGACCCGCTCGGAGGTGATCGACGGCGACAGCATCATCACCGTCGCGTAGGGCAGGAGCGCCAGGCAGTGGGCGAGCAGCCAGCCGCGGAGCGAGGTCGATCCCCGCATGACCACCGCATAGGTGATCACGATCAGCATCGCTACCGGCGCGAGGGCGAACGGCAGGGACAACAGGTGAGCTTCGGAGCTCGCGCTCGACCACAGGTCGCGCATCGACGCTGTCACTCTAACTCGTGTAGAATTCAAAGGTGGCGGATCCCCGCAACCCCTCGGGCAGGCGACCGCCGATGCTGCCGCTACCCCCGCCGCCCGACGAGGACGCGCAGCCGACCCGTCAGCGCGCCCGCCGGCCCCCGACGAAGGACGTCACGCGGGAGCTGCCCCGGCTCCCCGAGGTCAACCTCCACGACGAGTCGAGCGAGGTCCACATCGATCCCCGGGCGCTCTCGCCCAACCGCAACTCCCTCTCGGGGGCGCGCCAGCTGCCGGTCCAGGCACCGTCGAGCCTCCCCCGGTCGGCGCGCCCGACCGCGAACGAGAAGCCGGTCTCGAAGAACGTGATCGCGGGCCGTTCGCTGATGCAGACGCCGATGCCGCCGGCGCGCAGCGCGCAGCAGCGGGTTCACACCGCGCAGCACAGCTCCCTGATCGGCGGCCGCTACCAGATCGTCCAGCGCATCGGGCAGGGCGGCATGGGCAAGGTCTACAAGGTCACCCACACCCACCTGTCGCGCACGTTCGCGCTGAAGATCATCTCGAACCAGGTCGCCGAGACCGACGAGGCCCGCGAGCTGTTCTACCGCGAGGCGCGGTTCGCCTCGGCCATGAGCCACCCGAGCATCACCTCCGTCGTCGACTTCGGCGAGGACGAGAAGGTCGGCATGTTCATGGTCATGGAGTACGTCGACGGCGAGGCGCTGAACCGCCTGCTGTTCCGCGAGAAGCGACTGTCGGTGCGCAAGGCATGCGAGATCGTGGTCCAGATCGCAGAGGCGCTGCACTACATCCACAAGCAGAACGTCGTGCACTGCGACATCAAGACCGAGAACATCCTGATCACCGAGGAGGAGTACGAGGGCAAGCGCACGCGCATGGTGCCCAAGCTCCTCGACTTCGGCCTCGCGCGCTCGCTCGTTGCATCGCGCGCCTCGACCTCGCTCTCCGGCACCCCGCACTACGTCGCGCCCGAGCGCATTCGTGGCGAACCCGCCTCGCCCGCGTCGGACGTCTACGGCGTAGGCATTCTGCTCTACGAGCTGATCTGCGGCGCCGTGCCGTGGGATGGCCCGGTGCAGAAGATCCTCGCCGGTCACCTCGAGGAGAAGCCGCGACCGCCATCGCAGATCGTCGAAGGCCTCGATCCCGCGCTCGAGACCCTGATCCTGCACGCCCTCGAGAAGAAGCCCGCGAACCGGCACAAGGACATGGCCGCGTTCCTCTACGAGATGCGGACCGTCATGGACATGATGGGCATCTCGCGGCGCCGTGGCGGTGGCCCCGCGAAGCGCGTCGTCATCGAGCAGGCTCCGCCGCCAGCGAACCGCCGTGACGAGAACGCGCGCGTCGCATTCGATGCGTGCCGCCTTCCCCTCGCGCTGCTCTCGAACCAGGGCGTGATCGTCGCCGCGAACCCCGCGTTTGCGAAGTTCGTGATGGGGCTGCAGGTCGAGGTCGAGGGCCTACCGGTTCGCTCCACGGCGCTCGCGAACGCGTGGAACACCGCCGAGCACGATATCCAGCGCACCATCGCCGGAAATCCGATCCGGCGGATCATCGAGATCGATCTCGCCGAGGGCGAGGTCCGCCGGCTGCTCCTGTGGCTCGACGCGGTGTCGCGCGATCAGGTGCTGCTCGGTGTGCAGCCACTCGATCTCTAGGAGCCTGTAGTTCATTGCTCCGCGGCGCGAGGCCGGCCGAGCACCATACCCGCGCCCGAGGCTTCCGTTTATGCGGCCAGCGCCGGTCGTCGCGCTCTGAAGAGCTTGAGGATGTTGTGGGTCAGGCAAACGAAGGCCCACTCACATCGGTTCTTGAAGAGGCCCCGAAACGAGAAGTGCTGAAACCCGCGTGTGCGTACTTGCCCGAAGACGGGCTCGACGGTTGATTTTCGTCGAGCGTACGCCTCGCGACCTCGTGGTGAGGCGAGCGCGGCGCGCATGGCTTGCTTG
>JBBRED010000201.1:0-15405 GCA_038203335.1 Haliangiales bacterium | reverse complement strand
CGACAGCCTCGAGAAGGCGATGAAGATCCTCAAGCAGAAGATGTCCAAAGAGGGCATCCTGCAGGAGCTCAAGCGTCGCCGGTTTTACGAGAAGCCGAGCGTCAAGAAGAAGCGGAAGACCCGCGAGGCGCGCAAGCGTCTGCGTCGCGAGATGAAGCGCCGGGTTTCGCCCGCGCCCGCTCGTTGATCTAGGTTCCTCTCGTGGGGGCCACTGAGTGGGTCGAGGTCGTCGTTCCTGTCGGGGCCGCGGATGTCGATGACATTGCGGCCCTCATCGCTTCCGAAATTCCCGCCGCCGCCGCAGGCACCGAGCAACGCGGCGACGAAGTCGTGTTCTGGGTCGACAGCGCCGACAGCGCGTCCGCCCTCGACGCGACGCGCGACGCCGTCGCCCGCTGGCAAGCCCAGGGCGCCGCGGTCGATGCCGCGAAGGTTCGCCTCTCCGCCGCCCTGCCCGAGGCCGAGTGGCGCGACGCCTGGAAGAAGTACTTCAAGGTCTCGCGGCTGACCCGGCAGTTCGTGGTCGTCCCGTCCTGGGAGCGCTACGTCGCTCACGACTCCGAGGTCGTCATCGATCTCGATCCCGGCATGGCCTTCGGTACCGGCACCCACGCCTCCACGCGCCTCGTCCTCGAGGAGTTGCAAGAGCTCGCCGATCGCGACGTCACCCCGGCCCGCGTGCTCGACGTTGGCTGCGGCTCCGGCATCCTCTCGATCGCCGCGGTCAAGCGCTGGCCCGACGCGACCTGCCTCGCCGTCGACAACGACCAGCTCGCGGTCGACGCCACGCTCGACAACGCGTCGATCAACCGCGTCGCCGATCGCATCGAGCCCTCGCTGACGCCGCTCTCGCAGCTCACCGAGACGTTCCCGCTGATCCTCGCGAACATCCAGGCCCACGTGCTCCGGGAGCTGCGCAGTGACCTGATCACGCGCCTGCAGCCCGGCGGAACCCTCATCCTCTCCGGCCTGCTCACCCCGCAGGCTCAGCCGATCGCCGACGAGTTCGTCGCCGGCGGTGTGCGCCTCGTCCGCGTGCGCGCGAGCACCGACGATCCGCAGTGGTCCTCGGTCACGCTGCGGCGCTGATGAGGATCTTCGTCGCGCCCGAGCAGCTCGCCGCCGGTGCGCTCGTGATCCGCGGCGACGAGCACCACTACGTCATGCGCGTGCGCCGCGCGCGCGTGGGCGATGCCGTCGAGCTCGTCGATGGCGCGGGCCGCTGCGCCGCCGCGGTCATCGCGCGGATCGCGGACGCGGAAACGGAGCTTCTCGTCGACGCGCCATCGGTCATCACATTCGCGCCGCCGCTCGTGCGTGCGCTGATCCCGCTGATCAAGGGCGATCGCATGGACCAGTGCCTCGAGAAGCTCGTCGAGGTCGGGTGCGACGAGATCGTGGTGTGGCCCGCGGCGCGCGCGGTGGTCAAGCTGGACGCGGAGCGCCGCGCCTCGCGCCTCGCGAAGTTCGTGGCGGCAGCGCAGGCTGCGGCGCGCCAGTGCGGCCGCGCGCAGGTACCGAGCGTGGTGTTCGCGGACTCGCTGGTCCTGGCGATCGCGAATCGCGCCGGCCTGTGCGTGATGCTGGATCCAGCGAGCGACGGCTCGCTCGATGCGACCGGCGCCACCGAGGTCACGATGGTGAGCGGCCCCGAAGGCGGCTTCGCCTCCGAGGAGCTCGAGGTCCTCGCCGCGTTCACGCCCGTCGGCCTCGGACCGCGGGTGCTGCGCGCGGAGACCGCACCAGTCATCGCCACCGCGATCGTGCGGGCGCAGACCCGCTCGTAGTCCGCTCGAATCTACCGGAACAGCCCCGCCCGCGGGATCCGACTCGATGGCGGGAACCGCATGTCGTCGACGGCGCGCGTGTACTTGCAGAACGCGAGCCGCGGCAAAGCGAGGGTCTGTGACAGGTGCCGCATCCAGGCGGGGACCTGGCTCGTGAACTTGAGCTCGAGCAGGACGAGCGAGCGCGCTGGAGAGAAGCTGCGTTGCGCGCTGCCGTGGTCGAGGTAGGTCCACCCGGACGCAGGCGCGTCGACGGTCATCTCCGTCGCGCGTTGATACGAGAGGTTGCGATCGAACGTGACCCTCGCGTAGTCGTCGATCAGGCTGAAGTACGGCTCGCGCTCGTACCGGACGTGCACGCTCGGCTCCATCGGCGATTGGTGGAAATGACAGATGAAGTTGTCGATCGCGCGACGCTGCGAATCGGGGATCTCGGCGAGCACCTCGGGGATGCCGTCGAACAGGATCCGTCGCCAATTTCCGCGGATGCTGCCTCGCGTCTTCAACACCGCGTCACCGACGCGGCGCTTCACCTCGAAGAAGATCGGCGCGTTCGTGACGCTCGGGTAGCTCCGGATCCGGAGCTTGTAGCGGTCGACCGCATCTTCGATGGTGGCCCAGTACGTCGCCTTTCGAGGTGTGTCGAGATAGAGCGTGTCGATCATGTACCGCCCGCCGGTCTTCTCGGCATATGGGTCGACCGTGCAGATCCCCTCGATGTACCGCCGGATGTCATCGACCTGACTCTCGTCGATCAGGTACTTGAACTCCCGGCGCTGGAGCTTGTTGGGAGTCGTGAGCGCCATCAGTGGTCGATGCCGATCAAGTCCCCGAGAGCGATCAGCGCCAGCCGGTGGTCCAGGGCAGCTGCGAGCACGGCGCGCTCGGTTCGGCCATGACGCTCTTGCACGAGGAGCAGCTTCACCGGATCGATCGCGGACGTCGCGCTGGACCGGGCGAGCTCGGTGACCGCCTTGTCCAGCGGCGGAAGGCGTTGCGCGAGCGCCGTGGCACGCGCACCGGTGGTTCGCGCAAGCTCCACCGCCGCATCCACCTCCAGGAGGGTCTGGGCGCCGAGTCGCTCGCGCTCTGCGCGCGCGCGATGGATCGTGGCGTCGGCCGCGGCGATCGCTCCGCCGTTGAGCGAGAGCACGGGAAGCGAGATCTGCACACTGATCGCCCACTCCGCGGTTCGCCGCGCCGAGCGTTCGATCTGCAGCATGTCGATCCACGGGATCCGGCGCGTGCGCTCGCGATACGCGCGCGCATCGGCGCCCTGGATCTCGTGGCCGAGCTCGACGAGCTCGGGCCGATGTTCGAGCGCACGCGCCCGGAGCGACGCCTGGTCGAACTGGGTCTCGACAGCACCGAGCTTGGCGAGATCCCATGTCGGCTTCCAGGTCTGGCCCGCCGGGACGCCGAGCAACGCCGTCAGCTCGCTCTGCGCTCGGGTCAGCGCGACCTCGAGGTTCGCACGCTGCAGCTCCAGATCGACGAGGTCTTCGTCCGCGAGCACGGCGTCGAGCTGCGTGGCGGCCCCGCGCTGCACTTGTGCCGCGAGCAGCTTCTGGCGATCTGCCAACACGTCCAGCTGCTTCGTGATGACCGCGCGCGTGGCATCACCGAAGGCGAGCGTCGCGTAGAGACGGCGAATCTGCGTGGCCACCTCGCGATCGGCGCTCCGCGACCGCGACCGCTCCGCGTCCGCGTCCGCTCGTGCGGCCGCGACGTTCGCCGACCGCGCCCACGGAGCGTCGGGGTGGAGCCGCAGGCCGACGAACACGCGATCCACCGCTCCGAGCTCGCTGTCGAACGTTCGCCCGATCCGGAGCTCCGGGTTCGTCAGCTGTCCCGCCGCGTCGATCTGGGCGACCGCGACGCTCTCGAGGTCGTGATGGGCGAGCGCGCTTGCCCCGTGGCTTCGGGCATAGGCGATCGCCGCCTCGACGTCGAGGTCCCAGCTCGGCGTGCCCGGCCGGGCCGGATGTTCGGCGGCGAGGCGAGCGAGGTCGGCCGCCGTGAGCGGCGCGGCCGAGGGTGGTGCATAGCATCCGCTGAGGAGCGTCGCGACGATCCAGGCAACTCGCTTCATCCGATCACTGCCCTGCCGCCGCCCCCAGGATCGATGCCGGCAGCTGGCTCCACATCGGCGGCTGCTTCTGTCCGCGGTCGAACACCACCACCAGCTGGCCTGACGGGCCGCGCGCGAGCCCTTCGGGCTTGAGGTTCGCGAACGTGCGCAGCGGATGTGGCGCGAGGTCACCCGCGGCCGGTGTCACAACGACGATCGCACCGCTCTGAGTCTTGGCGTCGATCCCCGACGCGGTCGCGGCCACCACGAGCGTGGTGTCGTCCCAGAACATCATGTCGGCGATGCCGGCGGGAACCGGCTGGCCATCGGCATCGACGACGAGCTTCACGGTCGCCCAGGAGCTGAGGCCCGCCCCGGCGAGGTCGCCCGCCAGCAGCTTCGATGGCGTTGCGACGCGCCAGATCTGCGCTCGTCCGTCACGATCGACCGGCGCCTTGAGGCCGAGATAGAGCGCCCCGGCGTGGAAGGTCATGCCTTCGATATCGAGCGTGCGAAGCTCTGAAACCCCGAGGCCGGCCCGGATCGCCGGGGTGGCGCTCTCGAGCAGTCCGCCGAGATCGACCACATGATCGGCGCGCATCGCCCCGGACTTCTCGATCACGACGTGTGCGAGCCGCCGGCGCGCCGCCGGCCATTTGCCCTTCTTGCTCGTCGACAACGAGGCGAGCAACCACAGGTCGCCACGATCGTCGATCGAGATCGACTCGAGGTCGTCGAGCTCGTCCACGCCTGCCACCACGATCGGCCGGCGATCGAGAGCACCGGTGGCGGACATCGTGAACAACCAGGGCGGGTGACCGTTGGTCCCGAGCGGACCGGTATCGTCACTCACGATCACGAAGCGATCCAGCGCGGGGACCCACACCAGTCCCGAGAGCTCGAGCTTCATCGACGCGAGCTCGACCGGCACGTCGAGAACAGCCGGAGCTTCGACCGCGCCACTGCCTCCCGCCGCCGGAGGCTCCGGCACAGGTGGTGCGGCGGCCGGCGCTGGACGAGGATGAGGACGTCGGCGGGCGGAGAACTTCACCATCTGGGTCTGACCCGGCAGCCCGCCCAGCGGCTCGTCGAGCGCGATGATCGCGACGCGCCCCATCATCAGCGTCTTGGAGCCAGGCATCTGGCAACGCGCCGGCAGCGGAGCGATCGTTCCCGTGATCGACTCGACGGCTCCGGTGGTGCGCGCCTGATCCGGCAGCGACGTCACATCGGCCTCGAGCCCGATCTCCACGGAGCCGGCTCGCGCCTCGGGAATACACGTGACCACGCGCTGTGCATCGGGCGAGACCAGGGTCGCGACCGGCGCCTGAGGCGCGGCGAGGTCGCCGATGTGGAGCGGTAACGCATCGATCACCCCGTCGACCGGCGCGCGCAACGTGAGCCCGTCGCGCTCGCGAGAGAGCTGTGCGACGCGCAGATCCGCCGCCTGCAGGCGCGCCTGCAACGGCGCCAGCTGGTCGTTCGCGTCGGCATCGAGGAGCTCGGTCCGCCCCTGTGCCGCGGACGCGTTGCCCCGCAGTACGCGCAGCACGGAGCTCGCCGCATCGACCTGCTTGGCAAGCGCGGCCCGGCGCAGCTGCAGGCTGTTCAGCACCGCGGCATTCGCCAGGTGCTTCGTCACGAGATCCGTCTGCTCGACGAGCTCCGCGTCGACGGCAACGAGCTCCGCCGCGGCGGTATGCGCCGACGCTTCGGCGGATGCAAAATCCGCGGTTGCGCGCTCGCTACTCGACGCCAACCGGCGCTCGAGGTTCACGCTGTCTCGCCGCAGGCGTGCGGTCTCGGCGACCATCCCGGCGGCCGCGATCCGGCGCTCCGCGCTCGCGATCTCGAGCTCGTTCTCGATCTCGGCGGTATCGAGCTGCGCGATGGTATCGCCGGCTCGCACCGAGGCGCCCAGGTTCACGGCGACCGTGCGTACACGCGCCGGCCGCGGCGGCGCGATGCTGTACGAGTTGGTCGCGGTGTACCCCTGCACGGCGGCCCGCGACGTCAGGTTCCGCGCGAGGTAGAGCTCGGTGCCGATCAGGGCACAGACGAGGCCGATCCTCGCGAGCGTGCGCTTGCCATCCATCAACGGCATTTCAGATCTCCTGTGCCGAGTCTTGATAGTGCAGGCTCACCCCGTCGATCCCGTCCAGCGCATCGAGCCCTTTGACGAGCTCCGCGCGATCACTCGGACGTCGCGTGCGCAGCTGGTACGCGTACTCCATCGCCTCGCCCTGACGCACCTCGCGCATCGTGGTCAGCGCGAACCGCGCGGCGTGCTTCGCGAGTAACTTGCCGACCGCGGCCTCTGTCACCGGATTCGCCTTCGCGTAGAACCGGAGCAGCCCTTCGAAGATCTCGCGTTGACCGAACTCGACGAGGGTCAACGCCCCGATCGAGCCGCAGAACACCAGCGTGCCCGCGACCGCGATCGTGAACGCATGAAGGCCACACGCGACCCCGATCGCCATTCCTGCGAAGATGAAGATCATGTCGCGCGGATCTCGCAGAGCGATGCGGAGACGAAGCGCCGACAGACTTCCCGCGACGCCAATTCCGGCGGCGAGGTTCGTGCTCGTCGCCAGCATGATCGTGCACGCGACGACGGCGCCGATCGCGATCGCGTGAACATACGAGCGCGTATAGGACATCCCCCGGTACGTCCACACGTAGATCGCGGCGACCGCCTGCCCGAGGAGAAACGCCGCGATCAGCGCGAACATCGCCGCCTGGAACGACATCGCCGACGCGGTTCCGAAGCTCAGCTGCTGCAGTTGCTCGAGGTCCACGCTGGTCAAACATTCTTGCTACTAGTCGACTCTCTCCGCAAGGATGTTGCGCGCTCGCGACATGAACTTCACAGACATCTGTGCAGGCGTGGTGCAGTGCTGGAGTTGCGCTGCGCACGTATTGTTCACCTCCAGCGCCGACATGAGGGAACTTGGGACGCCTGGATGAGCCCTGCAGCGCGTGCTGCGCGTGGCACTCATCTTGAACGGTTCGTCACGATGCGCCCGATTGCAGTGGTTTCGCTCCTCCTCCTCGGGTGCGGTGGCGGTGGCGACTCGTCACCGGATGCAGCCGGTAGCTGCGCAGCCGATGGACGCTACCTCGAGCTCACGGTGGGGCGCTCGTGGTCGTACAAGGTGACCGATACGACGACGCACACCGTCTCGATGAAGACCCAGACGGTCGGCGCCAAGGAGGCCGTCGCCGTCCATCCGGGCGTCATGGCATTCAAGCTGACGACCAACAAGGCCGGCGGGTCGACGACGAGCTGGCAGGAGGACACCGGAACCGAGATCCGCCGCCACGCCGAAGATGACAACGCGGGGTCCACCACCACGATGGAGCACTACGATCCCTACCGCATCCGCGTCGACGAGACGCCCGCGCACGTCACGGCCGGTGCGGCGTGGATGTCCACCTACACCGAGTTCGTCGCGGCCAACGGTGCACCGGCGACGATGACGGCGAAGGTCGAAGCATGGTCGGTGGTCGCCGTCGACGAGGCCGTGCAGGTCCCCGCCGGGACGTTCTGCGCGCTTCACGTCCACCGGACGAGCACCGCCAACGGTACGCCGGGATCAACCAAGGACTACTGGTTCGCGCGACACGTCGGCAAGGTCAAGGAGGTCGGCGATGGCCAGACCGAGGAGCTTGCGTCGTACACCCCGTGAGATCAGTCGCAGGCGACGCGCGCGATCACGGGATCGCTCCCGTCGGTGACGGTCACGTACTCCTGCCCCGACGCGAGATACGCCACGGCCTCACCCTGAGCCTCGACCGCGACGGGCACCGACACGGGAGACGCCGCGAACGCATCCGCGATCGACGTCCCGGCAGGCGATCGCAGCTCCCACATCGAGCTGTACGTCCGGATCAAGATCCGCACGCCGCAGTCGTCCACGCGAAGGTCGGCGGCGGTCACCCGCGGTTCGTTCTCGGGGGCGAGGAACGTCGCGACCGGGACCGCCGTTGCCATCGTCGCCGTCTGACGCGGCATGCGGAACACCGTCGCGATGGTGCTTTGTTTCGTGATCACGTAGCTTGCCTGGTCTCGCGGGTCGACGAACAGCGCCTCGGCATCATGTGGTCCATCCGGGTAGACGACATCGAAGGCCCGATAGTTGGCCTCGATCATCCCGCGAAACTCCGCGGGCTCGTCGACCTCGTAGATCCGAACCGACGCTCGTGTGAGGTCGTTGTCTCCCGTGTCCGCCACGTAGAGGCACGCACCGGCGCCGCAGCGCGCACTCGCGATGTCCTCCCAGTCGACGGCCGTCGCGCCGGGAAGAATCGCGATCCCGTTTCCCGTGCCGTAGGTCGACAGCGCGAACAGCCGCGCCATGCCGGGACCGTCGTTGTGCGTCCAGAGCGTCCCGGGAGTCGCGATGCTCGCCGCCAGCCCGGAGAGCTCGTTGGCGCCGTGCGGCGTCACGGCACCTGCCACGCGAGCGCCCGAATAGGCGCATCCACATGCGTACCCCGCGTCGAGCGATGCGTCGGGGAGCTCCGCCGGAGACCCGCACGCGCCAATGCATGCGACGACGGCCGGCAGGTACCTCACCGAACCACTGTACCCTCACGGTGCGCGAGATGAGTGTGCGCGACGCCGCACTCGTCGCGTGCTTGCTCGCCGCGTGTACGGATACACTGCCCGAGATCCGCATCAACGAGGTCGCTCCTGCGAATCTGACCGGGTGCCCCGACGTGTTCGGTGAGCCCGATGACTGGGTCGAACTCACCAACACCACGAGCTCGGCGATCGATCTCGGCGGATATCGGTTGTTCGACAACACGACGGCGCCAGACCAGGCCGTCGTCGCGCCCGGGGTGACGATCGCGCCCCGCGGATATTTGCTGCTCTGGGCCGACGGCAAGATCCAGGGCCTCGATCACCTTCCGTACAAGCTCTCGGCTGGAGGCGACAGCCTCACGCTCCAGGCTCCCGACGGTTCCACCCTCGATGAGGTGTCGTGGGCCAGCGCGGATCCCGACGTGTCGTACGCACGGGTTCCCGATGTTGTCGGTGAGTTCACGCGGTGCGCGACGCCCACGTGCGGCGCAGGCAATGACAGCAGCTGCGGAGCAACCCGCACAGGTCGACGCGCCGGCGCGCCGAAGCGCGATCCTGACGAGCCCGCGCAGTGACCGCGTACCGCGGCAGGTGAAGCGCTTGCGATCGGCGCGCTGGAGCTGCGCCTCCACGACCACGCCGAACACCGGGCGGTGAGCCGGCAGAGAGCTCTCTCGCCTCGAGCCTGCACGAAGCGACGCGAGAGTTCCAGGCGAAGCTCGTCACGAACGCGCTCGAACGAACGCGGGGCAACGTGGCACGCGCCGCTCGCGACCTACGAGTCACCAGGGCGTTCGTCTACAAGTTCATGCGCGTCGCCGCGACGAGGCGAGCATGACGGTGAATGCCGTCCGCCCCCTGCAACGTTTCGCTGCAGGCAGCGTCGATCTTCGACGACTTCGTCGCCCCCCTGTTGGATGCTGACGGCGTCTTTCGTGGGTCGGATGGCACCACCGCGCCTGCCTTAAGCGTGACCGACTTACAGACGTACGCCGCGATTCATCAATCCATTCTGTCGCCCCACCATTCTGCGTAGTGATTCTCAAAGTACTCTTCACGAGAAGACCGTCATCGGTTCCCTGGGATACTGAGGAATGACGTTCTCCGAAGACTTTCAGCGAACTCGAGGAAAGGCGCTTGATGTCGACGGTCATCCTCTCGTCGGAATCCTACGTCAGCAAGTGCAGAAAGGGGACCGGGTCCGGATCGCATGGCGACGGTGGATAGTTGCTCCGGTTCAGGGAATTTCTCTCGGGCTTCACGGGGGACGATCACGATCGATGATCGAACGTACATCGATATCGTCCTGTGGCGCGACACAGCGGCCGATGAGGTGGTCATTGTCTGCAATCAATCCGGCGAGCTCAGGATGTGGAACTGCTGGCGGATCAACCACGACGTGATCCAGGCATGGGTCGGGAACGCTGGAATGCGAATCCACAAGGTGTCGGACGACAGGATCATTGCAGAGTGCAACAGTCGCCCGGAGGTCACATTCGAAGACCTAGTCTTCGAGATCTCAATCGAGCACTCCGGTCTCTAGCGGGCTGCTGAGGGAACTCTGGTCGGCCGATCTTCCAAAGCACCCCGCGCTGGTGCGATCACGTACTTCGACGCTGGCGGGCAGACGGCAAGCCTGACGAGCGTCCACTTTCCGTTGGCCACGATGTTTCGAAGCGATTCCATGAAAGCCTTCGCGAAGCGGCCGATGATGCTTCGGCGATCCGATTCGATGTGTCCAGCTTCGACCTAGCGAACGCTACCTTCGGGTACACTGCCGAGGAGCCGGAGACGATCCTTGGAAACGCCCGCCTTCGTGGAACGTTCCTCGTTGATGGTGTCGTCGAAGGGCGGGCTCTGCGGATCGAGGATGTGGGCGCCCCGTTCACCTTGGCTGCGCGACCTGCGGCTTGATCGAGCGAAGCGAGTTCGGACGCATCAGATCGATCGACGAGCTCGACGAACGAATTGTCCCAGAGTGCTGAGAGTAGGCCAATCTCTATGCCGACGAGGTCGAAGGTTGCGATCGAGAACACGAACACCTGACCATTCCGTCGGCAGCTAGCTCGCGGAGCAAGACCCTAGATTTCGCCGATTCCTCCTCGGTGGGACGGGTAGGTCCCAGTGCTGACGACTTTCGAGGGTCACGGCCTTCGGTAGCGCTCGAAAGACGTAGCGGAAATCGCCACTTCGCGGCCTCGCAGGCTACTCGCAGGGCAGCGCGGTCGAGAACATCCGCACGTCGTCGATCCGGCCATCGGTGTGCGCGCCGCCCGGCAGGCCGAACAGGTTTCGGCCGAGGCGCGGCTTGATGGTCGAGGCCAGCTTGCCGGCGGGGAGCGCGTAGGTCGCTTTCTTCACGCCGTCGATGCAGGCGGTGACGTTTCCGCCCTGGTGGATGACACGCAGGAAGTGCCACTCGGTCGGCATCGGATAGGCCACGGCCTGCTCCGCGAACATCAGCGGGCCGGGCGGGGAGCCCTGCGTGCAGGTGCCGAACTGGATCGTCGGCGTCGTGCCGGTGTCGTCGAAGATCACGACGCCGAGGCCACCGCCGACGTCGAGATCCTCGTCGGCGAACACCCACGAGCCGGTGCCCTGTGGGGGCATCGTGTCGATCTTGACCCACATCTGCAGCGTGGTGTCGCCCGGGCGATCGGTGACGGTCGTCGCCTCGGAGTACTTCGACTCGACGAGCTTCAGGGCCATGCCGAGCTCGGGGAACGCACTCGCGCCGCGCACCACGGGGTCGGGCGGATTGGTGTCGAAGTCGAGCGAGGTCATCGTGTTCGCGTGGCACAGGTCGGAGACCGAGGTGGCCATGGTCGACGGGGTCTCGAACGAGTACGCGGACACGCACTCGACGGGGAACACCGCGCCGGTCGGGTTCGCGAACAGCTGCACGGCCACGTCGGTCGCGCCCATCGCCATCGGCGCGATCGCGAGCAGGAATCGATCACCGGCGAGGGCATCGATCTTCACGAGCCGATCGAGCGTGACGCCCGGCAGCGCGAGCGCGGTGATGAGCACGTCCTCGCGGCTGTTCCGGTAGAGACGCACGAGCTGCTCCGGCGAGCCCGCGGGCACGCGCACGCGCAAGGTGAGCTGCATGTTGCGATTGGTGTCGTTGGTCAGCTCGAGCGCGGGGTCGGCGATCGACGTCGCGCCCGATGTGGACACGAGCAGCGCGCCCGGAAGGTCCGCGCACGCGGCGGAGCTCCCGTGCTTCGCGCAGGTCGTGATCCGGTTCATGCCGGCGCCGGTCATCTCGTTGATGTCGCCGCCCATCGGCGTCCAGGCGCGCGTGCGCATGTCGTCGAGGTAGCGCCACACGCCGGTCGAGCCGCGCGCGGTGCCATCGTAGTCGCCCGCGGCGTCGGCGAGGCACGGGGTCGGGCACGAGGCGGGGACCGCCGAGTCTCCACCGCCTCCGCCACCGTCGGCGGAGCCGTGCGAGTCGAACAGCGATTGCCCGCAGCCGGCGAGCGCGATGCCGAGCGTTACGATCGATGCGATCCTCAGAACCACAGCTGACCTCCGACGAACGTAGGGACCGTCGTGCCGTGCGACGAGCCGGCGTAGCTGACCATCGACTCGATCTGGAACGACAGCATCGGCGTGGCGCGGAACCGGAGGCCGAGACCACCGGCGCCCGCGACGAACGTCTTCGTCATGCCGTCATCGGTGATCGCGATCGGCGCCGCCGCCACGACGTGGACCGAGATCGCGTCACCCGCGAGGCGCACGCGGATCTGCGGGATCACGGCGTACGCCACGAGCACCGCATCGATGCCGAGCTCGAGGCGCGAACCGATCGCGACGCCGAGCCCGATCGTGGGCGCGCCGCTGTCGCTCGCACGCAAAAGGTTCGTACCGAACGCCGCGCCGACCGAGAACCTCTTCGGCTTCGCCGCGAGCATCACCGGGTGCTCGATCAGCCGTGCTGCATCTTCCTTCTCGGTGGGCAGCGCCTCGAGCTGGAGCTCGACGGTCAGCTCGTCGCTCGAGGCGACCTTGATCGTTCGCTCCACGGTCTTGCGGCCGGCCGCCGAGGCCTCGAGCTTGTGCTCGCCGGGCGACAGGATCAGGGGCATCTTCACGAGGGTGCCGATCGCGTTGCCGTCGACGACGAGGCTCGCCCCGTCGGGGTTGACGGTGATGGTCACGCGCGCGATCCGCGCGAGGATGCCATCGAGCTCGGTCTGCGCCGCGGTCAGCCGGGCGGCGGGGACCTGGCCCTTGCCTTCGGCGAGGAACCGCTCGTAGAAGCTCACGGCCTCACCGTAGTGCGAGAGCTCGCGGTGACAGCCGGCGATGTTGTAGAGGACCAGCGGGTGCGGCGCGATCTCGTAAGCGCGCGTGAACTCCGCGAGGGCCTCGGCGAACTTCGCCTCCTTGAACAGCTGCACGCCGCTCTTGAAGTAGCGATCTGCCTGCGCCTGCTCGGGCTTCGCGGGTTCGGTGGGCTTGTCGGGCGGGGGCCGCTTCTTCGGCTTCGCGTCGGCAAAGCTGGTGGCGATCAGCACGACAGCTCCGACGAGGGCGAGGCGGTTGGTCATTTGTAGGGACTCTGAGTATCGATCCGATTCGTCTTCGGATCCTTGCCGGTGGGTCGATTGCCACCCGCTTTGCCAACCGGGCGATCCGGCGGCTTCTTGTCGAGCTCGAAGCTGAGGCGCTGGCTCATGTCGAGCACGAGCTTCTCCGTGCGGGTCGCGTAGCCCTTCGCGCTGATCACGAGCTGGTGCTGCGCGGCGTCCTTCGGCAGCGAGACCTCGGTGCCATCGACGGGCGTACCGTCGATCGTGATCTTCGCGATCGCGGCGGGCTTGATCGCGAACTGCAGCGTCACGGTCTCCGGCTTCACCACGACCGGCGGCGGATCGACGATGTTCGGCGGATCCTCGACCTTCGCGGGAGACCCGTTGTTCACCGGCTCGGTCTTCGGCGGCTCGCTCTTCGGCGGCGGCGCGACGGCGACCGGCTCCGGCTTGGCCTCGCCGCCCGCACCGGCGACGACGACCGCGGCGATGCCGATGCCGGCGACGACGACGAGCCCGAGCGCGATGTACAGGCCCTTCGACTTCGGTCGAACCGACGTCGCCGCTGGCGCGCTGGTCCCGACCGCCGACGGCGATGCCAGGATGGTGCGATCCGTGCCCGTGGTCGCATTACCCGCACCGATCGACGGCGACGATTGCTTGAAGCTCATGCCCTGCGCACTGATCCGCTCGATCGTGTGCTCGCGAAACGTGGGGCGGCAGAACGGCAGCAGCATGTGTTCGAGATGCACGGCGCTCTGCGGGCGTTGCGCCGCCTCGAGCGCCATGGTCTGCAGGATGATCGCCTGGAGCGCTTCCGGAATCTCCGGCCGCTTCTCGCGCGGGCGCACGTACTCGCCCGTCATCACCTTGTACATGAGCTGGTTGTAGTTATCACCGCTGATGGGGACGGCGCCCGTGAGCATCTCGTACATGATCACGCCGAACGCGTAGAGGTCCGCGGCGATGCCGATCTGGGCATCACCGCGCGCCTGCTCGGGCGACATGTAGTACGGAGTGCCGAGCACGAGGCCCGTCGTCGTCAGCCGGAACTCGCCCTCCTGGCCCTGCGAGCGCGAGATGCCGAAGTCGAGCAGCTTGATCATCTCGCCGCGACTCTGGCGCACGAGGAACACGTTGTCGGGCTTGAGATCGCGGTGGACGATGCCGGCGCGATGCGCGGCCTCGAGCGGTGCGAGGATCGAGCAGCCGAGCTCGCATGCGACCTCGACCGGGAGCTGACCTTGCGCCTTGAGGCGCGTCGCGAGCGACTCGCCATCGAGGTACTCCATGACGAGGAACGGTTCGCCCTCGGTGCTGGTCCCGATGTCGGTGACCTGCGCGATGCCCTCGTGGCCGATCTGCGATGCGGTGATCGCCTCGCGGTGAAACCGCTCGATGAACGCCGGGCTCGAGAGCTGCGGGTTCAGCACCTTGATCGCCACGCGCTTGCGCAGCTTGATGTGCGTGCCATCGTAGACCGCACCCATCCCACCGACTGCAAGCAGCCGCTCGATGCGGTACTTGTCGTCGAGCATCGTCCCCGCGGCTAGCTCGCGCGGTCCCGGCGCCGTCTCCACACCCTAAGGATAGACGACGCCCGGCGCGAATTCACACTTACATGTGCGCAGGCGTCGGTCTCAGATCGCTTCGCAGAACTCGATCCGCCGGGGGACCTTGTACGGGGCCAAATTGCGCGCGCAGTGGTCGATGATCTCCTCGGCGCCACACTTTTGCTTGGTCACCACGCGCGCCACGACCATCGCTCCCGCCATCGGATCGGTGATCACCGTCGCCTGCGCCGCCTTGATCTTCGAATATGCCTCGAGGCAGCCCTCGACCTCGCCGAGCGCGACGCGCTTGCCGTCGACCTTGACGACGTCGTCCTCGCGGCCGGTGAGCTGGAGCCGGCCGTTCTTGTCGAGCTTGCCGAGGTCACCGGTGCGCAGAAAGCCGCTCTTGTCGATCGAGCCGATCGCGACCATGCCCGATGCGCGGGTCGAGGTCGGCGCCTTCTCGTCGTCGAACGGGCCGATCGACTTGGACGAGAGCGTCTTGCTCTTGACCCAGATCAGGCCTTCCTTCGCCGCGGCTGCCGGCTTGTAGATCGATCCGTCCGGCGTGGTGATCTTGACCTCGACGCCTTCGATCGACTTGCCAACCGTGGTCGGGTACTTGCCCGTGTCCTCGAGCGTGACCGTCGCGGCCTCGGTCGAGTGATAGCAGGACAGGATCTTGATTCCGTACTTGTCGAAGAACTCGTCGGCTACGAGCTGATCGAGGCGCGAGCCGGCGGCGAGGAAGCGCGGGTTCTTGACCTCGAGCTTCTTGGCGGTCGGCAGCTTCGAGAGCTCGGCGTACATCGTCGGCGTGCCGGGCAGGACATCGATCTCGTGCTCGCGGAGCAGCTTGCCGATC
>JBBRED010000200.1:0-15428 GCA_038203335.1 Haliangiales bacterium | reverse complement strand
GATCGACGACGAGTCCGTGGCCCGCCGGATCGACCGCGCGTCGAACCTCGCCGACCGGCTGTCCACGGCGATCGCGTTCAAGCGCACGCTCGGCACCGACGCGCCGGCCGAGACCGCCGACGAGACCGAGGATCTCATGGTCGCCGCGATCCGGGACGGCATTCGCGCCGTGCCGCGCGCCGATATCGTCGCCGCCGCACCGTACACCACGCCGAAGGATCTGCGCGCCGCCGCGCTGTTCGTCGCCGTGTCGGCGCTCGCCGCCGGCCTCATCATCCCGCGCACGAACCACGCAGCGCATCTGTTCCGCGCCGATCCGGATCACGCTCGCCCCGGCGAGACCGCCGTGCTCCGCGGCGAACATCTGATGCACGGCCTCGCCGACGTGGCGCACCCCGAGAAGGGCTTCGTGCCGAAGGACGGCAGCGTCTATCTCGGCCCGACCGACAAGGCGCGCCCGGTGACGGTCGTCGACTGGACCGACGAGGCGATCACCGTGCGGATCCCCGACGACGCACCGATCGGCGACACCGTGCTCACGGCGTACGTCGGCAAGGAGGTCGCCGGACCGGTGCTGTTCACCGTCGTCGATCTGAAGGACACCCGCTACCACAACGAAAAAGCCGTGATGCTCGACGACGACGAGAAGGCGTACGTCGAGGCGATCATCGGCCAGCTCAAGATGGTCGCGAAGCGCGACAACGTCCCCGAGCTCGAGGACTTCGCGAACAAGATCGAGCAGATGTTGAAGGACGCTGAGGAGGGCAAGATCACGAAGGAGCAGCTCCTCGAGGCGCTGCAGAAGGCCGAGGAGGCGCTCGAGAAGAACGCCGAGCCGAACCAGGCCGAGATCAACAAGAACATGTCGGAGCTCGGCAAGGAGCTCTCGAAGGATCCCACCACGAAGGCGCTCGGCGAGGCGCTGCAGAAGAACGACCTCAAGAAGGCCATGGAAGAGATCGAGAAGCTCGCCGACAAGCTCGATCCCGAGCAGATGAAGTAGGAGTTCGAGAAGCTCCAGAAGGAGCTCGAGAACAAGAACCTGACCGAGAAGGAGAAGGCCGAGATCCAGAAGAAGCTCGACGAGCTGAAGAAGGCGCTCGAGCAGGCAAAGAAGGATCAGGAGACGGCCGAGGAGAAGCAGAAGGATCTCGAGAAGCAGATCAAGGACCTCGAGGACAAGCTGAAGGACCCGAAGCTCTCCGAGAAGGAGAAGGCGGACCTCCAGAAGAAGCTCGACGAGATGAAGCAGCAGCAGCAGGACGCCGAGAAGCAGAAGCAGGACGCGCAGAAGAAGGAAGACGAGCTGAAGGACCAGCAGAAGGATCTGCAGAAGCAGCTCGAGAACAAGCAGCTCACCGAGCAGGAGAAGCAGGATCTCCAGAAGAAGATCGACGAGCTCAAGCAGCAGAAGCCGATGTCCGAGAAGGAGAAAGAGCAGCTGCAGAAGCAGATGGAGAACGCCTCCAAGAAGATGGAGAAGCAGCAGAAGGATCAGAAGGACCAGCAGGAGCAGGCCCAGCAGAAGATGAAGGACGAGATCAAGCGCCTCGAGAAGAAGCAGCAGGAGGCGAAGACCGATCAGGAGCGCCAGCAGGCCGAGCGCCAGCTTCAGAAGAAGAAGGACGAGCTGCAGAAGCTCCAGAAGGACGACGACCAGAAGCAGGACTCCGCGCAGCGCCAGGCGCTGAAGCGCCTGCAGAAGGACATGGAGAAGGCGGCGGAGAATCTCGACAAGCCGCAGAAGGATCCGGATCAGAGCAAGGAGCAGCAGGACGCCGAGGAGAAAGAACGCGAGAAGCAGGCGTCACGCAACATGAAGGACGCCGCGCGCGAGACCGGCCGCGTCGATCAGGACCAGCGCAAGCAGGCCACGCAGAAGAAGATGGCGTCGCAGATGGACGATCTGCGCGAGGCGATGCGCCGCGCGAAGCAGAAGGGCAACAAGGGCCCGCAGGATCCGTTCGGCAAGCAGGGCAAGAACCAGGACTTCTCGCAGCGCGCGCGCGGCAAGAAGGGATCGGGCCAGGCGTGGAAGCCGGGACAGGGTCAGGGCGGTAAGGGTCAGGGCCAGGGTCAGGGTCAGCAGCCCGGCGGTCAGGGCCAGCAGCCCGGCGGCGATAGCTACGGCACCGGCCACGACGACAACCTCACCGGCGATGCGACCGGAAAGAATGGCAAGACCAAGGACAACGACCTGCAGGGCAAGGCCGGCGGCCAGGGCACCTCGCGGCGCGAGACCATCCTCGCGGCGGCGCAGAAGGGCTTCGCGTCGACGAGCTACAAGAAGGTTTACGCCGACTACGAGAAGATCGTCGAGGAGGTCATGCGAAACGAGAAGCTGCCCTCCTCGTACAAATACTACGTGAAGCGCTACTTCGCGAAGATCCACCCGAGCAGCGGCGACGCACCCCAGGACCAGCCATGAGCACCCAAGCCACGCTTCCGCGCGAGATCGAAGGCACCGTCACCACGTTCACGGCAGATCTGCAGAAGCTGCGCGAAGAGATCGGCAAGATGATCGTCGGGCAGGAGGAGATCATCGAGGGTGTGCTGACCTGCCTGCTCGGCGGTGGTCACGCGCTGCTCGAGGGCGTCCCCGGCCTCGGCAAGACGATGCTCGTCCGCACGCTCGCCGAGACCATCCACGCGAACTTCTCGCGCGTGCAGTTCACGCCGGACCTGATGCCGGCCGACATCGTCGGCACGAACGTGATCACCGAGCAGAACGGGCAGAAGGTGTTCGAGTTCCAGAAGGGCCCGATCTTCGCGAACATCGTGCTCGCCGACGAGATCAACCGCGCCACGCCGAAGACGCAGTCCGCGCTCCTCGAGGCGATGAGCGAAGGCTCGGTCACCGTCGCGAAGCAGACCTATATCCTCGAGAAGCCGTTCTTCGTGCTCGCCACGCAGAACCCGCTCGAGATGGAAGGCACCTACCCGCTCCCCGAGGCGCAGCTCGACCGGTTCTTCTTCAAGCTCGTCGTCCAGTATCCCGACAAGGCGTCGCTCCACACGATCCTCGACCGCACCACGAGTGACGAGGTCCCGCACCCGAAGCCGGTGATCGACAAGACCCGCATCATGGAGATGCGCGAGCTGGTCCGGAAGGTTCCGCTCGCGCGCCAGATCCAGGACTACGCCGTGCGCGTGGTGCTCGCGACGCATCCGGAGAACCCGGAAGCGACGGCGATGAGCAAGCAGTTCCTCCGCTACGGCGCCTCGCCGCGTGGTCTGCAGGCCGTGATCCTCGCCGCGAAGATCCGCGCGCTACTCCAGGGTCGTTACGCGGTCGCCATCGACGACATCAAGGGCGTCGCGGCCCCTGCCCTGCGCCATCGCTTGATCATGAACTTCGAGGGCGAGGCCGAAGGCATCAAGCCGGACTCGATCATCGCCGAGATCCTCAAGGCGACGAAAGAAGCCTGATGGTCCGTCCTGCGCTCAGTGGCGCCTTCAAGGCGCTGCGGCCGGATGCCGCTCCGAAGAAGAACCGCGCCGAGGACAGGTCCGAGCTGTTCGACGAGAAGTTCCTGAAGACGCTCGAGCACCTGCACATGGTGTCGCGCAAGGTGTTCGCGGGGAACCTGCGCGCCGAGCGGCGCACGCGCAAGGTTGGCTCCGGCATCGAGTTCGCCGATCACCGCACGTACTCGCGCGGCGATGACTTCCGGTATATCGACTGGAACCTCTACGGCCGGCTCGACAAGTTGCTCCTCCGCCTGTTCGAGGAGGAGGAGGATCTCTCGATCTACATCCTCGTCGACGTCTCGGACTCGATGTCGATCGGGTCGCCGCTGCCGAAGCTGCACTACGCGATGCAGGTCGGCGCCGCGCTGACCTACGTCGGCCTCGCGAACCTCGACCGCGTGGCGATCATCCCGTTCGCCGGGAAGCTCGTCGATCGCATGCCGCCTGCACGCGGCAAGAACCGCATCTTCCGCGTGTTCGAGTTCCTCCGGAACTGCGACATCGGTGGCAAGACCGAGCTCGCGGAGTGCATGAAGACGTTCGTCACGCAGAACAAGCGCCGCGGCCTCGCCGTGCTGATCTCGGACTTCTACGACCCGGATGGCTTCGAGCAGGGACTCAACACGCTCCGGTACAACAAGTTCGAGCCGTTCGTCCTCCAGGTCTACGACAAGCGCGAGGCCGAGCCGACCCTCCACGGCGACCTGACGCTCGTCGACTGCGAGACCGGTGACACCAAGGAAGTGACGATCTCGAAGTCGCTGCTCGAGGCGTACACCGCCGAGCACGAGAAGTACTGCAAGGAGCTCGAGGCGTACTGCACGAAGTACGCGATGCCGTTCTTCCGCACGCACACCTCGATCCCGTTCGACGAGCTCGTCCTCAAGATCTTCCGCTCGGGGGGTTTCCTCCGGTGAGCTTCCTGGGGCCGATTCCGCTCGCGATGTTCGCGTGGATCGCGCTCGGCGCCGGTGCGCTCGCGGTCGGCGCGTACATCATCAAGATGCGGCGGCGTCGCTTCGAGGTGCCGTTCGCGCGCCTGTGGCAGCGCGTGCTCGAGCAGAAGGACGCGAGTGCGCTGTGGAAGCAGCTCAAGCGACTGATCTCGCTCCTGCTCATCCTGCTCATCCTCGCGCTCGTGCTGTTCGCCGCGCTCGATCCCACGCTCGGTGCGGTGTCGCGCGATGCGCGCAGCGTGGTCGTGCTGCTCGACGCCTCGGCCTCGATGAAGGCGATGGACGGCGACGAGGGTGGCAAGAAGAGCCGGCTCGATGCCGCGAAGGAGCGCACGAAAGCCCTCATCGACTCGATGGGCGGCGGTGACCTCGCGCTCGTCATGAAGGTCGATGGCCAGGCGACCCCGATGTCGCGGTTCTCGAACGACGCGCCGATGCTCGACAAGATCATCGACGGGATCCAGGCCAGCGATACGCCGGCGGATCTGACCCGCGCGCTCGGCGCCGCGGCCGATGCGCTGCGCGACCGCCCGAATCCGCTGATCGTGCTGATCTCCGACGGCGCGTTCCCCGAGCAGCAGCTCGGCCTCGTGACCTGGACGAAGGCCGGCGAGCCCGTGCCGGCCGATCCGAAGGCCGCGAAGTCGACCGCGGTGTGGAACGCGAAGAACCTCGCGTCCGTGGACCTGTCGAACATCGACGTGCGCTACCTGCCGGTCGGCAAGCGCAGCGACAACGTCGGCATCATCGCCTTCAACGTGCGCCGGTATATCGCGAACAAGGCGGCGTACGAGGTCTACGTCGAGATCCAGAACTTCGGCACCGAGCCGGCCCACCGCAAGCTCAAGATCTCGAACGGCTCGAACCCCGTCGACACCCAGGTCCTCGACCTCGCGCCCGGTCAGCGCATCCACAAGATCTACGCGAAGCTCCCCGCGAGCGACGACAACAAGCTGCGCGCCTCGCTCCAGCCGATCGAGGGCCCCGGCGGCTCCGACGTGTTCCCGCTCGACGACGAGGCCTACGCCCTCCTGCCCGCCCGCAAGAAGCAGAAGGTCCTGATGGTCACCACCGACAACCTGTTCCTCGAAGGCGCACTCCTGGTCTACGACAATATCGATCCGACAAAGATCACGCCCGCCGAGTACGAGGCCAAGCCCTCGCTCGCCGATGGCATGGACGTGGTGATCTTCGACGACCACACGCCCGCCGTGCTGCCGATGCCGCCGGCGTCGCTGATGTTCTTCCACCCGTCAGGCGAGAACAGCCCGTTCAAGATCACCGGCGAGTCGTCGTCGCCCCACATCACCGAGATCGACGAGGGGCACCCCGTCATGCGCTGGATCTCGATGTCCGACGTCAACATGGACAAGAGCCAGGTGTTCGCGCCCGATCCCAAGAAGGGCGAGTCCACGCTCGCGTACTACGTGCGCGATTCGATCATCGTCGCGAAGCGCGACGGCAAGCGGAAGATGCTCGCGTTCGGCTTCGCGCTGCAGTCCGAGGCCGGCGTGACCGACCTGCCGATGCGCGTGGCGTTCCCGATGCTGCTCGTCAACGCGCTCGACTGGTTCGCCGGTGACACCACGGATCTCCTCACCACCTACGCCACCGGCGAGCGCCAGCGCGTGCCGCTCGACGGCGTGGTCGGCGCGACCGAGGCCGAGGTCAAGGGACCCGACGGCGCCACCACGCACACCCCCGTGATCGAGGGTCTCGCCACGTTCTACGGCGCGCACGTCGGCTACTACGACCTCGCGGCGAAGACCCCCGAGGGCAAGACGCTCGCGCAGATCGAGCTCGCCGCGAACCTCGCCTCCACCATCGAGTCCGATATCGCGCCGTCCACGGAGCTCACGCTCGGCGGCAAGAAGCTCGAGGCCCCCGAGGCCTTCGCCGTCACGCGTAGCCAGAAGCTGTGGATCTATCTCATCCTCCTCGCGATGGGCCTGATCATCGTCGAGTGGGTCACCTATCACCGCCGGATCACCGTCTGATATGTCGCTTCGCAAGTCGCTCAAAGCGCTGTTCGCCCCCGGCCCGCTGATCCGGCTCGGGCTCGCGATCGGCTGTGCCGTCGGCCTCTGGATCCTGATCTCGTACTGGATCGGTGACCGCACCTCGATCCACGTCGACTACCTCGGCACCCGCCCGATCGATCTCCTCTCGCCGCAGTGGCTGCACCTCGCCGCCATCGTGCCCGCGTTCTTCGTGCTGCGCGTCCTCTCGCTGACCGACCTCTCGATCCTCCAGCAGGTCGTGCAGTCCACGCTGCGCTCGCTCGTGGTGATGGGCGTCGCGATCGCGCTCTCGCGCCCGTCGTGGATCACCGAGCAGAGCAAGGTCTCCACCGTGGTGCTCGTCGATGTCTCCGACTCCGTGTCGGAGAAGCAGCTCGACGCGGCCAGGAAGTACGTCGACGAGATCGAGAAGGAAGAAGGCGAAGGCAACCTCCAGCTCATCACGTTCGCCGAGAAGCCCGAGGTCGTGCGCGCCGACGATGGTGCGCTGTCGACCGCGATCAAGCGCCACGTCGGCCGCGGCGCCGGCACCGATACCCAGGCGGCGATGCAGCTCGCCTACGGCCTCTACCCCGATGGCTACCTGCCGCGCATGGTCGTGGTCTCCGACGGCAATCAGACCGTGGGCGACGTCGCCGTCGAGGCCTATCGCGCCAAGGAGCTCGGCGTGAAGGTCTCGTGGCGCACGTTCGACCAGGACAAGACCAGCGAGATCCGCGTCGTCGGCGTCATGGTCCCCGACGACATCAAGGTAGGCCAGCCGTACGAGGTCACCGCCGAGGTGTGGTCGACCGAAGCGCAGAGCGCCACCCTCACGCTCCAGCAGGACGAGTTCCCGAACGCGCTCGAGGGCAGCAAGCGCGTGGACCTGCGCGAGGGCAAGAACCTCGTGAAGTTCAAGTCCGATGCGAAGCACGCCGGCGCGACCACGTACAAGCTGCGCCTCGCGAAGTACGACCACGACACCGAGAAGGCGAACAACGAGGCCGTGATGACGGCGCCCGTGAAGGGCAAGCCGAGCGTGCTCTACGTCGAGGGCGGCATCCTGCGCGAGCCGGGCTCCGCCGGCTATCTCCAGAAGGCGCTCGAGCACGAGAACATCGACGTCACCGTGCGCGGCCCGACCGGCATCCCCGCGAACCCGAAGGAGCTCGAGAAGTACGACCTCGTCCTCGTCTCCGATGTTCCCGCGCACCTGATGGGCGCCGGCCAGATGGCCGCGCTCGACACCTATGTCTCCAGCATGGGCGGCGGCCTGATCATGGCCGGCGGCGAGGACTCCTTCGGCTCGGGGGGCTACGAGCGCACGCGCATCGAGCAGATCATGCCGGTGCGGTTCGACTCCGAGAAGGTCAAGGAGCAGCCCGACATCGCGCTCGTCCTCGTCCTCGATCGCTCCGGCTCGATGCAGGGCCCGAAGCTCGAGGCGGCGAAGGAGTCCGCCCGCGTCACCACCGAGGTGCTCTCGCCGAACGACTACATCGCCGTCGTCGCGTTCGACTCCGAGGCCCAGGTCTACGTACGGCCGCAGCGCGCCGCGAACCGCATGCGGATCTCCGCCGAGATCTCCCGCCTGCAGTCGGGTGGCGGCACCAACATCTACCCCGGCCTCAAGGAGGCCTACGAGATCCTCCAGGGCATCAACGCGAAGGTGAAGCACGTCATCGTGCTCTCCGATGGCGAGGCCCCGCTCGACGGCATCCCCGAGCTCGTGCAGGACATGCGCAGCGCCCGGATCACGGTCTCGGCCGTCGGCGTGCAGGGCGCCGACCGCAATCTGCTCTCGATGATCGCCGACGCTGGTGACGGCCGCCTCTACATGGTCGAGGACATCGGCGCGCTGCCGAAGATCTTCATGAAGGAGACGCAGGAGGCGCAGAAGTCGCAGCTCGTCGAGGACGTCATCCACGTCCGCGTCGCGAAGAAGGTCGAGGCGATCGAGGGCACAGGCGTCGAGACCGCACCGCCGCTCCACGGCTACGTCACCACGAAGCCGAAGCCGACGGCCGAGACCATCCTGATCTCGGACCTCGGCGAGCCGATCCTCGCGCGCTGGCGCCACGGCTCGGGCACCTCCGTCGCGTGGACCTCCGACGTCAAGAACCGCTGGGGCGTCGACTGGATCCGCTGGGGCGGCTATCCGAAGTTCTGGGCGCAGGTCGTGCGGTCATCGATGCGGCGCAAGGTCTACGACTCCTACGACCTCTCGGCGAAGGTCGCCGATGGCCGCGCGATGGTCACCGTCGACGCGATCGACACCGGCGACAAGTTCGTTAACGAGCTCGAGACCAAGCTCGAGGTCATCGACCCCGCGACCAACAAGACCACGCAGACCGTGCCGATGGAGCAGACCGCCGCTGGCCGGTACACCGCCGACTTCCGGATCGAGAAGTACGGCAGCTACCTCCTCAAGGCCGTGCACAAGCGCGACGGCAAGACGGTCGCCGAGTCGCTGGGCTCGGTCGCCCTGTCCTACCCGCTCGAGTACCTTCGCACCACGCCCGATCCGGAACCGCTGCGCCACGCAGCCCAGGTCTCCGGCGGCTTCGATCAGGCCAAGCCCGCGCAGATCTGGGCGACCAAGGACGAGAGCGTGAAGTACGCGCAGGATCTGTGGCCGTGGGTGCTGATCGGCGTGGTCGGCCTGTTCATCCTCGACCTCTACGCCAAGCGCGTTCGCCTGTTCGGCTACCGGACGATCAAGTTCCAGTAGCCGTCGTATCGCTGGTCGGCCAGCGATGCCGTAAGCTCGCGCGATGCGCAGGTGGGTTGCCCTGGTCGGCCTCCTCGGGTGCGGCTCGGACGTGGGCAGCTTCGAGCTCGCGGCGGAGCTTCGCGATGGGCTCAGCAGACCGGCGGGCACCATCACCGGCAAGGGCACGTTCGCGTTCCGCTGCCCGGGCTGCAAGTAGCGATGGACGACAAGCTCGAGGTCCTGCTCGCTGATGGCGTGATCGACGAGGTCCTCGGGCGTCTGAAGAGCGGCAAGGAGGCGAACATCTCGCTGGTCCGCCGCGGCGAGGACGTGATCGCGGCGAAGGTCTACAAGGACCGCGCGACCCGCAGCTTCAAGAACAACGCGGAGTACAAGGAGGGCCGCAAGGTCCGCAACACGCGCACGCAGCGCGCGATGGACTCGGGCGGAAAGTTCGGTCGCGACGCCGCCGAGCAGGAGTGGAAGTCCGCCGAGGCCGACGCGCTGTACAAGCTCGCCGGCAGCGGCGTGCGCATTCCCGCGCCGGTACTGTTCTACGAGGGCGTGTTGCTGATGGATCTGGTCCGCGGTCCCGACGGCGGCCCCGCGGCGCGGATGATCGACGTGACGCTCGAGCCTGGCGCCGCGCTCGGCGTCTACGCGGACCTGTGCGCGCAGGTCATCGCCATGCTGTGCTGCGATCTGATCCACGGCGACCTCTCGCCTTACAACATCCTCGCCGGTGCGGATGGCCCGACGATCATCGACTTCCCGCAGGTCGTCTCCGCGGTCCATAGCTCGCGCGCCGAGTACTACTTCCTGCGCGACTTCGACAACATCGTACGGTTCGTCGCCGGCTTCGATCCCTCGCTCGCCGTGCACACCGCCGACGGTCGCGCGATCTGGCGCGCCTATGTGAGCCGTGAGCTGACGCCGCAGTTCGTTCCGCCTCCCCCGCCGCCGCCGCGCGCGACCCGCGGTCCCGATCGCCGCGGCCGTCCCGACGATCGCGGCCGCCCGCCGCGCGGCAACGGTCCGCCGCAACAGCAGCGAAATGGTCCGCAGCAGCAGCACAACGGCCCGCAGCAGCAACACAACGGTCCGCAGCAGCGCAACGGCTTCCCACCGCCGCGCCGCAACGATCGCCCGCCGCTCGGCGCGGATGGTCGCCCGCTGCCTCCATCGGCGGCGCAGCCACCGATGCGTCAGCAACCTCGCGCTTCGCCGCCGCCGCGCAACGATCGCCCGCCGCCTCGCGCCGATGCACCGCGCCCCGGCGGTGGCGGCAAGCGGCGTCGCCCGAAGCGTCACTGGTAGTCCGGCGCTGTCCCGCCGGCGGTCACGTCCGGCCGAAACTCGGATTCATGGCGCGCGCGCGTGCGTGGTCTCGCGACGTTAGCGGTGGCACACACCGTGCTTTTGCTCCGGATCGAAAGGTCCTACGATGACCACGACTTCGATGAACGACGATGACCAGCCGGCGACCCGAGGCGACCTTCGACGATTCGAGGAGCGATTCGAAGCGAAGCTCGACGCCAAGCTCGACGCCAAGCTCGGTGCGCTGGAAGCCAAGCTCGACGCCAAGCTCGAAGCCAAGCTCGACGTGACGCGGTTCACCTCCGAGATCGCGCAGCTCGAGCGACGCCTCAGCGCCGAGTTCGCGCGACATGCGGGGGCGATGATGGAAGCGAGCCGAGCCGAGATGCGCGCGATGCTCGATCCCTACGGCGAGCTGCCCGCACGGGTGGAGCGCCTCGAGGCGGCCGTGTTCGCGCCGAAGCCGCGCAAGCGGCGAACCGGCCGCGCTACTGGACGACGATGACGCGCTCGGTCCACTGCGCGATGTGATTGTTGCTGACGATGTTCTGGAACGGCAGCCAGAACGCCGGCGCACTCGGATCCATCTGCGCGGTCGCGCGGGCCGGGAAGAACGGCGTCATCCAGAGCTGCGGACGGCCGACGCCGAACAGGCGCGTACCGAAGTTCCGCTTCGACGACACGGTGATCCAGAACATCTTCTCGCCCGAGGACTTGTAGGTCTGCGCGAACGGCGCCCACCGGCCCCACGAGTTGGTCAGCGCGCTGCCATCGTTCGCGACGGTGAGCTGGATCGGGGGCTGCGTCCCGTCGGCCTTGACGACCCACATGGTCGCGTCGGTCGCGTTGTATGCGTTCGAGTTCGACGGCGAACGGTTGAACAGCACCCACTCGCCATCGGGCGACCACGACGGGTAGTAGTTGTCGCCGCCGCCGCTGACGAGCGGCACCTCGGCGCCGAACGTGTGGGTCGACTGGTCGTACGTGCGCGTGACGATGTTGCCCGTCGTGAACGACCAGTCCGAGCCGGGCGCCATCGCGCGGACGTAGACGAGCTTCTTGCCATCGGCCGAGAGGTCCGGGTGCGTACCCCAGCCGGTCGACGGCATCGTGGTGATGAGCGACTGGTTCGCGAACTGGCGGACCTTGATCGCGCCCTGCTCCGCCGTGATCAGCTCGTTGCCATCGGGCGTGAACGTTCCGAAGTTCCACTTGTTGCTGCCGCCCTGCGCGGTGGCGGTGCCGACATCGACGAGCGTGGCCGCGCCGTTGCCGCCGTCGTAGGTCACGGCGAGCTTGGTGCCATCGCGCGAGAGCACGTGGCACGCGACGCAGCGGCCGCTGGTCTGGTTCGTGGTCATGTACTCCTCGGCCGGCTGGCCGGGCTTGCTCATGTCGTGGCGGAAGATGCCGTAGGCACCGCTCGTCGACGTCGCCGCCCAGTAGTAGAGGCCACCCTCCATCGGCTCGTTGGTGAGGTTCACGGTGCGCGCCGGCGCCGCGCCGACGGGACCCGGGTTCGCCGTGTTCGCGCCGCGGACCTGATAGGTCACCGCGGTCTCGACACCGACCGCGTCGAGCCACTCGTCGGCCGAGAACGCCGCCCACGACGGTGTCGGACCGGCGGCCGCCATGCCGTTGCCGCCGGGCACGTACACGCGCACGTCGGTGAACTCCGTGTGCAGCGAGATCTCGAACACGTTGTTGCCGTGGCTATCGGTCCAGTGGGTCTCGAAATCGCCGAGGTTCCGCGGCGCGATCACGTCGGGCGCCGGGTAGACCACGGTCGGTGCGAGCGCGGGATCCTCGGTGCCGGCGAACAGATCGGGCGTGTTCGGCGGCAGCGATCCATCGACGCGTATGTCGCGCAGGCGCACGATCACCTGGGCGCTCGCCGTCTTGTCGGTGTACGAGCCGTAGACGAGCGACTTGCCCGCGGTGCCGACCGCGAGGTCGTTCGCCATGAACTCGCCGAAGTTCTGCTCGATGAGGAACGTGGTCTCGCCCGTGACGTCCTTGATCTTTCCGTCGGGGAACGTGAGCGTCGCCGTGTAGTCCTGATGCGCGTCGACGCCGTTGACGATCAACAGCTCGGCGTTCGGAGGATCGATCGTCAGGGTCGCGAGTGTCTCGTCGACATCGTCGCCGCCACCATGATGTCCACACGCCGCCACCGAGAACACGCACATCACCGCAAGCCCGATCCTCATCATCGAGGATCATGGTACGGCCCGACCGGGAGCGTGTCGATTCGGTCAGTTGTCCCCAGCGGGTGCGCTACCCGACATGACACTGATGTAGGTGTTGGGCCTAGAAGCGGTACGCGATCCGAGCGAAGCCCATCAAGCCGGTCACCGTCGGATCGGCGGTCGTCGTCGTGATCTCGTTCATCCCGCCGGAAACATCTGTGTGTTTGAGGGTCTGGCGGGACAGGAACAGGCTCCCCATCAGCATCCAGTCGCGGTTGACCCGGTAGAACAGGTTGCCACCGATCGACAGGATCGCCCCGGTCGAGGCGCCGAAGCAGGTGTTTGGCTGATTCGGCCCGTTGCAGATGATGCCGGCCGCCGCGTCCTTCGTGGTGGCGTAGCTGATCTCCGCCTCCCACTCGCCGTGGCCGTTCTCGAGCTCGCGCGCGGCCGACAGCCGCCCGGCGAACACCTCGCTGCGCTGAAACGCGACGTTGCCGAGCCCGATCGAGCGCGAAACGTCGAGCCCGAGGCGGAGGTTCGCGATCGAGCGACGATCCGTGATCGCGCCGTAGAGGTCGATGCCCTTCGCCGCGTCGAGCGTGAGCGTGGTCATGCCGTCTGCGGTGTCGAGCGCGACCTTCGGGCGGTAGCGATACGCGCCCTGCACGCTGACCTCGAACCGCTGGAGCTGCCCGAGCCCCGCCGACACGCCCGCGCGCCCGACGTTCGTCGACAGCCGGCGGAAGTAGGTCTCGTTCTGTACGATGGTCGGCGCCAGCGTTCCGGCGTCGAGCTGCGGCGTATTGAGGAACGCGTTCGCCTGCACGTTCAGGGTGTCGACATCGACGCGATTGAAGTTCGCGGTCACGCGGAGCCGCGGGTTCGGCTTGTAGTTGAGGCCCGCCGACAGGTTCGTGATCGCGGCGCCGACCGAGCTCACCAGATCGATGAGCGCGAAGTGGTAGACGTCGAGCGTGGCGCCGTTACGCAGGTAGCCCTGCGACGTCGCGAACACCCGCGGTGACTCGCCGGCGAACGGCACGAGCGCCACGCCGCCGACCGAGCCGTAGGCGTTGATCGTGCGATACGCGCCGCCGAAGCCGGCCGCGCCGACGAACTTGCCGGCCGAGGCGAACTGGTTGTCCTTGAGCGGGACGTAATCGGTGGTCAACGAGCGCGAGCCCTTGACCGGGTACAGGCCGCCGAACCCGATCAGCGTCAGCGTACGCGAGCTCGCGTGGTCGATGCGCAGGCCGTCGATCTTGACCGCGCCGAGATCGGGAATGTACTGGCGGCCGAAGAACACGTCGGTCCGCTTGCCGCTGTGGAACAGCCACAGCTCGCGGATGTCGTACTCGTTGCGCCCGTTGAACCCCGACTGGATGTGGTTCGGATCCGTCGACATCGCCGCGTTGGTCGGCGTCGGCACGAGGCGCGCGCGCGCGTCGACCCGCGCGTCCCAGCGGCCACCGCTCAGGTGGCGGAAGTCGGTCTGCAGCCGAAGCTCGGTGTAGTAGCGATTGAACCGGGCGCTGTTGTCACCCTGGTTGACGCCGTAGCTGCCACCGCTCTCGGTATAGAGCAGCGAGGTCGAGGCGAGGCTGCCCTGGATCAGCGTGCCCTTCTCGGTCTTCTCGCTATCAGCCTTGTCGACGAAGAACCGGTCCTTCTCGAACAGGTTCTCCTTCTTGTTCGTGCCGAGATCGTGACCCGAGAGGTCCTGCTTGATCGGCGACTCGTCGGCCGACTTCGCCTTGGTCTTGTCCTTGACCTTGGTTCCGCCGCCCTCTTCGTCCTCGGGCTGATCCTCGTCGCCGCCCTCTTCCTCGTCGGCCGGCGCTTCCTCGTCGTCGCCGCCCTTCTTCTTGTCGCTCTTGTCCTCGTCCTCATCGGAGTCGTCGGACTTCTTGTCGGCCTTGCCCTTCGCCCACGCGGCGTGCGGAGCGAGCAGGCCCACGGCCAGTGCGATCGCGAGCGTTCGCGTCAGCGACACACCGACTCCCGCGGGAACCCGGTCTGTGGCGTCCACGAGTTCGGGTTGTGGCACGTGGAACCGGTGCACGTCGTGTACTGGAGGTGCGTCCCGCCGTGCTTGATCCCATCGTCGATGTGGCAGCTCGCGCACTGCGGGCTCATCGCGGAGAAGTTGCCGTTTCGGTGGCAGTCGAAGCACGCGATCGTGCGGTGCACGCCGGTCAGGTTGCAGCCGACGCGGCTGTGATCGAACTTCGCCGGCGCGAACGACCACTGCGTGTGGCACTCACCGCAGCGCGGCGACAGCGCGTTCGAGTGGATGTCGTCCTGGCGATGGCAGTTGATGCACAGGTTTCCGGAGCCGGCGAGCGGCCGGTTATCGCGATGGCAGCGCTCGCACGCGATGTTGTTGTGCGCGCCCTTCAGCGAGAAGTCGCCCACGTCGTGAAGTGGCTTGATGTCCTCCCACGTGCGCGTGGAGTGGCACTGCTCGCAGCCCGTGCCGTACTGGCCCTTGTGGACCGCGGGCTCGGGGTGGCAACCAAAGCAGGTCTTCGGGCGCGGCTTGAACGTCACCGACGGATGGCAGTCCGTGCAGCGCACCTTCATGTGCCCGCCGTCGATCCGGAACGAGCTCATCGTGTTGTGGTTGAACGTGTTGTCGCCGGTCTCGACGTGGCACTTCTCGCACGCCTTGCCGAGGCGGCCCTTGTGGGCATCGTCGTCGGCGTGGCAGCCCTCGTCCGAGCAGCTCGTGTTCGCCTCGACGTACTGGCGCGTCGGGTGACACGACTCGCACTTG
>JBBRED010000199.1:0-15481 GCA_038203335.1 Haliangiales bacterium | reverse complement strand
GCTACGGGACGAAGGTCACCGACGACCTTCGCTTCAAGGCGGTGCCGCCGATCGCCGGCGGGCGCGAGCACCTCGTGGCCGACGGCAAGCTCGAGGAAGGCGCGATGCCCTCGCAGACGAACAACTTCCAGGGCCGCTACGCGATCCGCTATCCGTGGACCGGCCCGATCACCTGCGAGAAGCCGCGGCGTGGCGTGTGGGGCGAGCCACCGAGCGACGTGCGGCAACCCGGCTGGACGAACCGACCGAAAGCTGCGGTCGACCTCGGGTTCGCGCCGCGAGGGCAGGTCGACCTCGCGCAGGTCGTGATGCGCGACGTGCCGGAGATCGATCTCCATCTTGGTGCGTCGAAGATCAAGGCTCCAAGCGCGGCGGGCAGCGCCATCACACAACCCGACGTCGATCGCGTGAAGAAGAAGTCTGGCTGTGGTTGCGCGGCGATGGAGCGTAATGATGTCCTGGGGGGACCGTTGCTGGTTGGGGCCAGCTTGCTGTTCCGAAGGCGTCGCCACCACGGCCCCGGTGCGCGTAAAGGAGATCGGTCATGAGGAGATTTGGAATCGCGGCGGTGATCGCCGGCTCGTTGTGTGTGCCGCACGTGGCACACGCGTTCTGCGGCTTCTACATCAACGGTGCGGGTGGCGAGATGTTCAACAACGCGACGCAGGTCGTGTTGATGCGATCCGGTACGCGAACCGTGCTGTCGATGCAGAACAACTATCAGGGACCACCCGCGGACTTCGCGATGGTGATTCCGGTGCCGGTCGTGCTCAAGGAAGCCGACGTCAAGACACTGCCGAAGGACGTGTTCGCGAAGGTCGATACGATGGGCGCGCCGCGGCTCGTCGAGTACTGGGAAGAGGATCCCTGTCACGTCGAGGAGAACTACGACCGCTATCCGATGGCAGCGCCGACGATGGAGATGGCCGCGGCCGATGCGAGCGAGACGAAGAAGTCGTACGGCGTCACCATCGAGGCGAAGTTCACGGTCGGCGAGTACAACATCGTCATCCTGTCGGCGACGGAGTCGACCGGGCTCGATCGCTACCTGCGCGATCAGCGCTATCAGATTCCCGCCGGCGCCGAGGCGTTGCTGCGCCCGTACGTCAACCAGGGATCGAAGTTCTTCGTCGCGAAGGTCGATCCGAAGAAGGTCAGGTTCGAGAATGGGCAGGCGATGCTGTCGCCGCTTCGCTTTCACTACGACAGCGACGAGTTCACCCTGCCGATCCGTCTCGGCCTCGCGAACTCGAACGGGAAGCAGGACCTGATCGTCTCGATCCTGTCGCCGAACCAGCGCTACGAGCTCGCGAACTACAAGAACGTCACGATCCCCACGAACCTCGACGTCAAGGACGAGGTCCGCACCCGGTTCGGGGAGTTCTACGCGGCGCTGTTCGATCGCACGGTCGAGCAGAACCCCGGCGCCGTGGTCACCGAGTACGCATGGGATGCGAGCACGTGCGATCCGTGCCCGGGGCCGCAGCTCGACGGCGGCGACTTCCTCACGCTCGGCTCGGACGTCCTCGGCGGGGAGACCTATGGCTTCGTGCTGACGCGGCTGCACGCGCGCTACGGCAAGGACGGAGCGCCGAACGATCTCGTGTTCCGGCAGGCGCCGCCGATCGTCGGTGGCCGCGAGCAGCGCGATGCCGGAGGTCACCTCGAGGAGCGCTCGCGCCCCGATAGCACCAACAACTTCCAGGGCCGCTACGCGATCCGCCACGCATGGACGGGCACGATCGCGTGCGCGAGTCCCGTGCGCGGTCGCTGGGGTGGGCCGCCGGCCGGCGTCGAGCAGCAGGTCGCCCAGGGCGGAATGGCGGCCACGAACTCCGCGTTCGCGCCTCGCGGCAAGGTGCAGCTGCCAAACCTCGTGGCGCAGGACATCCCCGAGATCGGGGTGAAGCAGGGCGTGCCGCTCCCGGGCGGCGCGGGCTTCACGGGCAAGCCGCAGGGCTGTGGCTGCCAGGCCAGTGATTCCGGTGGCTTGCTGATGGCGATCGGCGGTCTCGCATGGCTCGTGCGGCGCCGTAGACCCCGTTCCCACCGGGCGCGTTGAACATGATCCAGGGAGTCACCATGAAGCTTGCGATGACCTTCGGCGCTGCGGCGCTTGCCCTCGTAGCGACGGCCGGCGCGGCCGACGCGTTCTGCGGGTTCTACGTCAGCGGCTCCGGCGCGAAGCTGTCGGCGGATGCCACGCAGGTCGTGCTGATGCGCGAGGGCACGCGCACCGTGCTGTCGATGCAGAACGACTACAAGGGTCCGCTCGAGGACTTCGCGATGGTCATCCCGGTGCCCGTCGTCCTCAAGGAGGCCGACGTCAAGACGCTGCCGAGGGCCGTGTTCGATCACGTCGAGTCGCTCGGCTCGCCGCGGCTCGTGGAGTACTGGGAGCAGGACCCATGTCCGTCGCCGCAGAACTACGACGACTACGACGCGGCGCCGACCTCGATGTCCGCGCCGAGCGCGGGGCGCGCGTACAAGGCGTCCGAGGCGAAGCAGACGGTCAAGATCGAGGCGCAGTTCGATGTCGCCGAGTACAAGATCCTGATCCTGTCGGCGACCGAGGCCGCGGGTCTCGAGACCTGGCTCAAGCAGAACAAGTACAAGATCCCCGACGGTGCGGAGCCGCTGCTTCGCCCGTACGTCGAGGCCGGGATGAAGTTCTTCGTGGCGAAGGTCGACCCGAAGAAGGTGCAGATGGTCGACAACCACGCCCAGCTGTCGCCGATCCGGTTTCACTATGACAGCGAGGACTTCTCGCTGCCGATCCGCCTCGGCATGGCGAACTCGACGGGCAAGCAGGACCTGATCGTCAACATCCTCTCGGCCGACAAGCGCTACGAGGTCGCGAACTACAAGAACGTCGTGATCCCGACGAACTTCGACGTCAAGGACTCGGTCAAGACGCGCTTCGCGGAGTTCTATGCGGCGCTGTTCGACAAGACCGTCGAGGCGAACCCGGGCGCGGTGGTCACGGAGTACGCGTGGACCGCGCGTCCGCAGTACCACTGCGATCCGTGTCCCGAGCTCGACGTCAGCCAGGCCGATCTGATGACGCTCGGCGGCGACATCGTGCAGGGCCAGATCGCGGCCGGCGCGTTCGTGCTGACCCGCCTCCACGCGCGCTACGGCCGGAACGACATGAAGGACGACCTGCGGTTCAAGGATGCGAAGCCGATCACCGGCGGTCGCGAGCAGTGGAGCAAGCAAGGCCTCGAGTACGGCGCGACGCCGTCGGCGGAGAACTACTTCCAGGCGCGCTACGCGATGCGCCACTGGTGGACCGGCGCGATCAAGTGCAAGAACCCGCAGCGCGGCGTGTGGGGCGGTCCGCCCGATGGTGGTGCGCAGCAGATCATCGCGGCGAGCAAGCTCGCGTTCGCGCCGCGCGGCAAGCTCGAGGTCGCTTCCATGGTGAAGCGCGACCTGTGGGAGATCGGGCTCAAGAAGGCGGCGCCGAACAAGGCGCCCGCTCCCGCCGGCACGAAGTTCGCGCAGCCGCCGGGCACCAAGGCGATGGGCTTTGGCTTCGGCGCCTCGGCCGGCCTGATGATCGTCGCGCTGTTCCTCCTGATCTCGCGCCGGAAGAAGTGATGACCTCCGCGCTCCGCAGGTTCGCTGTCCTCGGTCTCGGTCTGGTCGCCTGCGGCGGCCAGGATACGAAGGCCGCGGATCCCGTGATCGCGCAGCGCGCGGTGATCGCGGAGGCGCGCCTGCCGAGCGGCGCTGGCGAGTACTTCCCGAGCCTCGTGAAACTCGACCGATCGACCTCGACGTTCAAGGCGCGCGACGCGGTGAGCGACGGGAACATGCTGTCGGATGTCGATAGCTGCGCCACGTGTCACCCCGATGCGGCGGCGCAGTGGGGAACCAGCGCGCACTCGTTCGCGTCGTTCGGTAACCCGATCTACCGGGTCAACGTGGAGCTCATGCGCCACGACCTCGGCAACAAGGCCAGCCTGCACTGCGGCGGATGTCACGACATGCCGCTGATGGTCGACGGCATGATGACGAGCGGCGAGCCCGTGCCCGCCGCGGATCTCCGCTCGCACTCCGGCGTGACGTGCCGGCTGTGCCACGGCATCGAGAGCACCACGAAGGACGGCAACGGCAGCTACGTGTGGTCTGCGACGCCGATCGAGGCTCCGACGCTCAGCGATCCGGCGTCGGTCGCGCGTCACAAAGCCCAGGTCACCGTGAAGGCGACCGGCACCGAGCTGTGCGTCGGCTGCCACCGCGGCTTCCTGTCGGCTGACATGGGGATGCCCGTTCACCTCTCCGGTCTCGACGAGCCCGGCATGTGGCGCAACTCGGCGTGGGACGGTAACGGCATGGGCCGCGTCGACAAGGTGGAGAAGAAGGACTGCATCTCGTGCCACATGGAGCGCGAGCCCGCGTCCGCCGACGAGTACGGCGCGAAGGAGGGACCGAGCGGCAAGACCATGGCGTCGCACCGGTTCCTCGGCGGCCACACGTGGATGGCCTCGATGCGCGGCGACACCGAGCACCTGGCGCGCCTGCGCACGAAGCTCGAGGGCGCGGCGTCGATCGATATCGCCGCGGCGCGCACGGAGAAGGCGTCGGGCGCGATCTGGCACCTGCCCGCGGACGGCGCGCCGGTGGTGCCGGGCGAGAAGCTCGCGATCGACGTGGTGATCCGGAACCTGCTCGTCGGTCACCGGTTCCCCGGCGGCGTGCTCGATATCCAGGACGCCTGGATCGAGGTCGACGTCACCGACAAGGCTGGCGCGCGCATCGCGTCGTCGGGCCTGACGCACGAGAAGGATCCGAACGACGAGGACACGCACGTGCTGCGCACGCTCGTGGTCGACGAGACCGGCCACGTGCTCGAGGAGCACCAGATGGCGAGCTTCCGCACGCAGATCGCCACGCAGACCGTCGCCGCGCGCGAGGCGCAGGTCACGCGCTACACGTTCGAGATCCCGAAGTCGCTGACCGCGGCGCAGCTGCCGCTGAACGTCACCGCGCGCCTGCGCCACCGCAGCCGCACGCTGAAGATGCAGGCGAACGTCTGCGCCGGGGCGAAGACGCCGGAAGGGCAGGCGTTCATCGCCGGTGCCCAGGGCGCGCGCGACGTGGTGCTCGATCCCTGCAAGGCGCAGCCGATCACGCTGATCGCCGAGAGCCACGTCCAGCTCGGCGAGGGTGCGCAGGTGTCCACGGTGCGCCCGGTGTGGGAGCGCGAGTACGAGCACGGCATGGCGCTCGTCAACACGGTCAGCGAGCGGCTCGAGGAAGCGCGCACGGTGCTCGAGGCCTCGCTCGCCGCGGCACCGGCCGGCGACAAGCGCGCCCGCGCGATGGTGCTCGTCCAGCTCGGCTGGGTGGCGTCGAAGCAGGGGCGCGTCGACGATGCGCTCGCGCTGATCGCCGAGGCTCGGCCACTGCTGCCCACGCCGGGCCCGGCGGTGCTCGATGCGGTCGCCGCCGATGCGCTCGCGCGCGTGTGGCGATGGGACGAGGCGATCGCGCCGGCGAAGGCGTGCACCGAGCGAGCCCCCGGTAACTCGATGGCGTGGATGCTCTACGCGCGCGTGCTCGGCTCGACGGGGGATAACGCGGGCGCGCTCGCCGCGGCGACCAAGGGCCTCGAGCTCTCACCGCGCGATCCGGATCTCCTGCGCAGCCAGGCCACCGCGCTTGCCGGGCTCGGGCGCGCGGAGGCGGCCTCGGCGCTCGCCGCATACGATCGGTTCCGCTCGCCGGATAACTCGGCGGAGCTGCGGATCTCGTGCGCCGCCGATTCGAAGCGCTGCGCTCGCGATCGCGAGCTCGGCCACGTGATCGCGCTGACGCCGTCTCGCTAGCCCGCTACTGCGACGCGACGTGGGTCGTGTACGCGTCGGGCGCGAGCAGCTCGTCGAGCTCGCTCTTCTCGGTCGGCTCGAGCTCGATCATCCAGCCCTTGCCGTACGGCTCGCTGTTGACGAGCTCGGGCGCATCCTTGAGGGCGGGGTTCACCGCGATGACCTTGCCGGAGACCGGCGCGTACAGATCGGAGACGCTCTTGACGCTCTCGATCGTGCCGAACCGCTGGCCCTTGGTGACGAGGTCGCCTTCCTTGGGCAGGTCGACGAGCGTGATGTCGCCGAGCTGGTCGACGGCGAACTGCGTGATGCCTACGCGCCAGTTCGCGCCGTTTGCGCGGAGCCACTCGTGGTCGGTCGTGTATCGGAGATCGGTGGGGAACGTGGACATGGTTTCTAGCTCCGCTTGTAGAACTTGCCGGAGATGACCGTGGCCGGGATGGCCTTGCCACGGCAATCGATGGTGAGCTGCGTGCCGGCCGCGGCGTTCGCGACGGGAACGTAGGCGAGGCCGATGCCGCCGGGCACCGAGATGCCGGGACCGCCGCTGGTGACGATGCCGATCGGCGTCTCGCCGTCGAGCACCGGATAGCCGTGGCGCGGGATGGCTCGCAGGTCGGCGGCGATCGTGAAGCCGACGAGCTGACGCGACACGCCGTTCGCCTTCTGCTCGCGCAGCTTCGGCGCTCCGAAGAACTCGCGGTTGTCGAGCTTCACGGCCCAGCCGAGGCCGGCCTCGAGCGGCGTGTGCTCGTCATCGAGATCGTTGCCGTACAGCGGCAGCTTCGCCTCGAGGCGCAGCGAATCGCGCGCGCCGAGACCGATCGGCAGCCCGCCGAGCGGCGTGGCGGCCTCCAACAGCGCGGACCACAGCTTCGCCGCGACGTTGTTGTCGCACGCGAGCTCGAAGCCATCCTCGCCGGTGTACCCGGTGCGGGCGACCATGCACGGAACGCCGGCGACCTCGGTCTCCGTGAACGTGAAGCTCGGCATCGCCGCGAGCGTGCCGCCCGCGAGCGCATCGACCATGCGCACGGCCTTTGGGCCCTGCACGGCGATCAGCGCGGTCTGGTCCGAGAGATCGACCACGTCGCACGGCCCCTGCACGTGCTCGCGGAACCACTCGAGGTCCTTGCCGGTGTTCGAGGCGTTGACGATGACGAAGAACTCGTCATCGGACTTCTTGTAGAAGATGCAGTCGTCGACCACGCCCGCATCGGGGCGCGTGAGCAGCGTGTACACGGCCTTGCCGACCGGCGCCGCGACCACGTTGTTCGAGGTCAAGCGATCGACCTGTGCGCGTGCGTTCGCTCCCCGCAGGATGACCTCGCCCATGTGCGAGACATCGAACAGGCCGACCGCCTCGCGCACGGCCTTGTGCTCCTTGATCGTGCCGGCGGCGTACTGGACCGGCATGTCCCAGCCACCGAAATCGATCAGGCGAGCCCCGAGCTGCTTGTGCAGGTCCCAGAGGGGCGTCTTTCTCCGTTCCATCGCCGCGGACACTACTACGTGACGAGCACGTGGGGGCGGGTGATCGCCGGATCTCGCACCTGTCCACCAATCTCGAAGTGCATGCGACCGTTCGCCTCGAGCCGGCGGTGTTCCTTCCAGCGCAGCCCGCTCCGCTTCCACACGGTGATCGTCGCATCGCCGATCTCGGTGTTCGCGCAGAACACGTCGGTCCCATCCGGATCCACGTACGGCGCGTTGATCATGTTCGCCGGCGCACAGGTCAGCAGCGCCTCGACCTTGATGTCGAAGGATCTCGCGGTGAGCTCGACCCGGCCGGTGCTCCAGCGGCCACGGTTCATCGCGACGTGGCGAAACTGGTTCAACCGGTGCTGCTCGCCATCGAAGTCGAGCGCGATCATCACGAGCCTCGGGGTGGTCAGCGGCCCGCGCTTGACCACGCTGCCGATCAGCTCGAACAGCCCATCGGCCACGCCGGTGAAGTCCGTGCAGTGCGCCCACGTCCATGATGGCGAGTGCTTCTTCGCCCAGATGTGCGATTGACCGGCGATCGCGCGATCGAGCGCGATGTCCTCGCCGTCGATGCGCAGCGTGCCCGTCATCGGCACGCGTGGATTCGGCGAGTGCACCATGGTCGGCGAGCGGCCGAGTGGACCCTTGTACATCACGTCGGGGAAGTGCCGCAGCGTCGTGGGGGCGGGCTCCCACGTTAGATTCCACCGCACCTCGTGGCCATCGCCGGAGAGCTCGCCGATGCTGTGGCCGTGGCCGAGCTCGCTGCCGGCGATGGTCAGGCGGAACGGCGCATCGTTGCTCACCACATCGGCGAACCGCTTGTGGATGCCGAACGTGCGCTCGGGGCGCTTCGCATCGAACCGCGCGAACCACACCTCGCCGCGCGTGGCCTCGCCGAAGCCGGGCACACCACCGGTGCCGGCCACCGGCGCCTCGATGATGAAGCGCAGCCAGTAGCCTTCGCCGGTGCGCGGATCGTTCCAGGTCGTGTACCAGACCTCGTACATGCCGTGCGCGTCGGGTGCGTAGCGGCGAACGTTGTCGACCTCGGTGCTCACGCGACGCTCCGTGCGGGCAGCGCGCCGGGTCGCGGCTTGCCAAGCACGCGGCGCGCCATCCACGAGGCGAACCTGCGCGGGACGAACCGCACGCCGAAGCACGAGAGCTTGTTGATGAGGCCCGGGATGTACGTGCGCTTGCCCTTCAGCATCGCGCGCACCGAGCGCACGGCGCAGGCCTCGGCGCTCATCATCGATGCGTTCGCGACCCAGCCGTAGTTGCCCGCGCCAGCCTGCGCGTGAAACTCGGTCTCGGTGCCGCCGGGGCACACGCACGTCGCGGAGACGTCGGTGCCGGCGAGCTCGTCGTGCACGGCCTCGGTGAAGTTGCGCACGAACGCCTTGCTCGCCGCGTACAGCGCCATGTTCGGCACCGATTGATACGCGCCGATCGACGCGATGTTGAGCAGGTACGCGCGCCCGGCGACGCCCTTGCGGGCCGCCACGAACTCCCGCGACAGCTCGACCAGCGAGGTCATGTTGAGCTGCACGAGCTCGGCCTCGCGCGCCCACTCGACCTCGGAGAACGGGCGGAAGTAGCCAAAGCCGGCGTTGTTGATGCAGACGTCGATCGGGCCCTTCGCGATCGCCTGCGCCCACAGCGCGCCCGCCGCGCCCGCCTTGCCGAGGTCTGCCAGGATCACCTCCACCGGCACCCCCTTCGCGGTGCACTCCGCGGCCACCGCCGCGAGCTGCTCCTTCCGGCGCGCCGTCAGGACCAGCGCACAGCCGCGCGCAGCGAGATCGCGCGCGATCGCCGCGCCGATCCCACTCGATGCGCCGGTCACGAGCGCGCGCTTGCCAGAGAGCTCCGCCATGCCGCGACGCTACCACCCTTGACGGCGCGCGCGCGGCCTGGCAACTACTGCGCATGAGAGTGGCGTTGTCGTTGCTGTTCCTTTCGTTGTGCGCGATGTCCTGCGGCCCCTCGGGCGGGCAGATCAAGACCGCAAAGATGGCCGTGTACACGGCCGCGCCGAACCAGCTGCTCGATATCGCGGTGCAGGTCGCGCAGCGCACCTACAAGGTGAAGGACATCGATCCCGCGAAGAACATGTTCATCACCGATGGCCAGTGGTACACGCCCGAGGGCGGCCGCATCGGCACCACCGACGAGGGCAATGGCGATTACGTCAATGCCGGTGGTGGTGACGTCCGCGTCGCGTTCGAGGTCCGCCTCATCCCGGTGGAGGGCGACTCCGCGAACCGGTTCTCGGTGGTGATCGAGCAGCACACGTTCCAGCTCGTGTCGGGCAGCCCGCAGCCGCGCGAGCTCTTGACCGACGATCCGAACCTGCCGCCGTGGGTCAAGGGGCGCGTCGATTCGCTCGCCGTGGACATCTACGAGGCGGCCAAGCCCCTCGTTCATCCCTAGTCACGATTTCGGCGAAGGAACCTCCGTCCCCCGGGGAGTAGGGGATGGAGGTTCGTCATGGTTCGCACGCTCGCAGGATGTTTCGCTCTCATCGCGCTGGTGGGGTGCCCGGGACGGGACCAGGAGCGCGATCGCCCGCGCGCGGCGGCGGTCGCCGAGATCATGCGGCCCGATCAGCTGGTCGGGGGAAACATCGTGCCGCAGAGCCACGACTTCCCGGTCGGGCGCGCGGATGACATCCGGCGGTTGTTCGAGAACGACGTCACCAGCTATCCGATCTCGGTCGTCAGCTCGGCGGGCACGCAGACGCAGTTCGTCAACCCGAACCCGGTGTTCATCGGCGATCACCGCTTCGTCGTGGGACTGCCACCGCACATGCACGTGGCGCTCGATCAGCTGATCGCGAACCTCGACAAGCAGCCGGCGAAGGCGCCCTCGACGTACGAGGTGACGTTCTGGGTGATCGAGGCGGTCGCCGCCGGGGAGACCGATGTGCCTCGCGATCTGGCCGAGGTCGGCCCGATGCTGCAGAAGCTGACCGGTCTCGGAAAGCGCAGGTTCAAGAGCCTCGACCGCGTGGCGGCGCGCGCGCGCGACGGAGCGCACACCAAGCTCTCGGGGCGAATGATGTACGTGGAGCAGACGCTCTCCGCCTATCCGGATGGCATCGAGCTCGAGCTGAAGCTCGAGGTCAAAGGCACGTGGACCGAGAAGCCCGAGCTCGGTCCGTCCGTGCAGACCACGCTGCAGCTGCCGCTCGATCGAGCGATCGTGGTCGGCGACTCGGCGCAGGCTGCCGCCTCCGACGGCGCCGCGAATCTCCTGCTCTATGTGGTCCGCGCGCAGCGGGTCGACTAGGTTGATGGCAGCCGCGTGGCATCGGGTGGAGAGGAGGCACATCGGCGTTTGCTCGAGGCGCTTTACGTCGCGCACGAGCGGGGCATGTACAACGCGGCGTACCGCTACGTATGGAACGCGGAGGACGCGCGCGATCTCGTTCAGGATGCGTTCGTGCGGTTATGGAACAAGCGTGCGAGCGTGGACTGGGAACGCGCTGCCGGTCTCGCGTACACGATCGTCGTCGGACTCGCGCACAATCGCCGCCGCGGCAACGCCGTGCGTCGTGCATTCGGTCTCGCACCATCGATCGCCGAGCCACCTCCGCCGCGCACGGACGCCGTCCTCGATGCGGCGCGCGTGGACCAGGTGGTGCGGCGGTGCATCGACGAGCTTCCCGAGAAACTGCGGAGCGTGCTCGTGATGGCGTTGTTCTCTGGTCTCGACTACGCGCAGATCGGCGCGGCCCTCGCCGTTCCCGCGGGCACAGTCGGCTCGCGGCGTACCGAAGCGGTCGCGAGGATCCGTGCCAGACTCCAGGAGCTCGGTCATGGATGAACAGCTTCCCGATGTGCCCGCGCTGCGGGCGCACGAGCCCCCACCGGGTGGGCTCGCGATGCTGCGCGAGCGGCTCGATGCGGAGCGCCCGCGACGCTGGTGGCTCGCGGTGGTGCCGGCCATCGTGGCGCTTGCGGCGCTGGTGATCATCGTCGTTCGCATGCAGCCGCCGCACGAGAGGGCGGTTCCCGAGGAACCTGAGAGGGTCATCACCGCGCTTCCAGATCCGGAGATCGGGGGCGATGAGGTCTCGTTCTACTGGGTGGCATCGTCGCCGCGTGGTGCGGTCCGGCCACGGCCGCAGACCATCTCGATCGACGACGTTCCTCGCGTCACGGCGTTCGCCGCGCCCTGACCCCTCCGGAGCCCGATCTTCTCGGGTCGGAGTCAGCATCTTCGTCTGAGATGGTCACGTGGGCTGGATTCGGATCCGAAGATTCCGGGCTCGATTCGGATCAACACAAGCGGACTCTGGGGGCAGGTGGCGGCCGTCCGCGTCTGGTGTTACCAACGCCGCATGCGGAACCTCTCCCTCTCGATCCTCGTCCTCGGCGCGCTCGGCGCGTGCGGCGGTCCTTCCGGCAAGGATGTCGCGATGGCCAAGCAGGCGCGCTACACGGGCGACAAGCTCGCGATCTTCAACGCCACGAAGGCAGCGGTGGAGTCGAAGTACACGCTCGAGAAGTCCGACGAAACGTCGCTCGGCATGCAGACCAAGGCGCGCTGGTACACCTCGGATGGCATCACCGCGCCGGGCAACGACGCCGACTTTCGCCAGGTTCCCGACAAGGCGATCCGCGTGGTCCACGTGGTTCGCATGCTGCCCGATGGCGACCAGTGGATCGTGCAGGACGAGCCCGTGCTGATGCGCCGCATCGCCGGTAGCCCGCAGCCCGAGAAGCTCGCGGTCAAGGATCCGAGCGTGCCGGGCTGGACCACGAGCCAGATCGACGAGCTGCAGTACGAGATCTACAAGCAGCTGAAGCCGTTCGAGGTGAAGAGCCCGGGAGGCATGGCGCCGGGTCCCGCGGCACCCGCGCCCGCGCCCGGTGCGGATCCGGCCGGTGGCTCGGGCGACTCGCCGGCCCCGACGCCCGTGCAGTAGTGGCCGACGACACGGTCGTCGAATTTGCGATCGATTCCGACGAGCGCGTCGGCACCGGTGGGTTCATCGAGATCCGCCGGCTGCGCATGCGCAATCGCCGCGGCGATGGCTCGCTGTCGGCGGGCTACGTGTGCGACTCGATCGTCCGGCCGTACGGCCAGGACGCGGTCGTCGTGGCCGTGTTCGCGCGCGATCCCGCCGGAGTTCGCGTGCTCGTGCGCGAGGGCCTGCGGCCGGCGTACACGCTCGGGCGTGATCCAGCGCGTGCACCGCTGCCCGAGACGGCGCCGGGCATGTTCATCACCGAGCTGGTCGCGGGGATCCTCGAGAATGGGGATCACGGCGAGGCGGGGCTCCGCGAGCGCGCGGCACACGAGGTGCGCGAGGAGGCGGGTTTCGTGATCGATCCGGCGCGCGTGATGTTGCTCGGTGAAGGGATGGCACCGGCGCCCGGGCTCCTGACCGAGAAGTTCTACTTCACGGCGATCGAGGTCGATCCGGCGACGCAGGGTGCGCTCGTCGGCGATGGATCGCCAATGGAGGACGGCGCGACCACACGGTGGCTCGGGCTCGATGATGCGATCGCGCAGTGCGTGCGTGGCGACATCTGCGATCTCAAGACCGAGGCCGCGCTGCGGCGCCTGCGCGACGCGCTCGCGGCGTAGGCGCGATCACGGCGAGCGCGGTCTCCGCGAGCCGCGGCAGGTCGACGGGGAGCTCGAGCTCGAGCGCGGCGACGATGCCGAGCACCATCACCGTCATCAGGTCCGCGATCGCCGGCGGTTCGAGATCCTCGCGCGCGCGTCCCGCGGTCTGATCGGTGGCGAGCCCGGCGGCGAGCTGCGCGCGGCCCATCGCGACGAGGCGGCGATAGGTGTCACCGACCTGCGGGATGCGGCGACACGCGTCCATGAGGTGCGAGAACCGAAGACCGCGACCGGCGTGGATCACCGGATCGCGCGCAGCGGCCGCGGCGAAGAACAGCCGCACGCCTCGCTCCACGCTGCCGAGCTCGGTGCCTGTTCCCGTGAGCTGCCGGATGAACCCGCCGAGCACGTCGTTCATCACGGCGACGATGAAGCCGTCGCGGTCGGCGAAGTGCACGTAGAACGCGCCGCGGGTCAGCTGCGCGCGCGCGCAGATGGCATCGAGGCTGGCATCGAGGCCGTGCTCGGAGAACTCCTCGATTCCGGCGGCGATCAGGGCGGCGCGGGTCGCCAGCTTGGTCTCGGCGCGCGGCCGGCGGGGGGCAGGGGGGCGTCGAGCCATTTGCGTTGACATACCATACCGTATGTGGGATTCACTAGTCACATACCGCTTCGTATGTGAACCAGGAGACCCCGATGTCGATGACGATTCTTCTCACCGGTGCCAGCTCGGGCATCGGCCGTGACAGCGCGCTCGCGCTGGCCCGTGCCGGCCACCACGTGTTCGCCGCCGCGCGGCGCCTGCCGGCCCTCCAGGCGCTTCGTGCGGAGGCGGGTGATCTCATCACGCCGCTCGTGCTCGACCTCGATGATCCCGCGAGCATCGCGGCGGCGGTCGCCGAGATCGATCGCACGACCGATGGCCGGGCCCTCGACGCTCTCGTCAACAACGCGGGCTTTGCCACGGCCGGGGCGCTCGCCGAGCTCTCCGATCGCGATCTCCGCGCGCAGTTCGAGACCAACGTGTTCGGCCTGATGGCCCTGACCCGCGCCGTGTTGCCGGCGATGCTCGCGCGCGGCGCGGGCCGGATCATCAACGTGAGCAGCGTGAGCGGCCGCATCCCGGCGCCGATCCTCGGCGCCTATCACGCGAGCAAGTATGCGCTCGAGGCGCTCTCCGACGCGCTGCGCATGGAGGTGGCGCCGTTAGGCATCCAGGTGGTGATCGTCGAGCCGGGCACGATCCGCACCGAGTTCGCGAGCCGCACGCGCGACGAGGCCACGCGCGCCCGCGCCGAAGGCAGCCGGTACGCCGCGATCTACGAGCGCGCGAACGATCTCGAGGAGCGGTTCGGCAAGATGGCGGGTGGTACCGCCCCGGTGGTCCGCGCGATCGAGCGGGCCCTCACCGCGCGCCGGCCGAGTGCGCGTTACGTGGCGCCGAAGAAGTTCGCGCTGATGATCGCGCTCGTGCGCTTGCTCCCCACGTGCTGGGTCGACGCCGCGATGCGGCGGATGTTCGACCTCACCCGCGCGCGGCTGGCGGCGACTACTTCTCGCTAGCCGGGAACGAGCCGGAGGTGCCCGGATCGGACTCGGCGGCCGACGGGGCGCGGAGCTCGCCGCTCGCCTTCGCGTACTCGTCGAGCTTGCGATAGAGAGTCTTGCGATCGAGGCCAAGGCGCTGCGCGGCGCGGGTCTTGTTGCCGGCCTCGTCCTCGAGCACGCGCTCGATGAACTCGCGCTCGAGATCCGCGAGCGTCATCCGGCGGGCCACGGCCGCACCGAGGAGGTCCGTCGGGCGCTTCTCGCGGACCTGCGGTGGCAGATCGTCGTCGGCGATCAGCTCGCCCTGACACAGCGCGACGCCGCGCTCGAGCACGTTCATCAGCTCGCGCACGTTGCCCGGCCAGTTGTAGGCGAGCAGCAGGTGCTGCGCCTCGGGCGACAGCCGCATCCTGCGCGGCGGCCGCGAGTCTGATCGACCCTTGGCCCCGAGCACCTCGAGCACGTGCTCGGCGAGCGGCACGATGTCCTCGGGCCGGCTGCGCAGCGGCGGCAGATCGATCAGGATCACGTTGAGGCGGTAGTAGAGATCCTCGCGGAAGCTGCCGTCGGCGAGCATCGTCTCGAGGTTGCGGTTGGTCGCGGCGACGACGCGCACGTCGACGCGCTGGTTCTTGGTCGCGCCGAGCGGGCGGACCTCGTGCTCCTGCAGCACGCGGAGCAGCTTCGCCTGCAGGGGCAGGGCGAGCTCGCCGATCTCGTCGAGGAAGATCGTGCCGCCGTCGGCCTCGACGAACAGGCCGGGCTTGTCGGCGCGCGCGTCGGTGAACGCGCCGCGCTTGTGGCCGAACAGCTCGCTCTCGATCAGGCCCTCGGGCACGGCGGCGAGGTAGACGCCGACGAACGCGCCGTTCGCGCGGGTGGAGTTGTAGTGGATCGCGCGCGCGATCAGCTCCTTGCCGGTGCCGCTCTCGCCGGTGACCAGCACGCTCGCCGTCGAGCCGGCGATCCGCTGCACGAGCGATACGACATCGCGCATCGCCTGGCTCTTCGCGATGATGTTGCCGAGC
>JBBRED010000198.1:0-15519 GCA_038203335.1 Haliangiales bacterium | reverse complement strand
ACGGCGAAGAAACAGTGGCCGGAGGCGATCTCCGCGTACGAACAAGCGCTACGGATCAGTCCGTTCGACCCGACCACGCGCTGCGGGCTGGCGGAGGCGTATACACAGGTGAATGATCCCCGCGCGGCTCGCGAGCGTAGTGCGTGTGACGAGCTGAAGAACTAGCCGAAGAATTCGATGAAACAGACCCGACCCACCCCGACGCAAGGCGAACCGGCGATCCGCGTCGTCGGCGCCGACGTCACGCCGCTGCACTCCGATCCAGAGCAGCTGCCGCTCGCGAGCGAGGACACGTCGATCACCTCGGTCAGCCCGGTCGTGCCGTCGCCGAAGAACGACCTCGATGCGGTCGCCGAGCTCGCCGAGGCGCACGACGCCATCCTCCGCGAGATCGAGAAGCGGATCATCGGCCAGCGGAAGGTCGTCGAGCAGCTCCTGGTCGCCTTGTTCGCGCGCGGTCACACGCTGTTCGTCGGCGTGCCCGGCCTCGCGAAGACGCTGCTGATCTCGACGCTCGCGGAGACGCTGAACCTGTCGTTCCAGCGCATCCAGTTCACGCCGGATCTCATGCCGTCCGACATCACCGGTACCGAGGTCCTCGAGGAGGATCACACCACCGGTCGCCGCGTGTTCCGGTTCATCAAGGGCCCGGTGTTCGCGAACCTCGTGCTCGCCGACGAGATCAACCGCACCCCGCCGAAGACCCAGGCCGCGCTGCTGCAGTCGATGCAGGAGTACAAGGTGACCGCGGGCGGCACCACCCACGATCTGCCGCTGCCGTTCCTCGTGTTCGCCACGCAGAACCCGATCGAACAGGAGGGCACGTATCCGCTGCCCGAGGCGCAGCTCGATCGCTTCATGTTCCAGGTCGACGTCGACTATCCGAGCGAGTCCGAGGAAGAGGAGATCGTACGCCAGCAGACGAGCGATCACCGCCCGGAGCTCGGCCGCGTGCTCTCGCCGCAGCGGATCATGCAGCTCCAGGATCTGGTCCGCCGCGTTCCGGCCGCCGACCACGTCGTGAAGTACGCGGTCGCGCTCGCGCGCGCCACCCGCCCCACGTCGCCGACCGCGCCCGCGTTCATCCGCGAGGCCGTGTCGTACGGCGCCGGCCCACGTGCCTCGCAGTTCCTGATCCTCGCCGCCAAGGCGCGCGCGATCCTCGACGGTCGGTTCGCGGTCTCGGTCGATGACGTCGCCGCCCTCGCCCGCCCCACCCTGCAACACCGCCTGATCCTCAACTACCGCGCCGAGGCCGAAGGGCTCCGTGCCGGTGACATCGTGGATCGGTTGCTGTCCGCCGTGACGCCGTAGGAGGCGCGTGCCGACGCTCCCCGAACGGATGGATCCCGCGCAGCTCGCGCGCCTCGGCAGTTTGCCGATCAAGGCGCGCGTGATCGTGCAGGGGGCGCTGTCGGGCATGCACCGCGCGTCGCTGCACGGCTCGTCGGTCGAGTTCGCCGAGCACAAGGAGTACTCGCCCGGCGACGAGCTTCGCCACGTCGACTGGAAGGCGTACGCGAAGGTCGACCGCTACTACGTGAAGCAGTTCGAGCAGGAATCGCAGCTCACGATCTACCTCGTGCTCGATGCCTCGGCGTCGATGGCGTTCTCGGGCGGCGGCATCCCGAAGCTCGAGTACGCGGGGCTCTCGCTCGCGGCGCTCGCGTACCTCGCGATCCAACAGCAGGACAAGGTCGGCCTGGTCGCCTCCGGGGATCCCGCGATCGAGACCGTGGTCCCGCCGCGCGCGCGCTCCACGCACCTCCACGATCTGCTCGCCGTGCTCGACACCGTGATGGCGAAGGGCGGCACGGGCGACGAGTCCCCCGCCGCCGCGCTGCGCCGGATCGCCGAGCTCACGCGCCGCCGCCGCTCGCTGATCGTGCTCGCGAGCGATCTGTTCGATACCGCCGACGAGACGCTCGGCCTCCTTGCGATGCTCCGCGCGCAGCGCCATGACGTCAGCGTGCTGCACATCCTCGATCCGCACGAGACCGGCTTCCCGTACGACGGCCTGACCCAGTTCGAGTCGCTCGAGACCACGAACAAGATGCTGGTCAATCCGGTCGCGATCCGGAAGGACTACCTCCAGCGCATGGAGGCGTTCCTGACGAAGTGCCGCGGCTCGCTCGCCGCCGCCGGCGTGGACTACCACTTCACGACCACGGACCGCCCGCTCGAGACCACGCTGCTCGACCTGCTGGTCGCGCGCTCGCGCCTCGGCCCGGGGCGGAGGGCGATCTAGTGGGGTTCCTCGCGCCGCTCATGCTCGCGGGCCTCGCCGCGCTCGCGGTGCCGATCGCGATCCACTTGATCGGCCGCCGCCGCGCGAAGGTCGTGAAGTTCGCCGCGCTCGACTTCCTGCTCGCCACCAAGCGCCGGACCGCGCGCCGCCTCCGCCTCCGCGAGCGGCTGCTCCTGATCGTCCGCGTGGTCGCGTGTGCCGCGGTCGCGCTCGCGCTCGCGAAGCCATTCACCTCGTGCGAACGCAAGGGCCCGCAGGTCACGCGCGGTCCGCAGGCCGTGGTGCTCGTGATCGACGACTCGTTCGCCAGCGGCTACGTGATCGACGACAAGCCGTGGCTGTCGCACGCCACCGGCGAGGCGCGAAAGATCCTCCAGCAGCTCGGGCCCGAGGCCGAGGTCGCGATCGTCCGCACGTCCGAGGGCGCGGATCACCCGACCGAGCTGACGCGGGACCATCTTCGCCTCCGCGATCAGCTGCTCGCGCTCGAGCCGAGCTCGCGTCCCGCCGATACCACGCGCGCCCTCGCCCGCGCCGCGCAGCTGCTGGCCGCGTCGAGCCACATCCGCAAGACGGTGTATCTGGTGTCGCTGACCGCGCGCAGCGGTCTACGCCCCGACGATCCGCCGTGGGGCAAGGACGGGCCGCAGCTCGTCACGCTCGATCTCCGTCCCGCGAAGCTGCCGAACGTGGCGGTGACCGGACTACGCGTCGATGCCGACCCCGGCGCCGGCACGCGTGGCGTGGCGTTCGATGCCGAGGTCGCGAACTTCTCCGATGCGCCCGCGAAGCTCGAGCTCTCGCTCTCGATCTCGGACCGCGTGGTCGCCCGCGGCGAGCTCGATCTCGCGCCGAACGAGAAGCGCAGCAAGCGGTTCCTCGCCTCGCTGCCCGCCGGCGCGCGCGCCGCGGATGCCAGCGTCTCGATCACCGGCGATGCGCTCGCGATCGACGACCGGCGCTGGGTCCGCGCGTCGCTGCGCGACGAGGTGCGGGTGCTGCTCGTCGATGGCGATCCGCGCACCGTGCGACACGATGACGAGCTGTTCTACGTCGAGGCGGCGCTGCGCCCCGGCGATCGCGAGGACTCCGGCACGCAGGTCCGCGCGATCACGTCCGAGGAGCTCGCCGGTATCGATGCGAAGGCGAAGGGCACCGCCGGCGCGATCGATCTCGAGAACTTCGACGTCATCGTGCTCGCGAACGTCCCCGCGCTACCGCCCGAGCGCGTCGGAGCGATCGCCGCGTGGGTGAAGAACGGCGGCGGCATCCTCGTGGCCCCCGGCGATCAGGTGGATCCTGCCGCGTACGACCGGTCGATGCTGCCACTGCTCCCGCAGAGCCTGCGCGATCCGATCGACACCACGTGGGGCGCGCAGGCCGAGGACAAGGACGCGCGCGCTCTCCACCTCGTGAAGTGGGAGGCCGACCATCCGATCTTCACGCCGTTCTCCAAGGCAGCGCCCGAGCTCGCCGATGCGAAGTTCTTCAAGATCTCGCTGCTCGGACCGACCACCACCACCGCCGATCGCAAGGTGCTCGCACGGTTCACGAACGGCGCCGCCGCGCTCGTCGAGGCGTCGATCGGATCCGGGCGAACGATCCTCTACACGTCCACGCTCGATCGCGACTGGAACGATCTGCCGATCCATCCGGGCTTCTTGCCGTTGATGCAGCAGGCGATGCGCCACCTCGCGCGCAAGCACGCGTCGTTCGGCGAGACCACGCACCTCGTCGGCAGCTCGGTCGCGCTGCCCTCGGGCGATCTCAAGAAGCTCGAGGTCCGCGGCCCAGACAACCTCGGCGCCGTGTTCGAGGGCGACCGCATCGCCGGCCGCTCGACGGTTCGCTTCGGACGCACCGATCGCCCGGGCATCTACAAGGTCGTCGGAACCGATCAGACCGGCGCGACGCACGAGCGCGACGAGCTCGGCTTCGTGGTCAACCTCGACCCGCACGGCTCCGATCTCACGCCGGCGACCGCCGCGGAGCTGCCCGTCTCGGGCACCGGTAACACCACCACGCCCGCCGATGACTCGCGTCGCATCGAGCTGTGGCATGCGCTCGCCGCCGCGCTGCTGCTGCTGCTGCTCGCCGAAGGTCTCCTCGTTCAGCGCTGACCGGGCGTGGGCGCTCAGCGAGGGGAGCGAGAGATCCACGTGTAAAAGTGTTTCCCGGCGAGGCCGAACGAGTCATCGCGCGCGAGCGGTGCCATCGTTCGCGCCTACCTACGGAGGAACATAGATGCGTAGCTGGTTGAGCTCTCTTGTCATCGCGAGCCTCGCGCTCGCGCCCGCCGTCGCAACCGCACAACCCAATGTCCGCGATCGAGGCGGCCCGCGCGCCGATGGTCCGCGCGAGGCACCGCCCGGTGCGCGCGAGGAGAAGTGGAGGCCGCGACGGGGGCAGGACTGGATCCCCGGCAACTACGAGTGGCGCCGCGGCACGTGGGAGTGGAAGGCCGGCCACTACGAGGGGCGCAAGCGCGGCAAGCGGTTCGCGAACGGCCACTGGGACAAGCAGGGCGAGACGTACGTGTGGGTCGCCGGAACCTGGAACGACGCGCCGAAGGATCCAGATCCGCCGCCCGCGCCGGTCGAGGAAGCGCCGCAGCGCCGCCTCGGCCAGGTGTGGATCAAGGGCTACTGGAAGTGGGACGCCGGATCGTATGACTGGGTCCCCGGTCACCTCGAGCGCCGCGTGCGCGGCAAGCGCTGGTCGGATCCGCACTGGGACAACGTCGGCGGCAAGTGGGCGTTCACCACGGGATCGTGGATGGATGCGCCGAAGGAGCCCGATGCTCCGCCGCAGGTGATCGGCGAGAAGACGCAGTACCGCCGCGGCTTCACGTGGGTCCCCGGTTACTGGAAGTGGGACGACGGCTCGTACGAGTGGCAGGCCGGTCACCTCGAGGCGCGCAAGAAGGGCAAGCGCTACCGCGAGGGCAAGTGGGAGAACGCGGGCGGCAAGTGGCAGTACACCGCCGGCGCCTGGAACGACGGACCGAAGGAGCCGGATGCTCCGCCGGCGCCGATCGCCGAGGACGTGAAGCCGAAGGCCGGCTTCCTCTGGGTCAAGGGCTACTACGAGTTCAAGGACGGCGACTTCGAGTGGGTCGCGGGTCACTGGGAGCGCGAGCGCGCCGGCAAGCGCTGGCTCGACGCGCACTGGGACAACACCGGCGGCAAATGGGTGTTCACCGCCGGCAACTGGCAGTAGCGGACGTCTAGGCTCGACCGGCGAGACGGTCGGCGAGCCGGCGGTGCTCGAAGCTGCCGACGATCGCGCGCGGCGCGGCCGGCCGCTTCGCCTGGTTCGCCGCGTGCGCCTTCTTCATCGCGCGCACGCGAGCGGCTGCCTCGCCGACCCGCGCGCGGAACGTGGAGTCGCGCTCGGCCTCGCGGATCAGCGCGGCCTCGGCGGCGATCTGGTGATCCTCGTTGCGGCAGAGGAGCAGCACGTCGCAGCCCGCGCGGATCGCCCCGACCGCCGCAACGTCGGCTCCCATGTGCGACGCGATCGCATTCATGTCGAGATCGTCGCTGACGATCACGCCCTGGTAGCCGAGCTTCTTGCGCAGCAGGCCGGTGACCACCGCATGCGAGAGCGTCGCCGGTCGCTCGGCGTCGAGGGCCGCGAACACGACGTGCGCCGTCATGATCATCGGTAGACCCGCGCGGGCCGCGCGGTGAAACGGCAAGAGCTCGACGCGCTCGAGGCGATCCCAGTCGTGGTCGATGCGCGGCAGCTCGAGGTGGCTATCGGTCGCGGTGTCCCCGTGTCCCGGGAAGTGCTTGCCGCACGCGAGCAGGCCGGCGGCATCGAGCCCACGCGCGAACGCGAGCGCACGGCGCGCGGCGGTCTCGGGCTCCACGCCGAACGCGCGGTCGCCGATGATCGGGTTCGCCGGGTTGGTGTGGACGTCGAGCACCGGCGCGAAGTCGATGTCGAAGCCGAGCGCGCGCAGCTCGTCGCCCATCGCGCGCCCGACCTGCTCGGCGAGCGCCTCGTCCTCCGGCGCGGCGAGGCCATCGTGCGAGCGCATCGGCGGCCACTGCGTCGCGGGCGCGCGCACGCGCTGGACCACGCCGCCCTCCTGATCCACGGCGATCAGCGCCGGGGTTCCATCCGGCGCCGCGCGATGCAGCGAGGCATTGAGCGCGGCGAGCCCATCGAGATCGATGACCTCCTGATGGAGCTCACCGACGACCTCGATCGAGAGGTTGCGCTTGAAGAGGATGGTCGCGCCCACCGTACCGGCGGCGAGCCGCGCGGCGAGCGCGGGCGGCAACGTCGTCGACGGAAATCCGACCCACAGCAATTGACCGACGTCGTCGCGCACGCAGCGACGTTAGCAGCTCATTGCGAGCAGATCATCTTCGAGCCAGACCCCATCGAGATCTCCTGGCACTCGCTTGCCTGGGCGTTCATCAGCATCTGGACTGGAAGCGTGATCGTGCTCTGCGGCGTCGTCACGAGGAGATACACCTCGCCGAGGCTCGCCGCGCTCGCCGGCAAGGTGCCGCCGAGCTCGACCTCGAGGTACACCGCGTTGTGAATGCCGACGAGCTTCGTGGTGAAGCTGCCGGTCTCGAGCGTGCTGATGTACCCTCGCCAGCCGTTCGTCGCGGCTGCCACCTCGACCGTGCACCCGCCGCCCTCGCACATGGGCAACAGGATCTTGCCGATCGATGGCGAGCACGGCGCCTTCGCCCCGGTCGCCCCGATGAAGTCGACCACGCACTGGGTGCAGTACGGCGAGCCGTTGCCGGCTGCGCACAGACAGGCCGCGGTCGCGCTGCACGCGCCGAGCGTCCCCGCGTCGTCATCGCAGAGCTGCACGCCGGTGGGCGCGGTGGGAACGACCGTGCACGTCGCGTTCGTCGGCGTGCACGACTGTGCGAGGTAGCGCTGCGAGTCGCAGTTCGTATCGAGCCCGTCGCACGTCTCGGCGGCGCCGCTATGGAACGCGCGGCGCAGATCGTCACAGTCGCTCGCATCGGCCGGGTGCGCATCGCAATCGAGATCCGCAGGGCGCGGGGTCGCATCGGTCGCCATCGGATCCGCCGCCACGTCGGGGAGCAGCAGGCGGAGCTGATGCGCGCCATCGACCGGGAACCAGGCCACGCCGCTTCTCCACTCACCGCTGCCGTCGGTTCGCACCGCGCACGACACCACGCGCGCCGTTCCGCGTTCGACCGCCGCATCGTCGTCATCGAGCGCCCGCACGGCGCTCATCGCGACCGTGTACCGCGTGATCGTACCCGGGGTGATCTGCGCGTGTGCCGGATCGCCATTCGCATCCTCGATCGCGCCGACGCCGATCAACCGAGTCCCGTCGTACGCGAGCACGAACGGGATGAACGCCTCGTCGGCCGATGTCGCCACGTCAGGTTCGATCCGCAGCTGGAAGCCGGCCACGCCGGTGGGACCTTCGATCGTCCCGCCCACCGCGCGCTGCCGGTAGTAGCGCACCGCCTCGCTCTCGCCCGAGCCGGGCTCGTGCCGCTGGTTGTCGATCTCGGAGATCGAAGCCTCCGCTGCGTTCGCGAGGATCACCTCGATCCGGGTCGCGGTCATCGGCCCCTCGGGGGTCGCGAACGTCAGCAGGGCGCCCTCGGTGGGGCCGGAGTCGCAGGCGGCGAACGCGAGGACGGCAAGCCAGGAGAGTCGACGCATGGGAAGCGCATTCACTGCAACGCGAGGACCACGAGCTAACCGGCCGGTTCGCCTCGATCGCGGAGCGCTCAGCCACGACGACGACGCCGTACCTCGCCAACGCCGTTGGCGAGTACCTGCACCTACCTCGGGAACGATTCGCCTTCCGCCTGGAGCTCGAGCCGCTGGGCGGTTCCTGCCGCGGCGTAGACCACCACGGTGCGCACCGTCGCGAACCGCAGCGCGAGCACGAGCTCCTTGCGCGAGTCGCCGTCGAGATCGAGCACGCCGAGCACGTCGAGCACCACGAGCGACTTCGGGTCGACGCCCTTCCCCGGCTCGGGCGGTCGCACGAGCTTGATGTCGAACATCTTGAACACCGGCTTGCACGCGGCGCCGGCCGTCGGCGCCGCGGACCACTCCTGCGCCGGGCCGCGTACGCCGTCGAGCACGCTGGCGAGCGGGAAGGATTCGATCACTCCGTCGCCATCGATGTCGACCGCGATCGCATCGCCCGAAAGACATGCACCACCGATCGCGAACGTCGGCGTCGACGGCGGATCATCGGGACGCGTGAGCTCGCCAACCGCGAGGCCACACGCCGCGGTCGCACCCGTGCACGCCGGCTCTTCGGTACGTGCACCTTTGCCCGCATCGGCGGTGCATGGCGAGGCGCCGACGTACGTGCCCGATGCCACCGACTGCGCCATCCCGACGTCCGCGACGCCGAGCGTGTCGAACGCGCCCGCGGCCTTGCCGTCCGTGCCGAACACGGTCCAGCGCTGCACGCTGCCGCGCTCGACTACGGACGACAGCTCGGTGGGCGTATCCGTCCACGTCACCGTTCGCATCATCAGCGGCGCGACCGCCGGCCGGCCGCCCGCGCCCTGCGGGCACATCTCGCCGACCATGACCTGCCGGCCGCTCGGGGTGGACTGGTGGAGCGGCGCGATCCGGCCGACCGGACCGGGCTCGGGTGGAGGAGCCGGGGGCTTGATCGTGGGCGGACAGCCCCCGAGCACGAGAGCCACTCCGATCCATGTGACGCGCCAGGCAACGCGATCGTTGGCGGAGTGGTCAGTAGGCATCGACATGAACCATAACCTCCGGAATCTAGACGCGCCTCATAGGTGACTTCGTTGCCCACCGCGTTTGACCCGGCTCAAACGGCCTGTCTATAGTCCGCCGCCTACCAGCGGTCGTCTGATGTCTCAAATCCCTCGTGCTTCCCATGCCTTATAAAATTTCGCGCAGCCTCGTCGGCCTTCTCGTTCTGACGACCGGAATCGCCGAGGCGCAGATCTCGCCGGGTGGTGGTGGCATGGGTCCGGGCATGGGCCCGCAGCCCTCCGGCGGCGAGGAGAAGAAGGAGGGTGTGGCCGAGGCCGCCCCCAAGACGGCGGGCCTGCTGCCCACCACGCCTGCCCTGCCGGCCCCGAAGGGTCGCCGCAAGCGCTGGAAGCTGTTCGAGATCGACGGGTACTTCCGCCTCCGCACCGACTGGTTCAAGAACTTCAACCTCGGGTTCCTCGATCGCGCACAGGACGGCGTCACGTCCCTCGGCGGCGCGCCGTTCCCTCGCGCGCTCGGCTGCTACTCCGACAACGTCGGTCACCCGTGCGGAAATCTGTCGAGCGCGAACATGCGGCTCCGGCTCGAGCCGACGATCAACCTCGACGAGGGCACGTCGATCCACGTCCAGGCGGACGTGCTCGATAACCTCGTGCTCGGCTCGACGCCGACCGGCACCGATCTCCAGGGCATCTACACCTCCACGAACCTGCCGCCGCTCGGCGCGTTCGGCAACACGCAGACGGCGCCCACCGCGGGCGTCAACAGCGACCGCGACGCGATCACGGTGAAGCGCGCGTGGGCCGAGGTCGCGATCCCGCTCGGCATCCTCAAGTTCGGCCGCCAGCCGAATCACTGGGGCATGGGCATGTACTACAACGGCGGAGGTCACGATCCGATCTCGGGTCAGTACGACACCGAAGCCGATTACGGCGACAGCGTCGATCGCGTCAGCTTCTCGGCGCTGATCCCCGGCACCAACCTGCGCGCGATGATCGCCGCGGACTGGGGCCTCACGCGCCTGTCGTCGAACCAGACCTCGGCGAACAAGGGTCACGAGGGTCACCCGTTCGATCTCGACGACTCGGATGACGAGGACGGCTGGGTCGGCGTGATCTCGCGGATGGACTCGCCGCAGGAGTTCAAGGACACCGTCGACCGCGGCGACGTCGCCGCCAACTACGGCGTGTACTTCGAGTACAAGACGCAGGGCTGGGACTACAACCTGACCGACTTCTCGCTCGGTGGGACGCCGGAGCCGATCGACGGCTACGTGCCGCGGAGCATGAAGACGTACACCCCCGATCTGTGGGGCAAGCTCGGCTACGGCCGCTGGCAGTTCGAGGCGGAGTTCATCGCGCAGCTCGGCAAGATCTCGCGGCTCGACGATCTCAACAAGCTGGGCACGGTCGACATCCGCAAGTACGGCGCCACGGCGCGCGTCAACTGGATCGGCCTCGAGAACAAGCTCCACCTCGGCGTCGAGGGCGGCGCGGCCTCCGGCGACCAGTGGGACAACACTCCGCAGGGCAACACGAACATCGCGTACGCGAACCTCCTCGGTACCTGCGCCACCGGCGCCGCGTGCCCGCAGGACAGCAAGCTGACGCAGTTCATCTTCAACCGCGACTACAAGGTCGACATGATCCTGTTCCGGCACCTCATCGGCGCCGTGACCAACGCGGGCTACGTGAAGCCGTTCCTCCAGTACGACCTGACCAAGTCGATCAACTTCAAGGTCGCGAACATCACGTCGTTCGCGCTCAAGCCGATCGCCACCCCCGGCAACTCGCGCATGTACGGCACCGAGTTCAACGGTGACATCTCGTACTCGAACAATGGCCTCACCATCGGCCTGTCGTACGGCGTGCTGTTCCCGTTCGCCGCGATGAACCACCCGGCCGATGACCCGGCCGGCACGACGTTTGGCTACGGCACCGACCCGGATACGTTCGAAGTGAACACTGGCGACGCCAGCACGGCGCACACGATCCAGTCGCGGCTCCTGCTCACGTTCTGATCGCGCTGCTCCGCACGTCCGCAGCTACAAGTAGCCGAGCGCCGTGATCAGGCGGTCGATGGAGACGAGCTCCATCCCGAACGCGTGCTCGATGCGTAGCCGGTTCTGCGCCGGGATCAGCGCGCGCGTGAACCCGAGGCGCGATGCTTCGGCGAGGCGCTGCTCGCACAGCGGCACGGCGCGGACCTCGCCCGCGAGTCCGATCTCGCCGAACATCACCGTCTTCGCATCGATCGCCCGGCCGCGCGCCGACGAGGCGATCGCGCACGCCACGCCGAGATCGATCGCGGGCTCGGCGAGGCGCAGACCGCCGGCGACGTTGACGAAGATGTCTCGATCGAGAACGTCGCAGGCCGCGCGCTGAGCGAGCACGGCGAGCAGGAGCGCCACGCGATTGCTATCGACGCCCGCGGCCGTTCGGCGGCCGACGCCCGCGCTCGCCGGCGCGACGAGGGCCTGGATCTCCACGAGCAGCGGACGTGCGCCGTCAGCGGACGCGACGACCACCGAGCCCGGCGCCCCGATCGGTCGCTCGGCGAGCAGGTGCGCCGACGGATTCGAGACCTCGGCCATGCCGGCGCCGCGCATCTCGAACACGCCGATCTCCTGCGTGGAGCCGAACCGGTTCTTGTGAGCGCGCAGCACGCGGTACGGCCCGCCATCGCCCTCGAGCTGGAGCACCACATCGACGAGGTGCTCGAGCGTCTTCGGGCCGGCCAGGCCGCCGTCCTTCGTGACGTGGCCGACGAGGATCGTGGGCACGCCGGAGGTCTTCGCGTACTGCATGAGCCGGCTCGCGCACTCGCGGACCTGGGCGAGCGAGCCCGGGATCGAATCGAGCAGCGGCGTGTACATGGTCTGGATCGAGTCGACCGCGAGGATCGCTGGCGGCTGCGCGGTCGCGTGCGCGAGGATCTTCTCGACGTCGGTCTCCGCGACGACCGCGAGCTTGGGATCGGTGGCGCCGACACGGCGCGCGCGCATCGCGGTCTGCGCGACGCTCTCCTCACCCGTCGCGTAGAGCACGCGGCCACCCGCGGCGAGTCCGGCGAGCGCCTGGATCAACAGCGTGGACTTGCCGACGCCCGGATCACCGCCGAGCAGCACGAGACTGCCCGCGACCAGCCCACCACCGAGCACCCGATCGAGCTCGCCGATCCGCGTGGACCGACGATCGGAGGCACTGATCTCGCGGACATCGACGATCGAGACCGGCGCATGACCATCGGCCACACCGGTGGCGCTGTTCCGCGGCTGGCCCGCTCCATCGACCTCTTCGACGAGCGAGTTCCACTCCTGGCACTTCGGGCAGCGGCCGAGCCACTTCGACTCGACGTGGCCGCACTGCTGGCACCGATGGATGGCGCGCGGGGGCTTCACCGCCTTGAGCTTGCCCATCCCATGGTCGTACCAGAGCGGTGTGACTCCCGGCCTACGGCGCCGGCAGGATCACATCCCCGAGCGCGACGCCGAGCTCCTCCCGTTTCTTCCCGCCGAGGATCGTCACCTTGCCGCCCGGCGTGTAGCTCATGACCGCGACGCGCGTGCCGGTGATGAACATCGGCTCCTCGCGACCGACGAGGTAGACGAAGCCCATGTCCCAGTCGACCTTGTCGACGGTGCCGGTGTGCCAGTACCGGAACGCGTCGATCGGCGACGTTGGATACGCATCAGGGAACTCGATGGCCGAGGCGATCACGCCGGGAACGAGGTTCGTGCGGGTCGCGGGCACGGTGCGGTACGCGATGTACGGGTTATCGCGACCGAGCGGGGCGCTCGAGTAGTACGGCGTATCGGGTCCATCGGGACGGAACGCCGCCGGGCGCCCGGTCTGGACGTCGGCGCGCGTCGGGCTCTGCACCACGATCCACGTGATCGCCGGCAGGCAGTGGTCGCGCGCCGCGGTGCACGGCTTGTGATCGTCCTGCACGAGCCAGCGCTCGGGGCTCTTGAGCGCGACGAACGGCTTACCGAACGTCACCGGCTTGTCGCCCGCGACGCCGAGCCACGGGTCGGCCGGCGCGGACAGGATCGGCATGTACGTCGGCGCCGCGTCATCGGGCCCCGGCGTCACGTACGTATCTTGAAGGGGCGACGACCGCGCCGGCGCCGACGATGTCGACGGTCCCGCCTGCGCGATCAACGAGCATCCAGCGACGAGCACGAGGCCCGCGCGCCACATCACTTGACCTCCACGCCGGTGACGACGGCGGGCGCGGGTTTACCTTTCGGATACGCGACAACGGCGACGTCATCGCTGATCTGCACCGTCATTCCCTTCTTGAGCCCGGCCGCGTAGCGCGCACCGATAGACATCGGCGGCGACGGCGCGACCTCGATGGTCTCGGTGATCTCGGTATCGCAGACGTAGTAGTAGACGACCGTGCCGTCCGACATGATCTGGCTGATCCGCGACGTCTGGTGCCCCTTCGTACATCGGTTCTGCGTGACCTTCTGCTTCGCGAACGTCACCGTCGCGCGCTCGCCCTCGATCTTCACGGACTCGATGCCGCCGAGGCCGTAGTTGCCCGTGTTGCCATCGCCGCGGATCCAGTCGCGATCGAGATCGGGGAAATCGATCGCGGCGCCGCGCTGGTCGAGCGTGAGCCCGGCGGTGAGGATCGCGGTCTGCGTCGCCGTGCGCGGGCCGCGGAACCCGGGCCAGCGTTCGATCGCGTAGCCGATCACGCGGCTCAGGTAGTCCTCCTTGCCCTCGAGCTGCGCGCACTCGTTGACCGCGAGCGCCGCGAGGTAGCCGTTCGCATCCCCGACCACCGCCGCGACGAACTGCGTCGCGAACTGATTACCTGGCTCGGGATGGATCGCCGCGAGCCGCTTCGCCGGCACCGCCGCGACGACCGATCTCCACGCCTCCCAGCTCTTCGCGACGCAGCCCGCGCTCGCCGCGCGCGAGCCAGTCATTCGCGCGTCGTCGAGATCGGAGACGAGTGAGACCCAGCGCGCATCGGTCTTCCCCCACCCCGCGTGTGCGGCCTCGCCGAGCGTGAACATCGTGGCGTACGCCGGATCCTTCGCGCGCAGTGCCTTCGTGTCGGCGAGGTACTTCGGCACCTTCAGCGCGATCGTCTCGTACGCAACGATCCGCGCGGTCATGCGATCGCCCGCGTTGTGGGTGGTATCGGCGCGGATCTCGTCCGCGATCTTTCCCGCATCGAGCTGCGCTACGTCGGTCGCGCACATCGCCCACGCCACCGCCGGATCCTTCGCCCCGGGCTCCAGGCATGCCGCCACGTACCCGAGCCGCCCCAGCTGGGTGAGCTTCGCGCCGAACGCATCGGCGAGATACGCGGCATCGACCTGGCCCATCGACGCGCGGCTGAGCGCGCCGTACTGATCGATCGGCGAGTAGGCCGACCACGCCGCCTGGCGATCGGTGGGCATGATCGTCGGATCGCCACGCAGGTGCCGTTGCAGGTGCGCCCAGTCGGAGACATCGGCCCAGTCCGCCTCGGCGAGCCCGAGCTTCTTCGACCACGCGCCCCGCAGCGCGGCGAGCTGGCGATCCTGGTTCGCGAGGTCAGCCTCGGGATAGCAGGTCGCCGCGACGAGCCCCATCAGGGCCTGCTGGACGTCGGTCTCCGTGTAGAGGGTCTTGAGGTAGTAGGTCGGCTTCTCGTCGCCGCCCTTGCACCAGGCCGGCGGAGCGGCCGCCGCCGTGGCGGTGTGAGCGACGAGCGCGCACAACGAACCGAAGATGATGGTTGCATGCATGGGCCGCGTGTCTGGCAAGCGGCGTACCGCGCGACGTCGTCGTCGTTTCGGCCGGTTGCGCTCGCTGCGCGACGACTGCATACGCTAGTTGCGTACGCACCTCGCGCATACCTCGGCCAGGCGGCGAACGCGCGTCGACCCTGATACCCTGGAGCTGGTGGGTGACACGGCTCCGGATCGGAACGCGCCGCGGAAGGCGGGAACCGGCGACTATCTTCTGGTTGCGGGCAAGGGCTACTTCGCGACGCATCCCCTCGAGAGATCCGAGCTGCGCATCGGTCGAGATCGCTCGTGCGACGTGGTGATCGATGATCCGATCCTGTCGCGCCATCACGCCGTGCTCCGCGTTGGTCCACCGCTGACGATCCAGGATCTCGGCTCGACGAACGGCATCCGCGTCGCCGGTCGCGACATGGTGCGCGGTGGCGCGCCGATCGAGCTCGCGGTGTCAGACGGATTCCACATCGGTCCGTTCGCGTTCCTGATCGCAGCGGGCGATCAGGGGAATCCGAGCTCGTCGCGCCGCTCCGGCACCGAGCGGCTGCGCGTCGAGGATCCCACGCTGACCGGCGTGCCCGGGTTCGTGCGCGACGTCGCGCGAACCCCGACGAGCGTGCTGCTGCTCGGCGAGACCGGCACCGGCAAGGACGTGCTGGCGGAGACGCTGCACGTGCTCTCCGGCCGCACCGGCGAGCTCGCGCGCGTCAACTGCGCCGCGCTCGCCGAGCCGCTGATCGAGAGCGAGCTGTTCGGCCACGAGAAGGGCGCGTTCACCGGCGCGAGCGCCACC
>JBBRED010000197.1:0-15574 GCA_038203335.1 Haliangiales bacterium | reverse complement strand
ACGTCCCGCTGGTCTTCGAGATCAACGCGTCCTTGAGGTCGCGCAGCACGACGGCCTGAATGTTCGCGAGCACGAGCGAAAACTCGCCGGCGATCTCGCCGAGCGGCGTGATCGCCGCGCCGATGATCACGTGGTTATTCGCCGCGTTCTCGAGCGTTGCCGCGACCGCGATCGGATCGGTGTCGACGGCAATGCACGACGCGCCCGGCCAGCGCTTGACCGCTGCGATCGCGAGGATCCCCGAGCCACAGCCGACATCGAGCACGCGCGCCGGCGCGAACCCGGTATCTGCGAGCTGCTGGAGCTCTTCGAGGACGAGCTGCGTGCTCGCGTGCGTGCCGGTGCCGAACGCCATGCCGGGATCGAGATCGATCACCACGTCGTCGGCAGCGGCGGTGTAGATCTCCCAGCTCGGCACGACGACGAACTGCCTCGTTAGCCTGCTGACCTTGAAGTAGCGCTTCCACGCGTCGCGCCACTCGGCTTCCGGCATCGCGGCGGCGGTGCGCACGCGCGTCGGGTCGAGCGCGGCGCCACCGGCGGCCCAACGCGTGACCGCATCTCGGGTCTCGGCGAGGGCACTCGCGACATTCGCCGCGTCGACCCAGAAAACGATCTCGTCGCCGCGTTGCTCGGTGCCTGCAGCGGCGGCCCCCACATCCGATGCGATCAACGCAGCGACGTCGTCGACGTCAGCCGCACCGACCGGAACGATAATCTCGACCCAATCAGCCAATCGAGCTAGCGCGGCGGGGCCGGAGTGATCCGGCGCTTCATCTCGCGGCGAAGGCGCTTGCGAGCCTCGCGCGTCTTCCGCTTCTTCTTGACCGACGGCTTCTCGTAGAACCTGCGACGCTTCAGCTCTTGCAGGATGCCTTCCTTGGACATCTTCTGCTTGAGGATCTTCATCGCCTTCTCGAGGCTGTCGCGCACTTCGACCTCGACGGGCCGTCCGAAAGTGTTCTCCATGGGGGACACGGTAGGTACCTGATCTCCGAGGGGAGATCAAGCCAAGTCGACCGTTCCTCAGGCCTTGGCGTTGTGCTTGAAAAACAACGTGATCGTGAGGCAGTGGAACTCGGAATCCGAGCTCTGGGTCACGATCTTGTCGACGATCTCGTGCTCGGGATGGCTACGGATCCAGTCGGTGATCAACTCGCCGAGAAGCTCGCGCTCTTTGGCCTTGGTCGCGGAAAACACCTTCACGCCAGTCACGTCGATCATGCTGCTACGCCCTTCCTGCTCTGCAGTTTGCACTCGTGCCACGCCAAGACTCCTATCAGACCGCACTCTGACGCGCTAAGCCGTTCCAGTCAACCAGGATAATTCCGTTATCGGTGAACAGCCTCGCTAAGTCCTGGCTTCATCGAAAGGTTCGGCTACTGTCCGCGCGAAATGAAGAGGTTTCTAAGCCCGATTCTCCTAATCGGACTGTTCGGGATCGCGCCTGTAGGCGCAACCCCCGACAAGCCCGCCATCGCACATCTGCCCACGGTCGAGACCTTCACCCTCTCGAACGGCCTCCAGGTCGCATACCTACAACTCGAAACCGCGCCGGTCGTCGCGGTACAGGTTTGGTACCACGCCGGTAGTAAGGACGAGCCCCGTGATCGCCGCGGATCGGCGCACATGTTCGAACACATGATGTTCAAGGGCACGGCGCACCTCCGAGGCGAGGAGCACGCGCAGTTCCTCAATGGCATCGGCGGCACGGTCAACGCGCAGACCGATGAGGATGCGACGCACTACATCAACACGCTGCCGAGCGACTACCTCGACTTCGCGGTGCAGCTCGAAGCGGAGCGGATGCGGAATCTGCTGTTCCGCCCCGACATGATCGCGACCGAGAAGGAGGTCGTGAAGGAGGAGATCCGCCAGCAGGAGAACTCGCCGATCGCGAAGGGCTTCCTCCGGTTCCTCTCCGTCGCGTTCACGAAGCACCCGTATGCGTGGACCGCGGGCGGCACGATCAAGGACCTCGACGCCACGACGCCGGCGGATCTGCAGAAGTTCTACAACGCGTACTACCAGCCGGGGAACGCGATGCTGGTCGTCGTCGGCAAGGTCAGCGCCGCGGACGTCAAGGCGTCGGCGGAGAAGTGGTTCGGTGGCATCGCGAAGGCGCCCGAGCCGCCTCGACCCGCGGCGGCTGCGCAGGAGCCGCTGCAGACGCAGGCGCGCAAGGAGACGGTCGAGGCCGGGCAGGTCGGGCTCGCGCTCGTCGGCTTCCACGTGCCACCCGCGAAGGACAAGGACGTGTTCGCGGTGCAGGTCGCGTCGATCATCCTCGGCTCCGGCGAATCGGCGCGGTTGAAGATCCGGCTGAAGGCGATCGATCCGAAGACGAAGCGCCCGCTCGCACTCGACGGCGGCATGGAAGCGATCATCCGCGAGGATCCCGGCATGGCGATCGCCGTCGGCGTGTTCCTCGATCCCGCGGCGGCGGATCCGGTCCAGGCCGCGATCGCCGACGAGATCGCGAAGTTCGCCGCGAAGGGGCCCACGGCCAACGAGCTGCGCAAGGCGAAGAACCAGGTGCAGTCGGGCTTCGTGTTCTCGCTCGAGAACGTGCAGGGGCTGGCGGAGGCGATCGGTCGCTCGTGGATCCTGACCGGCAACCCGAGCTCGTTCATCAAGGACGTCGATTCGATCGAGAAGGTCACCGCCGCCGACGTGCAGCGCGTGGTCAAGCAGTACATGTCTCCCGACCGCGCGACGATCGTGGTCATTCCGCCGAAGGGTCGCTGATCATGAAGCGCGCACTTCTTGTCGCTCTCCTCGTCTCCGCGTGTGGACCGAAGCCCACGCCGACCGCCGTCCCGATGCTCCCCGGTGATGGCGATACCAACGTCGCGAAGCCGCCGCCGCCTCCGAAGGTGGTCGCCGATGCGTGGTCGGGCAAGACCGATCTGATCAAGCCGCCGGCCGCGAAGGCGCCCGCCGCGGTCGAGCTGCCGAAGATCGAGGAGATGAAGCTCGCCAACGGGCTTCAGGTGTACGTCGTGAAGAGCGACCGCCTCCCGGTGGTCAGCTTCCAGATGGCGATCCGCGCCGGCCGCATGCACGAGCCGCGCGCGCGTCTCGGCGTGGCGGAGGCGACGGCGAACATGCTGGTCAAGGGCACGAAGAAGCACGACGCCCTCGCGATCGCGAAGACGATCGACTTCGTCGGCGGCACGATCGCCGCAGACGCGACGTTCGAGGCCACACTGCTGTCGTGCAGCGTGCTCGCGCGCAACACGAGCACGTGCCTCGAGCTGCTCCCCGAGATGCTGACGCAGCCGAGCTTTCCCGATGCGGAGCTCACGAAGGTCCGCGAGGGTCTCCTCGCCGAGGTCCGCCAGCGGCTCGACGACGCCGGCGCGCAGGCCTCGGCGCACGTGCAGAATCTGCTGTGGGGTAACGACCACGTGCGCGGCTGGATCAGCAGTGAGGCCTCGGTCTCGTCGCTCAGGCGCGATGACCTCGTCGCGTGGCACAAGGCGTGGTTCGTGCCGGCCAACGCGATGCTCGTCGTCACCGGCGATGTCGACGCGAAGAAGATCAAGAGCGACCTCGAGCGCACGTTCGGCAGGTGGGCGAAGGGCCCGGTGCCGCCGACGCCGACGTTCAAGGAGCAGGGGCTCTCGGGAAGCCGGATCCGGCTCGTCGACAAGCCGGGCCAGACGCAGACGCACATCCGCGTCGCGCAGTTCGGCCTCAGGCACGATGACCCGCGGTTCTTCGACTCGCTGGTGTGGAATTACACGCTCGGCGGCGGGGCGTTCAGCTCGCGGCTCATGAAGGTGGTGCGCGTCGAGGGCGGCAAGACGTACGGCGCGAGCTCGAGCTTCGATCGCAACATCGACAGGGGCTCGTTCGTCGTGCAGACGTTCACGCGCAACGCCGAGGCGGTCGCGACCACGAAGCTCGTCCTCGGCGAGATCTCGCGGATGGCGAAGGAAGGCCCGAACCAGGCCGAGGTCACGGCGGCGGTGTCGAACATCGCCGGCAGCTATGGCCTGCGATTCCAGGCGGCCTCGGATGTGGGAGCGGCGCTGATCGGCGCCGAGCTGCACGGCTTCGGCAAGGAGTACCTGACGAACTTCCCGCTCGCGGTCGGCAAGGTCGACGTCGCATCGGCGAAGCGCGCGGCCTCGGAGATCCTCGACCCGCGTGCGTACGTGATCGTGATGGTCGGCGATGCGAAGGACCTCGAGCCGCAGCTCAAGAAGGAAGGCTGGCGTTACGAGAAGGTCGCGTTCACCGATCCGATCTCGCCCGAGGTCGTAGAGGCCGCGAGGCCGGTCGATGCGAAGGCGCTGGTCGGCGCGCAGAAAGCGATCGACGAGGCGATCACCGCCAAGGGCGGCAAGGAGAAGCTCGCCGCGATCAAGGTGATCAAGATGGTCGCCACCGGGACGACCACGATCGGACCGAAGACCGTGCCGGTCGAGACCGCGCGCACGTTCGTGCTGCCCGACAAGATCCGGATCGACGCCATGCTGCAGCAGCAGGTCAGGGTCGTCATCGCCGTCGTCGGCAAGTCCGGCTGGCAGATCGGGCCCGATCCCAAGACCGGCAAGCCGGCGCTGGGCGACATCGCCGGTCCAGACGTCCAGGCGATCGACTTCGAGCGCTGGCGCGAGCCGGAGCTGTTGCTGCTCAAGGCGGCGGATCCCGCGGCGGTTCTCACCCCGCTCGCCGACGAGGCGATCGACGGCAAGCCGCACACCGTGATCAGCCTGAAGTCGCCGTTCGGGATCTCGCTCAAGCTGTACCTGAACAAGAAGACGAAGCTGCTGTCCCGCGTGTCGTACGCCGAGGGCGGCAACTCGGAGACCGATGACTTCTCCGACTACAAGGTCGTCAGCGGCATCAAGGTCGCGTTCAAGCGCAAGAGCGTCGGCAGCGGTGCCGATGCGCGCTCGACCGATCTCGTCGTGACATCGGTGGAGATCGATCCCACGGTCGATCCCAAGATCTTCGACAAGCCCGCGGCTCCGTGAGCTTCGCGCGCGTCCTCGCGGTGCTGGTGATCGTGGGCGGCGTCGCGCACGCGCAACCAGTACAGCTCGGGATGGAGCGCGCGCCCACCGAGGACGAGCCTCCGGACGTGGAGCTGATCACGCTCGGCGTCGGCGATCGGATCTTCGAGAAGTTCGGCCACGCGGCGATCTGCCTGCGCTACCACGACACGGCGCTGATCCCGGTGTGCTTCAACTACGGCGTCACCTCGTTCGACGACGGCGCCCTGCTGGCCTACCGGTTCCTGCGCAACGACCAGAAGTTCTGGGTCGAGGCCGAGTCGATGGGCTCGCTCGTCGGGTTCTACACGTGGGAGGACCGCGACATCTGGGTCCAGACCCTGCCGATCAGCGCGGCCGGGAGGCGCGCGATCGAAGCGAAGCTGTGGAGTGATATCGAGGAGGAGAACAAGTACTACCTCTACGATCACTTCTTCGATAACTGCACCACGCGGATCCGCGACATGATCGATCGCGCGAGCGGCGGCGTGTTGCGCGCCGGCGCCGACGAGCCGTTCCCGCTCACGTTCCGCGATCTCGGGGCCCGCGGGCTCGCGAGCGCGGAGCCGCTGGTCGCGCTCGCGGACTTCGTGCTCGGCCGCGCGCTTGACGCGACGCCGACCTTGTACCAGGCGATGTTCTCGCCCGACGTGCTGCGCCGCGAGGTCACGCTCCGGTTCCACGCGGAGCCACGCCTGCTCTACAAGCGCGTGGGCCCCGAGTTCCCGCACCAGGGCGGCACCGGGCGCTGGAAGTTCCTCCTCGTCGCCGCGCTGTTCTCGTTGCCTCTGCTGCTCGCGCAGTGGCGGCGCCGGTTCGAGCGACTCGCGCTCGTTGCTCCGACGATCTACCTGACCTTGTGGGGCGTGATCATCTACGCACTCGTGATCGGCTCGTCCCTGCCCGCGATCCGGTGGAACGAGGTCGCGTTCGTGCTGATGCCGTTCGATCTCGCGCTGCCGTTCCTCTCGATCCGGCGCCGGCGGACGTACGCGCAGCTCCGCGTGGTGCTGCTGCTCGCGGTCTCGGCGCTGACGGCGATCGGCGTGTTCCACCAGCCGCTGTGGGTGCCGATCCTCACGGCGATCATGCCGCTCGCGATCATCGCGTTCGATCTGCCGCACGGGCTCAAGAAGGCCGCGTGAAGGCGCTCGCGGTGCTCGCGATCCTCGCCGGATCCGCGCACGCCGACGCGCGTCTCACGATCAGCAACGACGCGTTCACCGATCTGACGCCGCCGCTCGACGACAGCGGGTTCACCACGGATCTCGGCGTCGCGTTCTGGCGCCCGTGGCGCGGCGACCAGCTCGGCGGCTCGCTGTGGCATCGCTGGTTGACCGAGGTCGGCGGCCAGCGTCGCGAAGATCTACTCGAGCTGTTCGCGACCGTCGAGCGCACGTGGGGCACGCCGCGCGTTCTCGAGTTGACGAGCCTCGTCCGCCTGGGACCCACGTTCACCGGCAACCTCGGCGGGCGATGGATCCAGAACGCGTGGCACTCCACGACCGGCACCGGCCCCACACTCGAGGAGGGACTGCAGAGCCGGTACATCGCCGACCGCGCGATCGGGATCACCGGTGGCAACCGCGCGACAGGCAGCGTTGGCATCCCCGCGGCGCAGGCGTACGGCGTGGTCGATGGCCAGGTCGCGCTCGGGACGGGAGTCTCGTCCCTGGAGCTCGCCGCGGGCGCGCGGCTGATCGGCCGTATTCGCTGCACGGAGCTCGGGGTCCACGGCGAGGTCGCGATCGCCCGCTACGCGGTCAGCGACGCCGCGCTCGCATTGCCCGGCGGTTACGGAGAGGACGGTTGGCAGCGCGAGTGGCGCGTCGGCGTCCACGTCGCGTGGCGGCGCGTGATGGTCGCGTACGAGTACCGCGCAAACGAGGGTGGCAGCGGCGAGCCGATCGGCACCGTGACGGTGACGATCAAGCAGGCCGGCACCACGTACTAGCCGGCCTGGAGCTGCATGCGCGCGAGGCTGGAGTTCAGCCTGTGCGCCGAGCCCGCGGCCGACACCATCGACAGCAGATGCAGGAACAGGCCGGGCAGGATGAGTAGGTATCCGAGGCTGACGACCATGAACCACAGCACGGCGGCGACCGGCCGGCCGACGTAGGCCTGACCCGCGCCGGGAAGCAGCAACGAGAGCACGGCGGCGAGGCCCGGATTCGCCGGCTTGCCATCGCGAATCGCAACGGGCATGTGCTGTCGAGGGACCATCTGGAGCCGCTCCGGCCCCTCGACGCGCGGCGTGAGCTTCTGGCGATCCGGAACCTCGTAGACGATCGTCCCGTCATCGCTGACATCCATGCTGATGCGGTCACGCGCGACGAGCCCATCGAGGACCTTCTCCGCATCCTCGATCGAGCAGCGCGCGAAGTACGCCAGCACGGGTGCCGTGATCTTCGCGTCGGTGGTGTAGGCGAGCTCCAGCAGGCGGTGCTCGATCACTCCCAGGTCGTTGGTACGTTCCATCGTCATCGCGGTCCTTTCCGGCGGACGGCTCTCCACATCGCCGCCGTGATCGCCTGCTTCGTCGTTGCCATGTCCTTCCACGGATCCTCGGCCAGACGGCCGAGGCGCTTCGGGACGGTGAGCGTGGTGAACGAGAGAGGATCGACGCCCGCGGCGAGCTCCTCCCACGTGATCGGTACCGCGACGGTTGCGCCATCACGCGCGCGCGGCGAGTACGGAGCGATGAACGTCGCGTTGCGACCGTTGCGCAGGTAGTCGACGAAGATCTTTCCCTTGCGGGCGCGCTTCGCGATGTTCGTGGTGAACCGCTCAGGCGCGTCGGCCTCCATCGCCTCGGCGACGAGCTTCGTGAAGTCTTTCAGCTCGTCCCAATCGGGTCCGCGCTTGATCGGCACCACGACGTGGAGGCCCTTGCCTCCCGTGGTCTTCACGAACGAGGCGAGGCCGAGCTTGGTGAGCCGCCCGCGCAGCTCGATCGCGGCGAGCGCGACCTTGTCCCACGCGAGGCCCTCGTCGGGATCGAGGTCGAAGACCATGACGTCGGGCCGCTCGACGTTGTCGGCGTGCGAGCCCCACGTGTGGATCTCCAGCGTCCCCATCTGTGCGAGCCCGACGAGGCCGGGCATGTCGTCGACGCGCATGTAGTCTTCAGTGTCGCCATCGGAATCGGTGATCGGGACCCGGTGGATCGGGGAGGGCGAGCCCTTGAGCATGTGCTTCTGGAAGAAGCACGGCTTCTTTCGGCCCTCGGGGCAGCGCACGATCGTGAGCGGACGATCCGCGACGTGCGGCAGCATCCAGTCCGCCACGACCGCGAGGTACGCGATGAGCTGCCCCTTCGTGATGCCCTGCTCGGGGTAGAGGACCCGGTCGAGGTTGGTCAGCTTGAACCCGAGCGGAAGCTGCGAGAGCAGCGTGGTCACGTTCTGGTTCGCGGGCTCCTTCGGCTGCTCGGTGCGGCCGGTGATCACGCTCTCGGGACGGTGCGCGACGATGTCGAGCTTGTCGTCGGCCGCCTCGTCGCGGCCCTTGAACAGCAGCCAGCCTTCCTGCTTGCCCTGCGGCCGCGTGCGCACGAGGTGCCAGCGGCCGTGCAGCTTGTCGCCGTCGAGCGTGAACGTCAGCCGGCCCTTGGTGATGGCCTCGCGAGGATCGCCCTCGGCGGTCTACGTTCCGCGATCCCACACCACCACGGTGCCGCCGCCGTACTGCCCGGCGGGGATGATGCCCTCGAAGCTCGCGTAGTCGAGCGGGTGGTCCTCGGTGCGGACGGCGAGCCGGCGCTCCGTGGGCTTCAAGCTCGGGCCCTTCGGAACGGACCACGACAGCAGCACGCCATCGAGCTCGAGCCGGAAATCGTAGTGCAGCCGGCGCGCGGCGTGCTTCTGGATCACGAACGAGTTTCCCTTGGGTGCGCTCGCTCGCTCACCGCTCGGCTCGGCGGTCACGCCGAAATCGCGCATCGATCGGTACTTGGCGAGCTTTCCCACCGCGGTCCGTACGGCCATGGGAGAGATACCTGCATCGGGCGCGCCACGTGGGCGCGGTCTCACCGGGCTACGGGACGGATCAGCTCGGCCAGCTCGTCGGGCGGCAGGGCGTTCAGCACCTGCGATCTCCGGATCCGCGCGCGGCGCGCCATGGCCACGGCGTACTTCGCCATCGACAGCCCATTCGCCGAGTGCGCGTCGCTCGACAGGACGAACTTCAGCCCCCGCGCGGCCGCCTTGCGCGCATTGACGGGGTCCAGATCGAGGCGGTGTGGATCGCCGTTGATCTCGATCGCCGCGCGCGATTCCGCGGCGGCATCGAGGATGTCCTCCACCCGGCACTTGATCGGATCGCGGCGGAGAACCAGCCGCCCCAGCGCGTGGCCCCAGATCTTGAAGAACGGCTGGCGCATCGCGGTGACGAGCCGGTTCGTCATGCCGTCCTCGTCGAGCTGGAACCGCTGGTGCACGCTCGCGATGATCACGTCGAGGTCCGGGATGATGTCGGGCGGGACATCGATCGAGCCATCGGCGAGGATGTCGGCCTCGGTGCCGCGCAGCACGCGCGCCTCGGGATCGACCAGCCCGGCGATCTCCACGGCCTGCGCGCGCAGCGAATCGATGGTCAGTCCACCGGCGTAGCTCGCGGCCGCGGAGTGATCGGTGATCGTGATCGCATCGAACCCCAGCTCGGCGGCGGCGCGCACCATCTCGGCGACCGAGTTGCGGCCATCGGAGTACGTGGTGTGGCAGTGGGTGGCGGTGGTCAGATCATCGAGCGTGATCAGATCGGTGAAGTGATCGCCGCCGATGGCAGCGCTGACCTCGTCGGTGCCGTCGCGGACCTCGGGCGGGATCCACGGCAGGCCGAGCGCCTTGTACACGTGCGGCTCGTCGGCGGCCTCGAGGATCGCGAGATCCGTCCCGCGATCACGCGCGCGCGCCTCGAGCAGGCTGACGTGCTCCGCCGATCCGGTGGCGCGGATCTGCGCCCAGCCGAGCTTCGTGGGCGGCGCGAGATAGAGATCGGCGCGCAGGCCGCCGGCGAGGTACGCGATGACCGGCGCCTGCTCCGCGGCGCGATCGCGATCGACGGACGTGACGAGGCCGAAGCTCGCGAGCCGCTCGATGATCGCCTCCGGCTCGCGCGTGGCGACCGCGTACGCGAGATGATCCACGACCTCGCACCACCGCCGTACCGGCCCGCAGACCTCGACGGTGATCGCCGCTGGGTCGGTCTTCAGGTGATGCGCGAGCGAGAGCGCGCTGCCCTCGGCATCGAGCAGGAGCACGCGCGTGCCCTTGAGCCGGCGCTCCTCGATCGCCTCGAGGATCTTCTTCTCGCTGAGCTTGCCGAACCCGGGCAGCTCGCTGATCACGTGCGACGTGCACAGCGCGGCCACGGCATCGAGGTCCGCGGGCTGCAGCGCCTCGAACAGCTTCCGCGCCTTCGTCACCCCGAGCGACGGCAGCTGCGCGAGCTCGATCACCACCGGAGGCCACTTCGCGCGAAGCCGTTCGAGGACCTGCACGGTGCCGCGCCGCGCGAGCTCCGCCACGACGCGCGCGATCGATGGTCCCACGCCGGGCAGCTCTTCGAGCCGACCCTCGTCGATCAGCCGGTGCAGGCCCTTCGCCTGCTCGATCGACTTCGCGGCGCGGTCGTACGCGAACGCGCGGTGCCGATCGCCATCGAGCTCGTAGTACACGGCGAGCTCGCGGAGCATCGCTGCGACGGCGGCCGGTTCCATCCCCACTGTCTATGCTAACGGCGGTTCGGCGTCGATGGCGTCGGCGTGTTCGCGCCGGTGGCCGGGCCGAGCGGGGTCGCCGGACCGGTTCCCGTTCCAGGCCCGTTCGGTCCCGCACCGGTGACGGGGCCGGTGACGGGCGTGGTCGGCGTGGGCGCCCGCGCCGGGGCGGTCGGGATCGTCGTGATCGGCTGGCCCGCTCCGACGGTGGGCGCGTAGACGGTCGCGGGCTGGCCGTCACCCGTGCTACCCGTCGTGGCCTGACCTGTCGTCGAGGACTGCTCGCCAACGGTCGGCGTCACCGACCCCGGTGCGGATCCGACCGGTCCGCTCAGTCGACCGCCACCCTCGGTCACATCGGGCGGATCGAGCGCGAGCGGTGCGCTGGGATTGCTCGGGCCGGGCGCGGTCGATTGCCCGATCACGGGTCCGAGGACCGGCTTGGTGTGCGAACGGCCAGCGCACGACGCGGCGGTGACCAACAAAAGGGCGAGAACGGTGCGCATGCCCGCGGTAGTGCGAGCCACGTGCCGAGGCGATCGGAGGACTTCTGATCGGTGCTGGTATGCGGATCGCACCGGCTCGCGCCATGCCCGCCCGCTCGATCGACACCGCCACCATCGCGTTCGGTCTCGTCTCGATCCCCGTGAAGGTCTACTCGACCAACGAGCCATCGCACGAGATTCACTTCAACTTCATCCATGCAGGATGCGGCGAGCGCCTCGAGCAGCAGTACGTGTGTCCCACGCACGGTGAGGTGGAGCGCTCGGAGATGGCCAAGGGCTTCGAGCTCACGAAGGGCAACTTCGTGGAGCTGTCCAGGGAGGAGCTGAAGAACCTCGAGGCGATCGCCTCCGACGAGATCGCGATCCGCGAGTTCGTTCCGGTCGCCGCGGTAGATCCGCTGATGATCGACGCCAGCTACTACCTCGGACCAGCCAAGGGCGGCGACCGCGCATATCGCCTGCTACGCGACGCGCTCGAGGACGCGGGCCTCGCCGGCATCGCGGCGTACGCGGCGCGGGGCAAGGAATACGTCGTGATGGTCCGCCCCTACGAGGACGGCCTCGCCATGCACCAGCTGCGTTATCCGGACGAGATCAAGGCGTGGAGCGAGGTGCCGCTGACCAAGCTCCCGAAACCGACGAGCTCCGAGCTCAGGCTCGCGAGCAAGATCATCGAGCAGCTCACGCACGAGACGTTCTCCGCCGAGCAGTACAAGGACACGGTGAAGACCCGGGTCCGCAAGCTGATCGCCACGAAGGCGAAGGGCGGCGAGATCACGGCACCGCCGGAGGCACCGAAGCCCGAGGTCACCGATCTCATGGCTGCCCTGAAGGCCTCGCTCGAGGGCGGCGCGGCAGCGAAGGCCCACGCGTCCCGTGCGACCACCGCGCGTGCTCGCGCGAAGCCCGCTCGGTCCGTCGCGGCTCGCCCGCACGCGCGCGCGAAGGCATCCAAGCGGTCCCGCGCGCCCCACGATCGGGCGGCGTCGTAGCTCACCGCGCGCCCCTGCTACGGCTGCAGGGTCTTCGCCGCGTCGGTCGGGATCGCATCGGGGATCTCCGGCGGCAACCTGGCGGCATCCGAGAGCGAGGAGTCCGCGCCGGCGTCGCGCGGGCTCTGCGCGGGCTCGGCCGCGGCCTGATAGGCCGGCGAGGGCACCTCGCGCAGCGTGACCGGCCCCGGCGAGGTCGGAGGCGCGTCAGGGGTCGGAAACGTCGGACCTGGCGTTCCGGGCAGGGTGGGATCGGGGACGCCCGGAACGGGATTCGACGACGGCTCGATCGGGCCGGGACGAGGCCCCATGGGTTGCCCTTCGGGCGCCGTGGCGCGACAGGCCACGACGACGGCAAGTGCACCGAAGGTGAGGACGGCGAGACGGCGAAGTTGAACGAGGCGAGACATCGTACGAGCTCTCCGCTGCGATCCACGTGCCGACCTGGATCGCGAGCGCCTCTGCCACGGTGGGCGCATGTGCGCGCAACGCAGTGTTGCGGGATCGAGCTTGGCAGAGTGCCACGGTGAATATAGATTCATCCCCGTGAATCTGGATTCACCAAGACGGCGCCCGCCTCGACAGGCGCTGCGCACGCAGGTCCGCGAGGCGGTCCGCGGGGCCATCCTCGATGCGGCGGAGGAGCTGATCGCCGCGAAGGGCCTCCACGGAGCGGGTCTCGCGCAGATCGCGAAGAAGGCCGGCGTCGCCGTCGGCACGCTCTACAACTACTTCGAAGATCGCGACGCGATGGTCCGCGCGCTGTTCGAGACCCGCCGCGCGACGATGCGCCCGAAGGTGATGGCCGCACTCGCGGCGGGCGCGAAGCTGCCGTTCGAGGCGCGCCTCCGCACGTTCATGCGCACGCTGTTCGGCGTGTTCGACGAGTACCGGCACTACATCAAGGTTCTGTTCGCCGCCGAGCACCTGAAACCCACCGGCTCGCACGTGGATCTGATCGCCGCGATCGACGAGATCATCGCCGCCGGGCTCGCCGAGGGCGTGATCGCGAAGGCGAGCGTCGAGCCGCTCTCGATGACGCTCTCGGGAGCGCTCCGGACCGTGCTCGTGCGCCGCAGCGAGAGCGGTGACTCGTTCGTCGACGCGGCCGATCCGATCGTCACGCTGCTCATCGACGGTGCGCGCAAGCGAGCGCGCCCGTGACGGCTGCGGTCGGCACGTTCACGCCCGCCACCGCGGGCCGGCCTCAGGCGGGCAAGTGGACCGTCGCGATCTCGATCGCCTTCGGCTCGTTGATGGCGACCATCGATACCTCGATCGTCAACGTCGCGATCCCGCAGATCCGCGGCCAGCTCGGTGCATCGCTCCAGGAGATCACGTGGGTCACCACGGCCTACATGATCGCGATGGTGCTGGTGATGCCGCTCACCGGCTTCCTCGGCTCGTTCTTCGGCCAGAAGCGCGTCTATCTCGCATCGCTGATCCTGTTCACGGTCGGCTCCGTGCTCTGCGGCACCGCGCGCTCGCTCGAGATGCTCGTGCTGTGGCGCATCGTTCAGGGCCTCGGCGGTGGCGCGTTGCAACCCACGCAGCAGGCGATCCTTCGCCAGACGTTCCCGCCGGCAGAGCAGGGCATGGCGATGGCCGTGTTCTCGATGGTCATCATGGTCGGTCCCGCCGTGGGGCCCGTCCTCGGCGGCTGGATCACCGACAACATGTCGTGGCCGTGGATCTTCTTCGTCAACCTTCCGGTCGGCATCCTCGGCATCTACCTGACCTGGCGCAACGTTCACGAGCCGGCCGACGTGCTCGCCGAGAATCGCGCGCGCGCCGCCGTGCAGCGCAAGCACCTCGACTGGCAGGGCATCGTCCTGATGGGCATCGCCGTCGGCGCGATGATGTACGTGCTCGAAGAGGGTGCGGGTGACGACTGGTTCGACTCGACGAAGATCGTGATCGCCACCTACGTCGCGGGCGTCGGTCTCGCCGCGTTCATCATCCGCGAGCTCACCGCCGTCGCGCCGGTCGTGAATCTGCGCATGTTCCGCGATCCCACGTTCGCCTCCGGCACCGCGATCTCCGGGATCGTGTTCGCGATGCTGATGGGCTCGATGTTCCTGCTGCCCGTGTTCACGCAGGAGCTGATGCACTTCTCCGCCACCCAGTCTGGCGTGTTGCTGCTGCCGCGGACGCTCGCGATGATGGTCGCGTCGCCCGTCGTCGGGAAGCTCTACAACAAGACGCGACCGGCGTACCTCGTCGGCGCTGGTCTGGTGATGACGGCCGCCGGCTGCTGGCTGCAGGCCGAGATCAATCTCAACACCTCGTCCAGCGACCTCCTCTGGCCGCTCGCGCTCACCGGCATCGGCTTCGCGTTCCTGTTCGTCCCCCTCACCACCGCGGCCCTCTCCAACATCCCGCGCTCCGAGCTCGCGGGCGCCGCCGGCGTCAACAGCTTCGTTCGCCAGATCGGCGGCTCGATCGGCCTCTCGATCTTCGCCACCCTGTTCACGCGGTTCTCGTCGCACGCCGCGGCGGGCCTCGCGAGCAACGTGTCACTCCTGCGCCCCGAGGTCGCCGCGCAGGCGTTCATGACCAAGGCCTCGTTCATGGCGCGGGGCTTCAGCTCCGATCTCGCCGGCGCATTGACCCAGAAGATGTTCGCCGGCCGCGCGGTGCTCCAGGGCACCGTGATCGGCTTCGAGAAGACCTTCGTCCTGCAGACGATCGCGTTCGTGGTCGTCCTCCCCCTGCTCTTGTTCCTCCGCGTGAAGCGGACCGAAACCCCCGTTCACGTCGAGATCTCCGCGGAGTAAAGCCATGGAAGCCGAAAGCAAACAGACCGCCACCGATGCCGCCCGCCGTCGCCGAGCGAAGCGCGCATACCTCATCCTCGGCGTGATCTCCGTGCTCGTCGCGGGCGGCTGGTATCTCCACCACTGGTGGGTTGCCGGCAAGCAGAGCACCGACGACGCTCAGGTCGAGGCCGACGTGGTCCCGATCGCGGCGCGCGTCGGCGGCGTGGTCAAGGCCGCCAAGGTCCACGACAACCAGCTCGTGAAGGCCGGCGACGTCCTGTTCGAGCTCGATCCGGCGGACCTCGATGTCGAGGTCGCGCGCACCGAGGCCGAGCTCGAGGCGGCGAAGGCGTCGGCCGCGGCCGCCGAAGCGCAGGTCGCGATCGTGCAGCAGTCGTCGACGGGTGGTCTGTCGTCCGCGAAAGCTGCGCTGACCGGTGCCGGCGCCTCGGTGCGCGGCGCTTCCGATTCGATCCGCGCCGCCGAGGCCGCCGTCGCTCGCGCGAAGGCCGACTTCGCCAACACCGACGCCGAGCTCAGGCGCGCCCAGACGCTGATCGCAAAGGATGCGATCACGCGCCGAGATCTCGAG